>JABCTJ010000083.1 GCA_018238375.1 Candidatus Thorarchaeota archaeon
GGGCAAGGGATAGACACCATTGGTGGCCTGATAAGTCAGGTCTTTGTCAAGACAGGATTCTATGTTCATGTAATGAAGGATTTTGAATCAAGAATCAGAGGGGGATACAACTTCAATCAGATTCGAGTGAGTGATTCACCGGTTTACGCTGCCTCTGACAAGGTCGATCTCATAATAGCAATGACCAAGGATGCGATTGTAGAACAACGCAGCCACTTGACGGAGGGCGGTGTGATAATCTTCGATGAAGGGATTGAGTTTGATGAGCTGGAATCATGTCATTTCTCAGCACCTCTAGAGAAGATTGCAAAAGAAGTGGGTGGAAGCACGCGAATGACAAATGCTGCAGCTCTTGGCGCCGCTCTCGCCGTGCTGCAATTCCCATTCAAGCTAGTTGAGAACGCGCTCATAGCCAAGTTTGAGAGGAAAGGCAAGAAGGTTGTCACTAGCAATGTCGCAGTCGCAAAGGCTCTGTACGACCTAACCACTGAGCAATTCTCAGGGACCTGTAGTCAGAATCTTAGTTCTGTTAAGAACGGACCGTCCAAAGATCTCCTCTTCATCAATGGAAATCGTGCTTTAGCTTTGGGAGCGATGGCCTCCAATTTGAAATGGATTTCTGCCTACCCCATGAGCCCCTCCACACAGGTCTTCCAAGACATCGTGTCACAGGCTTACAATCTAAACATAGGAACCCTGCAAGCAGAGGATGAGCTATCAGCGATAACGATGGGTCTCGGAGCATCATTCGCTGGTGCTAGAGCTTTCGTGACAACCTCAGGCGGCGGGTTCTCCCTCATGGTCGAGGCGCTCGGACTTGCAGCAATTACAGAAACCCCCATTGTGATATACAATGCTCAACGACCTGGTCCCGCCACGGGACTGGCCACGCGAACTGAACAATCAGATCTTCTCTTTATGGCACACGCGAGTCAAGGCGAATTTCCACGCATCTTGCTAGCACCAAAAGATCCAGTGGAAGGCTTCGAAGTTGCCACGCGGGCTTTTAACCTGACTGACAAGTTTCAGGTTCCTGTGATGATACTTGGAGACCAGTACTATGCTGATTCGATGATGAATATCCCTCGTTTTGATGTCAAGGGCGTTAGCGTGGATCGCGGTCCAATTGCTACTGAAGGGCCAGACCCAGAGTATCTCAGATACAAATTCACCAAGGATGGTGTATCCCCAAGGGCCTTCCCGGGTGACGCTGGCAAGACAGTTGTTCATTCCGGTAACGTGCACTTGGAGAACGGTCACATAACTGAGAACCCTGACTTGCGCAACGCAATGGTTGAGAAGTTGATGAAGAAGGTGCCTCATATACTCAAGGCTCTAAATCCACCCACAATCTATGGTAAGAAAATAGCCGACATCACATTGCTGACTTGGGGGTCAACATGGGGCTCAGTCTATGAAGCCGTCGGCCTTCTCAATGCCGAGGGTGTGTCAATCAATCAACTACACTTCTGTGACGTATACCCATTGAGAACTACAACATTGAAGACGGTCTTCAAGAAAGCCAAGAAGGTCGTGGCTGTGGAGCAGAACGCAACTTCGCAGTTCGCAAGGTTAGTCCGGATGGAAACTGGCCTTGGCGTTGATCATCATATCAACAAGTATGACGGGCGACAGATGAATGCTCGGTGGATCATGACGCAGTTGAAGGAGGCTGGTATCGCATGATTACGATTGAAGAGCTTGAAGGAAAACAAGCGATAACTTGGTGTACTGGGTGCGGCAACTTTGGAATACTGGCCGCTCTCAAGAAAGCAGTGATTGAGCTAGATGTTCCCCGCCATGAAATTCTCTTGGTTTCCGGGATTGGGTGCTCCAGCAAGGCTCCGCATTACATCAATCTGAACATGTTTCATACCCTTCACGGAAGAGCTATTCCTGTTGCAACTGGTGCTCACCTTGTTAATCCGGACCTCAAAGTCATTGTGAACACCGGAGACGGCGATGGTCTAGGTGAGGGTTTTTCCCATTTCATTCATGCTGCCCGTCGCAACGTTAACTTGGCGGTCTTCATCCACGATAATGGAGTAATGGGTCTCACGAAAGGTCAGTTCTCACCGGCAGCACAGCGAGGATACGTGTCGAATACTTCTCCTCCTCCTCCGGGAGCTCCGATGTGGCCAATCAATCCGATCGCTCTTGCAATCGCGGGAGGCGCAACCTACGTGGCACGCGGATTCTCAGGAAATCAGAAGGATCTTGTGACGCTTATGGTTGAAGCTGTACAGCACAGTGGTTTTGCAGTTGTAGATATTCTTCAGCCCTGTGTGACATGGAATCGAAAGCTCACATGGAAGTTCTACAATGAGCGGGCGTACTCGCTGCAGGAGGAAGGACACGACACAACAAACAAGATGCTTGCCTTGGAGAAGTCGTTCGAGTTTGGAGATAGGATACCAGTCGGCCTGTTTTACAGGTCAGAACTTCCCGACTTGGCATCCGGCTTAGCATTGCCCAAGAATAGTAGACTCAGAGACCACGAAACAGATAGAGCGTTGCTCCAGCAAGTTGTGAATGACTTGACATTGTAATGGCTCTGCAGTATAACTCAACAGGGAGGACACTGGATGAAAAAGACCCGCATAGAGAAGGATGTGCTTGGAGAACTTGATGTTCCTGCGGATGCCTACTGGGGAATCAATACACAACGCGCAATTGGAAATTTCCAGATAAGCGGTCTGCGATTCTCTCAGAGATTCATCCTGTCACTCGCCAAGGTGAAGAAAGCGTGCATGTTGTCAAACATGGAGAGTAGTAACCTGGATGAGGATTTGGGGACTGCTGTTCTTCAGGCTGTAGACGAAATGCTGGATGAGAAACGATTCCTAGATCAATTTCCTATTGACGTATTTCAGACTGGCTCTGGAACTCAAACTAACATGAATATGAATGAGGTTCTCGCAAACCGGGCTAATGAAATCTTAGGGCATCCAAAGGGAATGAAATCGCCTGTTCATCCGAATGATCACGTCAACAAGGGTCAGTCATCAAATGACGTCATTCCCACAGCGATGCATCTAGCGGCGATGGACGCAATCACTGTTGATCTATTGCCTCCATTGAAACACTGATTCAGGTCCTTGAACAGAAAATCAAACAATTCGAAGGCATCGTAAAGGTTGGACGGACTCATCTTCAGGATGCCGTACCTATACCTCTCTCCACGGAGTTTGAGGTCTATCGTCGACAGTTCGGTGAGGTCCGC
>JABCTJ010000142.1 GCA_018238375.1 Candidatus Thorarchaeota archaeon
TTCGCCCTGGGGGATATACATTGACACTGAGAACAACGCTCCATGATATGGACCATCACGTGTTGTCATTCTCGATTGGATGGATTCGCAAAATGCTTTTCCAGTGTCCCGAGCGAGCATATCGACTTTTTCCAAGTCATTGCCGTACTTCTCTGAGTCATTGTCAAGGCGGGCTCTAAGTTTTTCGTGTTCTTCAAAGTTATCCGCCAAGGCCCTTAGAAGAGTGCTCATAGTCAACTGCTTCTTTTCAAACACGTATTTTCTAATCATAGAGAGGGAGTCTGCAACCATGGCAACTCCAACGCCCATTATGCCGCCTGAGTTGTACTTGGCACCGCCCTCTTGCATTGTCCTCCCATTTAAAAGGCAGTCCTGCAGAAGAGCTGAGATGAAGGGCGTGGGTTTCTCACTGGCTAGGATACCCGCAGCGATTCTATCCGCGTTGGTAAGAAGGTCTATCGCATAGTCAATTTGGTCCTCGTAGGCATCCCACAGTTCGCTAAATGATTCGAAGCCTTGTGGATTGCCAGTTTCAGCTCCCACCATGTTTCCTGTTCTCGGGTCTTTGCCCCCGTTCAACGTAACTTCGAGTATTCTCAATAAGTTTACATACCCGATGTTGGCTCGTGGATCGCTTTTCCCTTCAATGATGGGCTCGACACATCCCAGTACAGAGTAATCGTGCGTTTCGTCCTTATCTGTTCCTTTCCTCGCCATTAGCGGGATGATGACTTCATCATTGAACAAGCCAGGCATGCCCAAGCCCTGCGAAACCACTTTAGTGACCTTCATTTTCATGTTCTCGGCTGTATTCTTGTGCCACCTGAATGACACAGTTGGTTGAGTCACTCTCACATTCGCAGTAGCTTCGAGGACTAAGTTTGTGACTTCATTACACACATCATTACCATCCGAGTCCTGTCCGCCAATTGTCAGATTCTGGAACATCGGATGTCCAGCAAATGCAATACTGTAGTATTCATTTCTCAGCTTGATTATGCTGGAAAACTTAATCCATAGCATCTCAAGGAGTTCGAGAGCTTCGTTTCTTGCCATTCGTTCAGACTCGATATCCTTGATGTAATAGGGGTGCATGTACTGGTCGAATCTCCCTGTGGAGATGGAGTGACCATTCGATTCGATTTGCACGAGTAGCTGAATAAACCAGAACGATTGCACTGCCTCCTGAAAGCTCTGGGCGGGCTTAGCTGGAACGCGTCTGCACGCCTTTGCGATGGTGATGAGTTCCTTCTTTCTTTGCGCATCCTGCTCGCCCTTTGCCTGTTCTTCGGCCAGCTTAGCGAATCTCTCTGCGAATCCTATCACAGCACGAATCTCAATCCCGACAGCCTCATAGAATGCTGCTTTTTCGGAATCGCCTTCTGCTTCTCCAAGAAATGCGTTTTCTGCTAGGATTGCCTCTAGCCCATCCTTCAGCACGCGCCGGTAATCAACAATCACATGACCTATGCCTGTTCCCGGTGCTCCAATAGTGAACAGTCCGGCTTCAGATGCACGCTGAGCTGCTTCGGGCATTTTTGTTGCGCATATCTCAGCAGTGCTTCTTCCTCTCCAAAACTCGAATACTTCGCGGAGTGTATTTTTGTCCTTCTCGCTAATGAGAAACTTCTCGGTTCGTCGCTTCTCGAACCTGTCCAATTCCTGCTCTATCCATCTCCAGCTGTATTCTGGGAATATCTGACATGATCTCAGGGTTGACCCCATATTCCCCACAATGAGTTCCTCAGGCTCAATCCGGATAGTCATATTGAGGAGGACGTTGGCAAAAGCTTTTGCTAGCCTGAGTTTGGCTGGTTCCTGTAGATGCTCTTTGATGGCGGCGGTGAAGAGCTCAGCTCGCTCAGACGATATTGTGGGGGGCGAATCGAGCATCCTCTGTTTCATGCGCTTCGTTCTGGAGGTCATCCCTGAAAATACTGCCAACGCATCACTTTATTCTTCTGTTAGGGGTGCTGAATCATTTGAGGAGCTTTGGCAGGTAGGTATCCAATCTCTGCAAGGCATTTTCTATTCGTTTTGTGGCTACAGCATAACAAAAACGGAGGAAACCTTCTCCATATTGCCCGAATCCGGATCCGTGGACTGTAACAACACCAGTGTCATCTAGGAGTTTCTTGGCGAGGTCAAACGATTTCAATCCGTACGCGCTTATATCCGGAAACACGTAGAAAGCACCACCTGGACGGTCTAGCTCTATACCTTCGATACTTTGCAGCCCTTTTGTGATGATGTTCCTGCGTTTCTTGAATGTGTCATGCATCTCCTTTACACAGTCCTGTGGGCCATCTACTGCAGCCTGTGCCGCCTTCTGCGAGATTGAGGTAGGATGAGAAACAAAGTGCTCCTGGAGCATCGTCATAGCATGAATAATTTCTGCAGGACCTGTGGAAAAGCCGATTCTCCATCCTGTCATGGCATAGGTCTTTGAGAATGAGAAGAGAGTGATTGTCCGCTCCTTCATTCCTGGAAGTGCTCCAAAGAGTCTTGGATTCTCTTCTCCATAATGGAACTTCTCGTAGGCTTCATCGGAGAGCACGACGAAGTCATGCTGGATGGCTAGGTCAGCAATCCTCTCCATTTCTTTCCTCGATAGAACACCACCGGTTGGATTGTTTGGGTGGTTTAGGACTAGCAGTTTCGTCTTATCCGTAATCAGTGCCTCGATGTCTTCCGCTCGAACACCGAATCCATTTTCCTTCTTCAGCTGCACCGGGACAGGTTTCCCTCCCGTTAGTAGGACGTGGGAGCGATGACTAACGAAACCCGGGTCTGGATAGATCACCTCATCTCCTGGATTGACTAGCGCCATATTCGTCAGGACGAGTGTGCCCATGCCACCCACTGTACAGAGAATCTCGGTTTTTGGATCTGCAACGATGTTGTTTTCGCGCTTCAGCTTTCTAGCTAATGACTCCCGGACCTCAAGGAGGCCTGCATTGTGCGTGTACTTGGTGAATCCATCATCCATAGCTTTCTTGGCCGCCTCGATTATGAAACTGGGGGTTTCGAAGTCAGGAAGACCCACCGTCATGTCTAGGACGTTCTTGCGACCGAAGGCCATGTTGTACATCCTTCTGATTTCACTTTGTGGAATCAGTTTGTTTCTATCTGCAAGCATCAAAAGCACCAATGAATCGACGGGGGCAAACTCCCCGTTTAAATAACCTCTTGAAGCGCCGTCTAAAGGATGGCTTAAGATATATGGGGATGTGCTTAATCTTCGTTGCAATCACATCCGTATCGAAGAGCCAAGGACGTATGATGAATGACCGGTCCATCAGCAGACGATGTTAGAAGAAATAACATGGCTACGCTAGCCTCCACTCATGTAGTCTATATTGAGGCTATCCGCAGATTAATGGGGAATGATGGCTTGGCAGCAATCGGAGAAGCTAACCGTTTGCACGGCATAGATCTTGGGAACGAAGGCATCAAAGACGGGGGTCTCAGAGCGGGCGACTTGACATCCATCTTTGAGTTCTTCGATGGAGCGCATCCATACTTCGGATTTGATATCGAGTTGCTTGAGGCATCGGATAGGGTTCTGGAGATGAAAGTGACTTCCTGTCCTTGGATTGATACATTTAGAGCAAAGGGTGCTGGTTCTGACATATGTCAATGGGTATGCGAAATCGACGTGGGAATCGGTCAGGCCGTAGACCCGAATACCACAATGACTCT
>JABCTJ010000147.1 GCA_018238375.1 Candidatus Thorarchaeota archaeon
GGAAACTACGTCAGCAATAAGGTCCCAAAGGTCGCCACCAATGTCAAGCACATCGCTAAGGAAGTCCATCACTCCGGGAGGGAGGAAGTCAGGGAGGAGAGCAGACAGCAATTCCGTAATGACATTCTGAATGTTGCCAAGTCCACCCTTCAGTTCGAATAGACCTGCGAGGATGGGTTCTAGGAGCATCTTGAGCGGCTCAGGGAAGGGGAACTGTTCCACTAAGGGCATAATCAATGATTTGATGGGATTCTCAAGGTCAAAGTCTGTGACGAGACCCAAGAATGGGACAATCATATCAAAGACATCACCTAGTCCACTAAGTGCAGACTCAGGAATCGAGAGTACTGTTTTTCCTGCCGATCCAAGGACCTTAAGCAAGATATCAACAACCTTGCCGATTCCGCCCTTAAGACCTGACAGTAGGGGTATCTCACCAAGTATGAAACTTGAAGCGTCAACTTCAGCCAGTTCGCTTAGCTGAATCATGGGGGAGAAGTCATCAGGAAGTTCATCGAGAGGCACTTCAATGAGATTCCCTTCCGCATCAAGTCGGAATGCAGCATCCTCCACCTTCGCTGGATGCCTTTCCAACATGCGCTGATATCTTTCTTCAGCAGCCAGAGGATCAACTTCGCCTACTGGATTGATCGGTTCAAACGAACGCTGTATCAGTTCGTTTAGGTTGTCAGCATAAATTTGAAGAACCATCTTCTCCAAATCATCTGCAGCGTCTTTGTATTCCGTACTTACATGCTCACGAGTTCTGCAAATCTCTCGAATGGACCATATGTCATATAGAATGAGAATCAGCCCGTCAGTCACTTCAGATTCGCTGTGGTGTATTGTCGCATCAGTGGATTTTAGATAGTGGTTAAGGGATAAGGTATTGCCCATCCCAATAACATGCTGGGTCGACGGATGGCAACTGAGAGTCTGATAGAACTGACGCCACAACATGTCCCTATCGGGAAAAACTACGCCCTTCAGAGTGGACTGCAGCGCATAGACGGCAATCCAAGGCGCGTCCAATAACCAGTAAGCTACATCGCTATGCGAAGTCACTGGTATCATCGTCACACGGTTTATCCTTACTGTGACGATTTCATTCACACCTTCAGCTACGGCAGACATCATCTCGTCGGCCGGATCATAGAAGATGTAGATACTATCGAGGTTATAGCCCTCGAAAGGTTTCGGTATTAGATCCTCACCATGCTGCAGTGCCTGACTAGCCCATACGGCTTGGGGGGCAAGGCTAAGCAACATCAGCGAGAGAAAAACAGCAGTAACAAATTGGACTTTCAACAGTCTCTTGTTCATTTGCACATGTGCCTCCTCGACAGCGTAACCGAATCGAAGAGGTGGTCAGAATTGGCATCCCCAATATGACTGGCTGTAGATAATGAGTGAACCTTCCCATTGTCTACATTCGGCCGCTGAGGGGCATGCGCGATTTTCCTCTCTCTCCGGTCGCCCAGCGAACTTGGAAAAGGAGAGCAGCAAAGGATATAATATTTCCCTCGTATTACTCCGCGTATCATCAAGATGATATGCAAGTCATACATCGCGGCGTTTCAATCCTTTTGGCGCATTCATGACGATGATGCTGATGATTTCAGCTCTTGGCAGATAAGCCCAGTCAATAGGAAACGCACATTGCCGCCATTGCCGCTATTTTCTAACAGAAGCGGCAATGGAGGAAGTACGGAATCAAGAACACACAAGTGAATGGAGAGCATGACGCGAAATCGTGGTCCTTCTATATCCAAGGTGAAAGTAACGTGTATGACTGAATGGACGTCGGCAACGCTGATTCGCTTCATTCGGAGTCAGCTTGAGAACAACCAAGACCTTGATGTCAGACCGAACTTCGAGGTCCACACTGGAATCCTGATTCGTCAGGGCGATACCGAGTGGAAACTCAATCTGGAATCCATTTAGCGACCTCTTAGCATATTGATTGCCAAATCACTTCCTTGTCGCTTCGAATCGACATTTCAGAAGTCAAGCCATAGTACAGTAAAATTTAGATATTCCGAGAATGCCGTATTTCATAGTATTTGCAGACTCGAGAGAGTGCACCAACAGCCTCACTGATGTTTCTGAAGACGGGCAGTTCTGCTTCAACGAATTTCTGCCATGCCGTTTCTCTTGCCTCAGGGTATGCTACTTCCGGTATTGCCACTAGGACCGGCTTCTTTTCTTTCCCCACGATTTCGCTTCCTGCTTTGGCCATGGTTGCCCACAGATACTCGACCACATCAGCTGCACCCATGATCGAAGCGACTTGATGAATATTGTGAACATCCGCTTGTAAGATGATTGAATCGAACGCAGGATCAGCACCAACAACACGGATTGCTTCAGCCAGTATTTGGTCGTTGTAGTAATCTGCGGCGAGATCAATGGGATTCGCTACGGAGTTACCAACACCCCTTATCAGGGTTCGTAGCTTTTCAACGGTTTCGGGAGAAGAAGGGGGTACTCGAAGTCCGTGGTCTACACACAGGTCAGTGTAGATTACACTGGTTCCACCGCTTATTGCAAGGATACCAACATTCGGTGACCGTGGTTGAGGACTTTTTGAGAAAATACTTAGTGTTGCTTCTAGATCTTCCAATGTGTCAACTGCGACAACGTTTGCCTGACGGAATGCTGCGTCCCAGACTTCGTCCCTGCCAGCCAAGGCACCTGTATGAGATGAAACCGCTCTAGACCCTTCAATCGAACGTCCTCCCTTTACTGCGACAATGGGCTTCTTCTCAGCAATTCGCTTGAGAGACTCAAGTAATTGTTTTCCATCACTTGTTCCCTCAATGTACACGCCTACAACATCCGTTTCTTGATCTGTTTGGAGGTAATCAAGAAGCTCATAGGGAGAGATATCCACTGCATTCCCAAAACTGAACATCTTGCTAAAGCCAACGCCCGCGTGTACAGCTGCTGTGTAGATTGTAATTGCAATACCGCCAGATTGTGAAACGAATCCAACATTTCCTGAAAGCTGTTGGCATGTTGGCATGAACGCAAAACCAATCTTTGGATACATTAGTCCCATGCAATTCGGTCCAAAGACTCTGAATGACATTGAGTGAACGAGGTCTTTGACTTCCTTCTCGCGTTGCCTACCCTCCTCTGTACCGAGTTCTGAGTAGCCGCTTGTGAAGATAGTCGCTCCCTTAACGCCCTTCTGGGCGCATTCCTTCAGTACTTCAGGGACTGCTCTCAACGGTACTGCAAGGATAACATAATCAACAGGCTCCGGTATGTCCAACAGGCTCCGGTATATTTTATGGCCTAGGACCTCCTCCCCCGACCTTGAAACCAACCATACTTTGAGGTCATGATCCCATTGAAGCATGGAGTGAGCCCAATAGTAGCCCATCTTGGCTGAAACACCAACTATCGCGACAGACTTGATCTCAAGCATCTCTGATATTGTGGGCCGAACTATGGAGTTCATGAAGGCATCTCCGAGCTAGGGCCGGAGGACTGTCAATGCTGATTTAAAGACTACCGTAGAGCGTCATTCACCTGCTGCAGCAAAAGGCTTTTCTTTAATTGAAACGCCGCAGGACTCGGTTGCTAAAAGGACCACTAGCGAAAGACCTTAATGCTGGGCGAAACAAACTGGCAGTTCTGAGGGGTTCTGCAGGTCCTCAAGCGTTGCCCTTTCCCGCAGCATTACAAAGAGACGGAGACAAAATTACATGCGCGTATACCTTGATGCAAATTTCTTCATATCCGGATTCAGTGACAGACCTAAGGACGTGTTCGTCATCAAGGAGGCTGCTGATAAGATCGGGATGGAGCTCTGGATTAGCAGGCAGGTCTTCCACGAGCTTCGTTGGTATATTCGAAGAGAGGTTGAACAGATAATCCAGATAGATGAAACTCTGTCGAAGGATATCAAGGCGCTTATCGCAGACATCAATAGACCTGAGGGAGTACTCCCTCAACCCAATGATATGTCCCTCATCCTTGCTGCTATGCGCGTCAAAGGTTCCAAGATTGTAACCAGTGACCTCAAACTCTTGAACACTATCGAGGACCTCAACATCGAGGTTGAAGGGATAGTTGGATCTGCTTTCGCATTGCATCTAATGGAATCAGTTGACGATGAAGGTCTTGTGAAAAAGCTCAGCACAATACGTGAGCGAATCTACACGCAAGAAGTCAGATACAGCATATCTCGTCAGGAAGCCTACGATCCAGTCACGCGAATAAGAATTATCGAAGAACATGCTATGCGAGTTCTTAGAGAAGTGAAGCGGCCAGCTCGGGTTGACAGGTCTCTCTCGCAGGGTCAACCCCTCTTTGTGCTCGATTTCCTTGAGGATATCAAGGCAGGTATTCCTACGATGTTTGATGACTTCAGAGAGATGAAGTACGATACACTAGCAAAAGAAATCGAAGCTGTTCAGAATGAGATTGAACGCCTTCTCATTATGTCAACACTGACTGAATCCAGTGAAACCCACAAGCGACTTGTCACACATGCCGCTGACATCACTTTATTTCTGTATTATTTAGAAATGATGTGTCACCTGTACCGTGGAACCAAAGAAGGCATCAAAGATGCCCTCGGAATCTCAGACGAGTCTTTCAGACTGTTGATGTTCACAGGTGTGGAGAACGACGCTCTCAAGGCATCAGTTTTCTTCGTGAGAATCATCTTGGCACTCATTCTGGAGGATTATGAGGAGATTGACTACTACTACAGTCTGTATGATTCAATGTTGGAAAGAGTGGGACTCGATGACATGAAAGAAACCTCAGAAGGGTTCTACATCACAATGCAGATTCTCAGGAAGTTCATGGGCGGATTCTCTCTGACACAGTCCAAGCTGCGATACCCTGATGTTACAATAGCCATGTTGAATGACATAGCAAAGTACAGCCTGCTGTTCGACGATCATGACAACGCCTGGCAGCTCTCAGTTAACGCGTACAAAATAGGGGTGGCTTATGGAAAAGAAACTGGAGCATTGATGTCATTCTTGCAGCTCTACAAGGTATCATCTTCATCTCACGATAGATTAAACCCCGCATTGGAGAAGATAGCAGAGCACGCTCTCAAGGTATTCGTGAAGAAGGGCTGGAAAACTGCACAGATTACTCCGATACTGAATGAGATTCAGGGAAATATGCCTCCTCTTGAGGAGATGACAACGGAGAAGCCAGTTCCTCTGGAGAAATTACCTGAGTCACTTCGAGGACGGATGGATGTTCTTACCGTTTATGAGATTGATGGCGCGGACATCCTAGTAGTTAGAAACGATACGCTCCAGGGGCGCGTAGGCATTCTTCTAGAGAAACACCCTGGTTTGAAGAACCTGAAGACTGGTCACAAGATTGCGTTATCAAAAGGCGACTTTAGGATTAGCAATGCCGCCCCAGATGTTGTCAAGAAATACTCTATCGTCCTCACCATTGTGCCAGACGAGGGTTCAGAAATTTCTTACGAGGGCGAGTACGGGTTTAGCTACCTGAAAGTAGCAGCGCCCAAGGTGGAAATCTAGAAACTATCTTGGAGGTGATGATCGTGGACCCACTTCTCGGGTTCATAATTATAGTTGGTGTACTGATTGCAGCTGCGTTCAACTACATCTTGAATCGGGCTTCCGGTTCAGACCCAGAAGATTTTCAGGTAGGTCCTCCGCAGCTAGGAATCAGATGCGATTGTTTCCTCAATACGCTCATCATTGGAAGCATTCTGGTTCTCGCGCTCTCCGCGTCCTCTTATATCTTCGAAACCAGAACTGAACTCCATATTGTAGGATTCATTGCATTTATTATCATCACTGCAGCGGGCATCTATGGGCGAACCATACGACATCGCGAGTGGAGAGAACTCGGGGAGATCCTTGAGAGAGCTGTGCCAAAGCCTCCGGACCACCCGTATCCTGAATCGTTTGATATTCTGATTGAGGATGAAGACGAAGAGTATGACTGATTCTAGAGAGGGTAGGCATAGTCCACTTCATTTTCTGTCTTCTCAGTATACAGGAAGTTCTTGAAAATTCTATAGGACATTCCCATATCACCTCATATCGAACGGAATCGCGTGAAGCCTTTGGACGGACAAGCGTACAAAAAGACAATCGTATTCAGATTGTTTTCATTTGTGTCTATCTTTTTCCTTTCTTCTTCTTGGCTCCTTAAATGTAGCAGTTCTCTTTCTCTCTTGTCGCAGACCTACTGGATATGCTTTTCCACGATTCACGTAGGAATAATCATAAGCTCGAATACCACCCATCCCATCAACGTTCTTATCTGATGGTCTAGTAACTGTCGTTTTACCAGAAGGCCGACCACGACCATATGTTATACCTGCACAAAATATTATTACAAGAACAAGCAAGGCTAACTCAATCGTCAGAATTCCCTCCATTCGCTATCTTGAAAACATTCATTGCCTCTAATAACTCCTCAAACTTATCATGTGCTGATGGCCTATACAAGAGATAGGCATGATAATATTCGCAAGAAACTATGTAAGTTTTGCCTTCAAATTCCAGAAACTCTGGAACCGTGGATGCTTTCTTATTCCAATTATCAAATAAGACATGAATTGCGAATCTACCAAG
>JABCTJ010000167.1 GCA_018238375.1 Candidatus Thorarchaeota archaeon
ACATAGCGGCTACGATCTGCAGCGTCTTTCCTAATCTCCTTCTCCTGTTCAGCCCAGAGCTGTCTGAACTCAGCCTCAACTAATGAGATGCGATGCCTGAGACGCGCACTCATAGCAAGATAGACAATCAGTGTGAGGAGCAGTCCTACAGCAAGTCCGAGCACGATGTCTTCGAATGCCATACAGTACAAGTCTATCTAAGCTATTTATGCGCGGGTAATAAATGGCTGGTGCAAAGCTGGACATATCTGGACAATTCCATTGTGGGCTTTATATAGACCAGTACGACATTGGTTTCTGAGGAATATGACACACCTGTGAAGGGTCCTCACGGAGTAGTCCAGTGCCGCTTTCTGGACGTACTAGACTTCGGTGTCCAACTTTGTACAACTTACAATGAACGGTAATCGGAGAACTATACAAAGCAGGAATACCTCGCATCTATCATGAGTCTTGATGATTCGTTTTTGGAAAGGTTGATTAGATGCAACAAGAAGTGCAAGATTTCGACTACAAACGCTTTCTTGAGGTTAGACCTAAGAAATGAGAGCCCAGACCAAGCTCATAGCCCTCGGCGCAGTCTTCATGATGCTCTTGATCTCAATCATTGTCATGGCCCTAATTGATGATGTTGAGGGTCCATTGATCTATGAAGTAGACATTCTTTCTGTGTCACCCAAGGCAGGAGATATGATAGCTGTCATCATCTACTGTATCGACTCCTCAGGTGTTTCGGGAGCCCAACTCTCAAGCTCGGTCAACGATGAGGAGGAAGAGCTGGGAGCCAATGGTGCAGCGACAATCGCGCGAAATTTGGATGTTGATGGAGTACTTATTGTTGATATCGGCCTCGCAGACGATTTCCCCGGTACATCTGGCGAAGTAGGTGTATCTCTGGAAAAAGGCCCTGTGATTGTCATAAAGGACAACCAGATACACTACTCACACAAGCAGAATCAGGAACTATTCGCTTTAGCAAAGGATTTGGGAATTCCGGTGCAGAGAGCTGTATATCACAACTACGCTACTGATGGTTCCCAGATAGCTTCACAGGGTCAGGTGGTGTCAGCTATTGGGATACCGTGCAGATATTCTCATAGCAGCTTCGAAACAATCAACCTTGAAGATGTAGAAAAGACGATTCAACTCATCTATCAATTCCTGTTGAGCAACGCCAAATGAGTTCACGAGTGAGGTTCAGTGTTCTCAGGCACATCCTCAGTTGGACCAACGTGAACCTTGAAAATCTCTCTCGAAACTATCCGCACCTTTGACCCAGTTGGAAAATTGGTTCCTTCATCACAGAGAGCGTCCCATATCTCGGAACCAAGCCGTATCTTCCCTGATGTGCTCGTTACAGTGTTAGTCACAACAGCGGTCATTCCGATTAGATTGTAGAGTTGATGTGACTCCGTTTGTTTGAGTGTAGGATACACCAAGTAGTACTTGATGGGCACAAAGATTGCTGCAATAATAATTCCCGCGACAGCTACTAATACCGTGTACTCAGGCGCAAAGAAGTGTGCAAGCACAACAGCAATCGGTACTAGCGCTAACTCATCCAGAGTGATAATTATGAACTTGGTTCTGGCTGAAACCACTTCGTATACCGTCCCTACTTGGTATTAGGAAGGAGAGATAATTGCTTTTGCTATGATCTCAAACTGCTCTCTACTTCGACAACCTTACCAGACTGTTAAAAAGATAGATGTCGGAGGAACGGTCCAGTGACTGTGTTTGAAGACTGAAACTGTGCAGCTAATGGCAGGGGCGGCCATACTCTCATCCTTCACATACGTCCCGATTCTTTTCCAAGGTCTAGGAGCAAGTAATATCCAAATCACTTGGATTGCGGGCGCTTACTCCGCAGCTGTATTCATCTCCAGTTACATTTTCGGCAGAGCCGGAGATATCCATGGACGCCGGCTCATTCTCCGTGCGGGACTCCTAGCTTCGACGTTGAGCGTTGCACTTCTGTTCCTGGTGGATAGCGTCGAAATGCTCCTCGTGATTAGAATCGTGACGGGCTTCTGTGTGGGTGTATATCCAGGAGCTTTGGCAGCCTACGCGCATGACTCTAAAATGAAGATGGGGAGGTTTGCCTCATTTGGTGCCGTTGGATGGGGAGTAGGCACAATCATCGCTGGTTTTGCAGCGGGTTTCGATATCCACTACGCATTCCTAATTTCGTCCTCTTTCTTCATGATAGCATTCTTGAGCGCTCTGACGCTACCACCGGTTTCTAGAGTACGGGTGAAAGTCCCACTATTCCCAGTTGAAACGATTAAGCGAAACTTCCCAATATATCTCGGGATGCTCATTAGGCATAGCAGTGCCCATGCCATGTGGACCCTATGGCCCCTTTTCCTTCTCAGCTTAGAAGGAGCAGATTTGTTCATGATTGGAATCATCCAGGCGACGAATGCCCTAGCTCAGGTAGTGTTCATGCTTTGGCTAACCGATCGCTTTGACAGTAGAAAACTAATCTCCATTGGTCTAATCACGAGTGCAATGGCTTTCGCCTCCTTCACTCTTATCACAAATATCTTCGAAGTCCTCCCAACGCAGATTCTACTTGGGCTTGCGTGGGCATGTCTCTATGTTGGTGCGCTGAAGCACGTGACTGAGCGCAATGTTGAGAAATCTACGGCATCCGGTCTTCTGCAGTCAGTCATGTCAATCTCCGGCGTAATAGGGCCATTGATTGCGTTTCTCTTAATTTCAATATGGCCAGGCTATCTTGCCATAATGATCAATGCCGCTATGATGTCGATAGTAGCATTCCTATTGTTTGTCTTCAGTTCTAGGCGAGCTGCTGCACACGAAAGAAACTCAGGGGAACGTGACTTGCAGGCTGAAAATGTGCTGGCAGAGGTCTAGACTACCGTCGACATGCAATCACGAGGAAGTATTCTGACCGACTATTGTTGAATCCTGAGGGGACTCTTGTTGTCTCGATATCCCTGAAATGCGCAGATAGAAGCTGCTCTATCATGTTTCTGGTGAATGCATAGGGCTGCGATTCAGGCATAGGAGTTCGTGGACCTCGTATTATGCCAATGTATTCACCCGTCGGTTTTAGAATCTTGGTCAGGCACAGGACGTAGTGGGCTCGCTTTGTGGGGGGTAGCGTTTGAAGAACCGAGCGCTCAAAGATATAATCAAACTCTCCGTCCGTAGGACCATCCCTCAACACATCCCCAACAATCAGGTCGACATCAAGCCCCAGTTTCTCGATGCGTTTTCGAAGCATAGATACTGCCTTTTTTGAGATGTCCAATGCAGTTACTCTGAATCCATTAGAAACGAGATACACCGCATCATGGCCCAAACCGGGACCTGGTTCGAATACTCGCCCAGGCACTATTCGCTTGGTTTCTACTAGGTTGACCAGAGCAGGGTGCGGTCCAGATATATCCCAAGGAACATCGCCCTTGCTGAAAGCGGCATCGTTGGCTGTCATTGCCATGCATTGATGATGCGCCATACCATCCTGTCCGAGCATAACCCGAATCCAGCCTCTCACTTCTAGAAGAGGGTCATCATCAGTGGAAGGTTCATTGCACAATATGCATCTTGGTTTTTCATCGCCCATCAAGAATGACAACTCTCTGTGGTTGGCACAGACACATCCCAGTTCTTGTGTGTTTGGCTTGATTAAAGGCAAATCCAGAACATATGCAAGTACTCAGGCGAGTTCAACATGCGAGCGTCCATGGGAATGTGGATATGGATTATCGTGCATACAACTAGAAAGAATCCGGGGAGGACAACAGGTGTCCTCCCGAACATATTCATAATGTGACCTATGCGATTGCTGCGTCTCCTGCTTCGCCGGTTTTTATTGCCATGGTCAGGAAGAATGCTACAACAAAGAAGGCGATTGACAACGGATAGAGTATTCCGATTCCGAGTATATCGAAAAGAATACCTGACACAACCGGACCGCTAATCGCAGCACCCATACTGGCGGCATAGTATAGTCCCGTCCCCGCGCCGATACGAGCTTGACCCAGATGTTCCCAGAGCATCACGATACTATTGACGTTTATCAATGCCCACCCGATGCCAGCTATTGCTAGAACACCAAGTATTGTCAAGTAGTCTGTAATGACCCAGAGAAGGCTTAGGGATACTATCATTATGACAAGACCGGCTAGTATTGTGTTCTTTCGCCCAAACTTCACTGCAATGAAGCCTGATGGGACTGCAAAGACAACGAATGATAGAGCAATACCGTTTAGAAGGAATGAGGCATCTGGGACTGAGAAGCCAAGTACTTCATTGCCGTACTTCGTGAACCACGTTTCTATCGCGTTCCACCCGAAGAACCAGAAGAAGATTGCACCCATGATTGCCGCAGCGGACTTGTCCTTTGAGAAGGACACCTGCTGAAACGCTTTGATGATACCAATCTCTCTTTTGGCGTCTGCTGGCGGGACTGAAGGTTCCTTGACAATTACAAAGAGAATTGCCACTGCAACAACCATAATCACTGATGTTGTTAGAAACGCCAATATGGGTCCTGACTGCACAGCAGTCACACCCAACATCACACCCAGAGCTGGGTCACTGATCTTATAGATTTGTGACGCTATTGCAAATGCATAGATCGCACCAATTCCGCCCATCAGATTGATGACTCCATTTGCCTTCGAACGGTTTTCACTGGAAACAAGGTCAGGCATCAGTGCCACTACAGGAGCCCGATAAAACGCCATAGCGACATTGAAAATTGTTAACATCGCAAGCATGAACCAGAACCCAAAGACCGCCCAACCATAGGCTGCTAATGAGAAGAAGAGTGCGGCAATCGGCGTGCCTATCATTATGTAAGGCATTCGCCTGCCCCATTTTGTCCGTGTCTTGTCTGACCTCGCCCCGATGTAGGGCTGAAGGAACAGAGCAAGAAGATTGTCCACGACCATGATTGCACCAATGATTGTGTTCTGTAGATCACCAACGATGAAATCTGGTAGAAATGCAGCTGGTAGATAGCTGTTGTAGACGCTCCAACTAACACTCGTTGTAAAGAAGCCAAGACCAATCGCGAAGACGTGTAGCCATCGCATCTTAGTCGGAGCTCCAATCTCCGAGGCAGATGTATCGTCCGTACCATCAGTAGATGTCAAATCATTCACTCCTTTTCGATATGCGAATTGTAAACTCAGAAGGTGATGGCAAGCCGCTATAAAGGAGTGCTGGACACTATAGCACACGATTCATATCTTACATTTCGTACGTCATGGCGGTGCATCAATGGATATTCAGTACATTTCACAACCTAGAGTGAAGGAACTCCTGTTACAGCTCAAGTGGGGCGACAGGTTCGAGGAGGAAATGAGAGAGGCATTGGAGGCCATTCGCGAGTCGGAGTTGGATTTCGAGCAAATTAAGCGAGAGCTGACAGAATCGGGACTAGTACTGCAACTCCGTGGAGAAGGAGGAAATCCGTATCTAGCGCTGACGGATATGGGTCAGGCAGTCGCGGATCTGCTTCATGAGATTGAATTCATCTTGACACCAAGATGATAATGAAAAATCAGAGTGAAGCTCTCACGTGGTTTCCCACGCGAAAACTTCCTCACGTGTGGTCATATAATGAGATTGGGGGCATAGGGGACTATCTCTCTTGTCTTCAGCACAGGACTGAACGGAATCGTTGTCAGATACCATTCCAATCCCTCTTTACCGGTAGTAAAGATATGCGCGTGCGACTGCATGTGTTGAAACAGGCTTCTTCGGGAGACCCTTCCTCTCGTTCCCAGCCATTTTTGCGAGCGCCAGTTCTATCACCTCCGATAGATGTATGCATGGTATAGTGCTCCGGTCGACAGGACCTTAGCAGCCTTTGCGTTCTGCGTTACAGATGCGTTTCGTGTATTTTTTGCCAGTGCCATTGTGTTTCACCGTTAGCTAGAAGGTGTGTAAAGCAAACCATTCTGCTATCTATAGTACAGGCATAAACCCATATAAGGTTTGTGTCGCAAACTATTCAACGTAAAATGTGTGTCGAACAAATGGTTTGTACCAGAAACTTAAATAGCGCAAACCAAGATATCCAACTTGGAAATGTAGTGGAAAACGAGGCAGTCAACTTGGGAAACATCAATACAGTCTTCGAAAACGAAACCGATACTCTGAAGGACATTGTCCTCACTAAGGAGGGTAAGAAGCCTCAGAAAGAGGTCGAGTTCGTCTATGACAAGCAGAAATGCGATGAACTTGCGGAGCCTGTAAGACTTCATATCATTCAGGTGCTGAGGCAGGGCATTGATGATACTCAGACGACTGAGGAATTCAGTGAGGAAACCAATGAGAGAATCATCCGACAGAAAATGGTGAAACGCAATACCATGTCAGTCGTCGAAATAGTTAAGGCATCAACCCAGTCTGACTGCTGTGAAGGCATTACGAAGAATCAACTGTATCACCACCTCCCCAAGCTGATTGAAAGCGGTTATGTCATCAAATACGGCACAGTCACAACGGGTAAACGAACCACAGACTACTACCGTCGTACGGCCAAGGGATTCATGCTACTTGGAGCGGATCCATCAGCCGACGAGGCGCACATCAGGCGCAAGATTTCTGAGGGGCGAGAGAAGATTGCAAGCATATTTGATATCGATATCTCCCCGGAGAGTGGCAATGAGCTTTCGGAGTTATGGCTAAAGAGTGCTCAATTGCAGATGGAGCATCGCGTGAGGATTGCGAAGATGATTCGAGGCGATGTGGCTGACTCGGAGGTATTGGAACTATTTGAGTTGAT
>JABCTJ010000182.1 GCA_018238375.1 Candidatus Thorarchaeota archaeon
CAACAATAGCTAACGGGACCTCCTTTGAAGTACTTGATGTGAGTACTAACGAGGATGTTGCTCAAGTTCAGATACGAGCACCCTATGCAGAGAACACTATCAGTTTCTATGTCTTGGGTGATTCACAGGGCTATCAAGGTGGCATTGAGCAGGTTGTGGCTGCTGCAAATGAGAACCGACCAGATTTCGTATTCCATTGCGGTGACCTCACCCCTTTCGGCCAAGAGGCCCAGTATCTAGATGTCGTGGATGCATTAGATGGCTGCAATGTTCCAGTGTTCACAACAGCTGGAAACCACGATATTCGTCTGGATGGAGGTAAACGATATCTCCAGCACTTTGGTCCATCGACATACAGTTTTGACTTCGGTCCCGCCCATTTCGTAGTCTTCAACACCTCAGGTGGCGATGTTTCCGAAGATGAAATCCAATGGTTAACTACGGATCTCACCGAATCCAGCGCGGAACGGAAATTCGTGTTTACACATATTCCTCCATTCGACCCCCGATCGGAAGGCAGTCATTCGATGATTAATCTTACAACTGCTGAACGAATCATGGACATCTCTGAAGATAGTGGAGTTGATACAGTCTTCACTGGACACATTCATTTGTTCAACAACAGCGTCGTTGAGGGTGTTCGTTATGTCATTACCGGCGGCGCCGGAGCCAGTCTCTATGCTGCCCCTGAAGATGGTGGCTTCTACCATTATGTGGAAGTCACAATCGTCGGGTCATTGCAGACAATCGAAGCAGTAATTCTTGATTCACCATCAATAGAGCGAGACATGATTCTCGTGAGAGGCATTGACGAGGATGTTGCACTAAGCCTAGATGACTTACTGGCTATGCCCATTGCCGAAGGTTATTCATCATTCCAAAACCAATACGATAACTGGCGAGGCCAAGGCACCTACCGCGGAGTCCAACTTTCGGACCTACTTGACCTAGTTGGTGGAATGACCGTTTCGGATCGTCTAAAAGTGTCTTCCAACGATGGCTACGAGCAATACTTCAGCTACTGGAATGTCTATCCTAATGCATCATGGCAGTCGATTCAAGGCGATATGATCCTTGCCTTTGAGTTCAATGGGTCGCTGGTTCCGGAATGGTCTAACGGCATGAGATTGACGATGATGCCATCGGACGGAGGCTACAGTAACAACGATTGCCAAGCGACATCAGCACCTGGCATGGGTTGGTACGTATATCCCTCTGCAGGCTCCCGATGGGTGAGATACGTTGAAACAATTGAGGTGGTTTCGGGTTGAGTAACGGGCAGAACTCCTCCATCACAACCCGGAATATTGTCACAGTAGCCATCTTGGCCTCTTTAGGCGGCTCACTCAGTACGTTCGTTGGTTACTTGGGAAATCTAGTCAATCTAAGCCTTGGAGTGCCCTTTGGGGCAGGTCAGTTTATGGCCGGTCTTCACGTCTTCTGGTTGATTCTCATTCGAGTAATTGTTGCCAAGCGTGGAACGGGCACGATGGGAGGGCTTCTGAAAGGACTAGTTGAGTTGTTTACAGCTAGTACACATGGATTAGTGATAGTTGCAGTTTCAGTGGTTCAGGGCTTTCTTGTTGACGTAGGTGCTGAAGTTGCTGGAAACCCGCACGACGGCGGCACGGCTTCTAGGCTAGTATGGTGGCTGAGCGCAGGAATTGCAGCTGCGTCGAATGTGTTTGTGCTCCAAGCATTCTACTTCGAGGGCGCACATTGGATTCTTCTTACTGTAATGGCGATTTTGGCCTTTAGTTCAGGTGTAATCTTTGCTGGGTACTTCGCTTGGGAAACATTGGAATTCCTCAAGGATTCGAGAGTTCTGTCGAACAGCTTCTCAAGCACTAGTCCCTCTCCAGTGTCTGGTAAGAGAGTCACATATCGTAATTTACCTGCTATTGCTCTCATCATCTTCATCACAATTGGTTCTCTATACTACACCGTTGCTGTTGCACAGGTTTTCTCCGACCCTTACAGCTGTAAGGTCACAGGGCTAGTAGAGAATCCTTTCACTTACAGTCCACAAGCATTCGTTGGGCAGGAGGTAACAGTGCAGGCAGAGCTTCAAGGCGTGAACATTCACCTTGATCCGGCTAACTACACCGGCATTCTGCTAAGTACAATACTTGAAGCCGCCATACCGATGGCAGAAACTACTGGCGTGCGGATTGTGGCACGCGATGGATACACAATCCTTCTCGATCTTGGTGAAGTCATGACTGATACTCATCTGTTGCTCACCGAGGCTGAAGACGGCCTCTGGCTGATTGCAAGCAACTACGATGGTGCTCTCTGGATTCGGATGGTCTCTACTCTTGAGGTATACTAGGCGATTGAAGAAATGCTGGAAGTACATGATGTAAGCTTCTCATATGATAACGAGAAGTTGATACTAGATTCGGTGAACCTTCAGATACGTCGTGGCGAAATTACAGTGATTACTGGCCCTACGGGCTCGGGCAAGTCCACACTGGCTCTGGTTCTTGCAGGATTCATACCGAGAGTCATCGAAGGGACTTTCACAGGTTCGCTTCTAATCGATGGCGAAAACGTAGAGAAGACTCTGATTTCTGAGATTGCACGCAAGGTATCTCTAGTGCAGCAGGACCCAGAGAGTCAAATCAGCACACTCCTTGTTTCCGACGAAGTGGCTTTTGGGCCTGAAAACTACTCCGTAGCGCCCTCCGAGATACAGAAACGAGTTGAGGTGTTTCTCAATGCAGTTGAATCGTCACACCTTGTGAATCGCCCTACGTATGCCCTCTCTGGTGGGGAAAAACAACGTGTCACAATCGCCTCAATGTTGGCGGTCAGACCTGATTTCTTACTATTGGATGAACCATCAGCAAGCCTAGATCCAAAAGGGATACAACAGCTCCAGAATGTCCTACTCGGTCTCAAGAACAATGGATACGGGATTCTCTGCATCGAACATCGTCTCGCAACAATCCTACCCATTGCGGACAGAGTACTACGGCTCTCTAAGGGCAAAATCAGCAAGTGGAGCGGCAAAACTAGTTCTACAAGAACCACTCCAGTTGAGCATTTCCGGCGGTCAGACTCTGAAGAACCATTACTAATGGCTACGGGCGTAGGTTATTCCTACGGGACTATCAATGCAGTTCAAGATGTGACATTAAGCGTTTATCCTGGAGAAATAGTAGCCCTCATGGGCGACAACGGTTCGGGAAAGTCCACTTTAATCAACCTACTGGCTGGGCTGTTGCATTCCACTGACGGAATTACCTACATAGATGGTGTTCCGTCTATCGAAATGACTGCACAGGATGTCGCAGCAAGAGTTGCAGTTGTGTTTCAGAATCCAAATCATCAAATCTTCGAGCGCACAGTTCAGAGGGAACAATGTCTGGTATTCGATGTACTAGACTCACTGGATGAAGTCCATTCAGAGAAGCCCGAGGAGACTCTATTGGCTGCGGGCCTTGCAGATCTAAAGGAACGAAACCCGTTCTCTTTGAGTCATGGCCAGAAGAGACGGCTCAATGTCAGCTCTGTGACGGTTCATGAGCCGCTTGTGTATCTCTTTGATGAACCATTCATAGGCCAAGATGAGATAGGCCGAAACTTCATCACACAAACTATTCGCAAGCGGGGTGAAAGCGGTGGTGCAGCCATATTGGTGACGCACGATTCTACAGTAGCAACTTGTCTTTGTAACCGCATAATCTTCATGGAACGAGGATCAGTTCTGCTAGATGGCAAGCCAAAGATAGTGCTAGACCGACTAGACGAGATAGGATATGGCGAATATGCAGATATGGAGCGATGTCCTAGTTGATGATTGAGCGCCAGTCCATCGAGAGCGGCAGCATGCTGCACCGACTCAACCCATCGTTGAAGTTAGCTGGTCTTATTATCATCACAACAGGAGTACTGATTTATCCAAGCTGGCGGTTCAGCGGTCTTCTGCTCCTCCTGACTATTCTTGGATTCAAAGCCTCCAATGTACCTCTGAACGTGAGCAAGAAACGAATCCGTTTTCTTATGATTTTCTCAGCATTGCTTCTTGCCTTTCAAGTGCTGATGACTGCTAATGGCACTATTCTATTCTTCATTATTCCAAAGTACGACCTCTTGGGACCGTTTCTACCAGTAACAGACTTCGGGATAGAGAAAGGGTTTGAGATTTCCTTGAGATTCTTACTTGTTGTGTTTTCCAGCATGCTGTTTGTATCGGTGACTGATCCGACTCTTCTTGCTCATTCACTCACTAGGTTTGGGGTTCCCTACAGATACAGTTTTGCGCTCGTAATCGCGCTGAGATTTCTCCCACTCTTTGACATGGAGAATAAGACAGTCAGAATAGCACAGAGGTCCAGAGGAATCTCAGTCAGTGTACGGGGAATGTCAGAAATACTGAGAACCATCCGGTACACTTTCTTTCCACTCCTTGTTTCTGCATTGTCAAGAGTGGACGCTCTTTCTTTGTCTATGGATGGTCGAGGTTTCGGGTATAGCAGAACCCGGACCTACCTTCGCAAGTCCAGTTGGACTGCCCTTGATGCTTCCGTGCTTGTTCTATTGTCCATGCTCCTGCTGGCATCAATTCTTCTAGCACTGGGATTCCTCCCCCAGATATCTGCGATAATCTAGACCAATCCCAGACTAGGGTTGCAGTAATGACTCTTCATGTTCCGATTCCGGAACCAGCTCTTGGTTTGCAAGTGCTTCCAGCTTTGAAGCCTCCTGACCTGTGCCTGCATCATCGATAACCTCAACTCCTAATCGTTTGCAGACGTTCTTCAGAGTACCAATAGCTACTGAAGTCCAGCCAGTCACATCTAGTTCACCTGGTTTTGCGAGTTGTCGCATCATGATGCTGAATGGATGGATATGCTCAGCAGTCAGTAGCCGTCCTACCACATCTATGATAATTATGCGATCTTCCGAATAGCACTGAGCGTATAGCATTACTAGTCGATCAACAGCTTCCTTGGTACGCAGTGCAGCAAGAGCGCGTATTGATGCAAGCCATTCATCGAAATCACCTGAAACTACAAGCTTTTCACAAAACTCGAGCATCTCTCGCTCATTTCTGCGAGCAAGCTCGATCATGGCAGGTTCCCTAAGGAGCAGGTGCATGTTTTTGTCATGGACTAGTTCCCATAGCTGCACACTGCTTGTTTGGGTGTGCATAGAGGTACGATCAACATCCGATTGAGGACGCGAGTGCAGGCGCAGCCGTGGGTGGTTCATGTATCAGCGTTCTGAGATTTCCTATTAAGGTCGTAGAGTGCGATTGCCCAATCATCTCACATCCGCAATATCAACTCAAAAAGACAGAATCTGGCTCTCAATTGCTTCTTTAATCGAGTCAAGGGCCTTCTTCATGCTCACACTTCCTCCTTCAGCATTGACGTTTGGATAATGTTTCGAATACTCCTCTAGGCATTTACCGAAAGCCATCACAAAGATGTCGAGAGAACTGAATGTTTCTCCCTGCTCCGTGGCATTCGCAATCAGTTTCCATGAGGCCTTCAAAATCTCTGCCTTGATTGATTTCCATGAACGCTCTGGAGGGTTTCGTCTTCTCTTTCGACAAACAAGAACCATATCCATCGTGATGTTCTTCATTTGATGGAGGTGCGTTGAAGCTCTCATCTCACTTCTGACAGGATACGACGCGGTGATGTAGAAGCCAGAATTCAAGATGGCTTTTAGAACAAGAGCCCAAGCATCGCTTCTCTTGTGATGGAAAGTAAACACAAGAATCCCCTCGTCCTTTAGAACCCGACAAGCTTCAGAGAACACCCGCGTGAGTCCTTCTACAAACTCCTTCTTTCCTTTCTTTTGAGCGCGATTCTCAATCACTTCTGCTTGCCATGGAACGGTTTCCCCCTTGAAGGAATCATACCTTGTTCTTAGAACAATCCTGAGCCAGACGTAGAAGAAGTTCGAGAGCTCGGAGTACATCACGTTGCCCGCATAAGGCGGATCAGTTATCACCGCATCCACGCTCTTACTGGGGATGTCTATAGATTCCGATGACCCACACTGAAGAAGCACACTGCCCGGCTCGTGGATGTCATCAAATGATGTAGCGAGTTTTCCGATGATTGGTGTTTCAAACTGCACCTTTCTGCTACCATCTTTCTTGATAACCCTCTCAAACGGTTGTCTACAGTATGCCTTTCCTTCCATTACAAGATTGACAAAGGCAGTAAATGCACCCCTCCCCTTCGACGTGTCGTAGCAGTTCGCTTCCACCGGGGCCATTGAAGGCGAATATGAGTGAGTCCTGAAGATGTCTGTTATGAATCCCCGAGTACTGTTGTATTTCGCGAACATGTTATTGTATTTCAGACAATTCGAGAATGCAAGAAGGAGAAACTCCTTGAGGTTCCAGTCTTCAACCCTCAGAATCCAATCAAAGATCTTTCCTAAATTCAGCAGCTGTCTCTCATTGAACAAATCCCTAAATCGAACATATCCATGGTTCAATGCTCGCTTTGTTTCAACTCCAAGAGGAATTGGAGTATCTGGGATTGGCAGCTGGTCCTTCAGCTTGTAGAATTCCTGTTTAGCTGATGCAAGAAGCTGAAGGTCTGCTGAGTCAGCAGTCTTGTATCCTCGGCCATTCATTAACCTTGGATTATTGGTCAACTCACATTGTGGACAATGGAATTCAACAGCATACATCCGTTCATGGAGCGGACCATTCCTCCCAGTTGTTGTCAATATCTTGCCGCCCCTACAACTTTTATTGGAGCATTCGTATTTCCGTCTTCTTGCAGACGAGGTTGCTTTCGGAATGAATTCTGCTCCACATTTCGTGCATTTTGTCTTGATTTCCGCGTTTTTCGTCACAAAAACGTCCCAACATTGTGGGCACACAACCACATCTCCCGTCTTAACTGGAGACTGAGCCAAGAAGTAGTTCCGCATCAAAGGGGTAGTGTGACCGCACTCAGTACACTCCAGCTCTTTGCAGTAGAAGTAGTATATCGCCTGTGCGGCGCTTCCGCAATCTGGGCACGTGGTTCTGTAGTACCTGCGCAGTTCGGTGCCGAGCTCTCTCTCTAGCAAAGCAAGAGCAGATCCGAATTCCTCTGGATTGATGTCCTCAATCTGTTTCTTCACTACAAACCATGCGACTGGGTTGAGGTCTCCAGCAACAACGTTACAGCCAAATCTTAGAGCCTCCACGACGGTGGTTCCACCACCCATCATAGGATCAAGAATCACCTTGCCCGGGAGCCTGATATCCTGAGAGTAATATTCCCAGAGCGAGTGAGGATCTAGATTCCAACCCTCTATCTGTTCATCTGCGAGAGCGTAGAGTATAATGGCACGAAAGACTGACCCAAGTCGCCTTGCCCACCACTTATGCATTGTATATACGGGTCTGTAGTGTCGTCTACCAAAGCCAGTGGACTCCTTTTCAGCGATTCTGTTTATCTCGGTTACCGGAAAGGCAACCTCAATGGGTTTCTTTGGCAAGCTAGGGCTTCCTGTACATGAGGGGTGCATGAGTAGGAAACAGTCAGCCCTTTCAATATTCCGAGATTGACTCGATTATCAGGAAATCCTTGTTAGGCCTGCTGAGTAATCCTTTTATTGCAACTTTAGTTGAAGTTGCTCCGCGGGACGTGGCTCAACCTGGCAGAGCAATGGACTGTAGCGGGCAACAGCTTCGGTTGTTGTCTGGAGAGATCCATGGGTTGCCGGTTCTGCGCCGTTACATGCGAACGGTGCGCCGAAAAATCCGGCCGTCCCGACCATTATCCACTCTTCTATCTTGCTGCCTTTTCTGTTTACCAAATCTATTGATTATAACTGGTTTCAAAATAGTAATAGCTAGAGTGATCAAGACTCCAAGGCCAGTGAGAGTGACCAAGTTTGCCAAGCTCGTGACCACAACATCTACCGAAACACTGTCTGTACCCAAATAGAATAGCCTAACCGTGAATCCAGTGACAAAGACAGGTATGAGGCGGACGTTTTCCCAACCAAATGTGAAGATTACTTCACGTTGTCCTTCAAGACGGATTGCCGAATGACAGATTCCTTGTGTAGGATATTGATAGCATATCAACGCCCATACCCAGCAATCATCAGGAGTCGCAGAGCTGTTAAATTCAACTGTCACTCTCACAGACTCACCATAGAATATACTGAGTGGAATGTCAACACTCTCCGAACTAGAATCCCAAGGACCGATCTCAAATGTATATTGACTGCTCCATAGTGGAAATCGTATTGGCAGAAAATTCCCGCTGAGAAGCAATATCAAACCTACAACAAGAAGCCACTGAGGCCGTGACAGGCGTTTCACTATCAACTCCCGCTTATAGTATGAAATCTCCCTTTAATATTCAACAGTCATTCGATTTGATGTACCATCTCCATGTTTTAGAACTCTAAAAAGCCGTAGATTCATGGGTTGCTGGATCGGAACGGGGCCGTTCTGACCACTATTCTTGTATCCTATCAATTCAGGAACTCTGTCACATCATTGACAGATAATCTGGGTTTAGGTTTTGGATTTGCATCTGACCATCCCAAAGTTATTGCAGCAAGTAGTTTCCAAGGCTTCTTGAAATAATCAACGATAGCTTCGCTTGTATAGAGGACATCCCCAATCCAACAGGTTCCAAGTCCAAGTGCATGAGCTTTCAATAATAGATTTTGAATTGCCGCAGATACACTATGAACCTCAGTAGTCCAGCCGAGTTTGTTTGTATTCCAAACCACAATGACGACTGGAGCTCTTTCCATCATTGTACATGAGCCATATGAAGAACCCACATCAAAGGTTAGTTTGTCAAGTTCACTTCTGTACATATCCGTAAACTTGTCCTTAGATTCACCAGTAAGCACAGTGAATCTCCATTGCTGACCATTCTTGGCACTGGGCGCAAATGTTGCTGCTTCAACAATATCTCTGATAAAATCCTCTTTTACCTCAGTTTTCTTGTATGTTCTAATACTTCGGCGCCCCTTGATAGCCTCATCAATACTCATCACGTCATTCAACACCTTCAGGAAGATGAACTAAGAAACTGCACTCCAAGTCGCCTTTGAGCACTGACTTGACAACTTCCACTTCCAGGGGCTGATTCAAAGCTACCTCCCAGGGCTGCTTAGTGAAACCTGCACTGCAATAGCAAAATGTGGGCGAAACCTTGACATCACCTGCCTTGATAGATTCTCTAGCCCATGGACAGTGACAGCAATAGTATCGTTTCATCATCTCGTCGGTTTCTACAAGATACTCCTTGGTCATGTACGGAATCTTTGTGTGATAGATTATGTTACCTTTTCGTACACCGGTTAGAATATCCGGTCGGCTCTTAACGAAGTCAATCACTTCATCAGTAATCTCTTGATTGAAGAAAGGCGTACCTTCGTCCCTATGTTTCTCCAACTGAGCGATCGCCTTCGCTCTCCTTCTCTTTAGGTACTCATCGATACTTTTGGCCTTGAGATATTCGTGTCTCTTCTCAAGATGGTACTCCTTTGGTATTCCATGAGCAACTTCAGATAGTACTTTTTTGCACGTTTCAGCGTCAACCACGGCTTCCAGCTTATCCACTATAGCTTGTGTGACCTTGGGTTTCTGAGAGGGCGGCAAACCCAGTGGCGGCATTTCGATTCCATTGAAGACTTCATCCCGTTTCTCTTCGCCAGCAATATCACCCAGTTTCTCATAGAATACGTCTATGACATCGCCTCCATCGATTAACCCAAGAAATGACACGTAAATGTCATCATTCTTCGCAAAGAGTCCATATCTAGTCAACGCAACAAAGTTGTCGTATGTATTCGCTCCTTCTTTGATTAGCAAGGTCGAGAACTTCGCTACCTCTTCTGATGTCGCTGACTCGAGCGTCTTTGGCTCGTCAAGACCTTTCAGAAAGTCTTCGAACTTCTCTACGATTGAGATAGACTGCATATTCTGATCTTCAGAACCTTTTCGTTCTTGTAGAAATCCACGAAATCCTTCTTTGTCCAACTGCTTCACCTTCCAACTAAGCCCGCTGGTACCTAATTAGTCCTAATCAAGACAAAGGTCAGAGCAAGTCTGGATATGTCGGAACAAAGGCTTCCAGACCGAGATATTTTTTGTATCCATGACAGTATTACTAGGAGTTTTAGTACTCAATTCAGACACGCATTAGTGGTGGAAAGCAATTTGAGAGCCATAGAGAATAAGGTCAAACGTGGTCTCCGTGAGAAGGGCATTCCATGTCAATCGGTCTTCAGAATGCCAGACATGGAAGATTACAGAGTCCTGCTCTCTTTCAATTCAAAGGATAGTCAACGCCTAACAACCATGAAAATAAAGAGGGCACTCAACGCTCTTGGTATTGGGGAGTTCAAAGTGCCTACAGACTTTCAAAGACTGAGCGCATCATTCCTACACCTCGAGGTAGTGCTTGGGGCTCGTACTGAGAGTCCAATCATGCTAACTGCATGCTAGATGACTTCCATAGCAGTGAAATAGCCCCTGTTTTCAGGATGCATTGGTGTAGCAAAGTCATGGATCTTGGATTGAAGAACAAGACTATTCTTGTAACCGCTGCTTCTCGTGGTCTTGGCTACGGGGCCGCTAAGGCACTTGTTGAAGAAGGCGCTGAAGTCATAATTTGCGGGCGAACCGAAGAATCTCTAAAGACCGCCATTGCATCCTTGGGTCCCAACTCACAATACTTCGTAGCTGATGTTTCCAAATCAGGAGATATCACAGAGTTGATTGGACATGTGAAACAAGTCACTTCAAAGCTAGATGGTCTACTTGTAAACGCTGGCGGTCCTCCTCCTGGGACCTTTTCAGACCTATCTGATGAGCATTGGAAATCAGCATTCGAACTTACTCTGATGAGCTCTGTTAGACTGACTCGAGAAGCTCTCCCGCTTCTACGAAACTCAGATTCACCGTCCATTCTATACAGCACCTCAATTTCAGTCAAGGAACCAATCCAGAATCTATTACTCTCAAATGCAATACGTCCTGCAGTTGTCGGCATGATGCGCACAATATCCGATGAAATAGGACCTGAAGGTATCCGTGTCAATGCAATCTGTCCAGGCTACATCCACACCAAGCGGGTAGAAGAGCTTCTGGACAAGTCAAAGGAAGGAGAATCTTCCGCCAAGGATGCAATCGAAGCAAGGATTCCTCTGAAGCGGATGGGCACTCCAGATGAGTTTGGAGCAGTTTGCGCCTTTCTACTCAGTCCAATGGCAAGCTATGTGCATGGAGCGCTACTACTGGTCGACGGCGGGCTCTACAGAGGTATGATGTAATTTGATTACGGGCTGAGCCCGAATTCAGTCGGGTCACCTCGACCAAGAATCAATAGGGCTTTCTTTGCATAATCGCGGACCTGCTCATCAGGGTCATTTAGAAGAGTTTGTAAACTTGCAGCTGCAGGTGGGTAGGGCGAAACGCCCATAGCCCAAGCCGCGCTTCGCCTAACATCAATTTCGGATGATGTCAGCCGCTCTGCAATCGCTCTTAGGATTATTTCGGACCGTTTCTCAACCAACAATCGAATCATCCTGACTTGCTCATCTGGAACTGTGCTTCGCATCACGTCAGCTAGTCCCTGCAATGCATGTGAGTCATTCATGTCTCTCAATCCTCGAATCGCCCAGTCGCGGACTAGCTCATCATCATCTTCCAGTGCAGCTAACAGACAATTCACAGAATCTGGGGAACCAATGGTACTAAGTGCCCATGCGCCCGACTGACGAATCGCGACCTCGGAATCGCCGAGAAGTGCACAAAGAGCTCCAATACTTTCACTATCTTCTATCTTCGTCAGGACATACACTGCCTCCTTGCGGAGATTTACATCCTCTGACGAGTCTCTAGCCATGTGTCTCAGCACTCGACCATATCTCTTAGAATCAGTGCTTGCGAGAATATGAACTGCCCATTTTCTCGCCTGGAACTCCCCATCCCTATCATTGAGAATCTGCAAGACCTGATCATTAAGCGAGTCCACTCTGGTTCTATAGCCTGCTTGAAGCCCTTGCAAACGCACTTTCGGGTCCTGGTCAACAATAGCCAGCTCAACTACCATAGTGACTAACCTGTCATTCAGAAGGTCAATCAAATCAATTATTCGATATCTTATGTTTGATGTAGTATCACTCTTCTTCTTAGAGAAGACTTCCGTAAGGAATTCTTCAAACGCCTCCGTGTGCATGTTCATGTACTCTGCAATCTCGTGACGCTTGGTCGGGTCGTAGTCATCTCCTAGGAGTCTTAGCACTGTAGTCACAATCCTATCAGCAATGATGCACCCTTGTTACCTTTTCCATCATGGCATGTCAGTATATCTTGAATGCATCGACATGTGGTTGTTTCCACTGCTTCTTGCTTGAGTCGAATCTCAAGACTGTATGATATGCCGCCATCTGGAGAGCAATTGCATTTGGTATAGTCTGTGCAAGTGATGTCAACAGCTCCAGCTCATCATCAGCGTGGAGATGATATGCTTGCATTTTGAGGGTCTTCGTGAGGACATTCATATAAGACACATCATCAGAAGTGACTGGATTGTCAGAAACCAGCACTGCGCGATCTTTGTCGTTAATTGAGAGGGCGTAGTGATGCTGAACCTCTTCCCGTCTACCTAGGATGCTCTTCATCAGAGAATACTCATTGAACTTCATATGGCCAATCATCGCTGCAACATAGTTTGGCCCCTCTGATATTAGATAGAGGGGTCTTCTAACGTCTATCATCTCAAGAATGGCACTTCCCTTTCTATCAGCCCAGTCAACAAGCCTCTTGCCAAGTGTTTCCAATCGCGTCACGTCATGGTGCAATCGCCCGTTTGCTGCATTTGCCAATCTCCCTGCAGCCTTGAGCAGATAGGCCATAGCGGTGGTTGTAGGCGAAGATGGGCTAATGTTATACGAATTTACTCCAGAGCGAGTGGTCCAAACTCGATCAGCGCTCTCTACAGCCTTTCCCTCCGGGTCATCTGTGAGCACAACAGTCGTAGCTCCTTTCGACTTGGCTCGGTCCAATGCGGCAATCGTGGCAAGACTTCGTCCAGATGCCGTGATTCCGATGACCACATTCCTCTTATCCAGTGCAATATGCGACATCTCTCTCGGAGACAAGGATATCGCATTGAGTCCAACCTTGAGAAACGCCCACTTCCCGTACTCAGCTGCTGCATACGAATCACCACAGCCTACAAGTACGATGCGTTTTGCATCATTGATGATATCCGTTTCTTTGAGGTCAACACTTGCAAGTGTTTCAGGTATCGCTTTCCCCTGCTTTTTGATTGCGCTGTAGCATGCATCCAAGAATTCAGTCATTTGACACTCATTCCTTGTTCTAACTTCACATCATGTTGACATTGGGGGCCTTGTAACCCAGTTGTCTGAGTAGTCCTACCACTAATCCCCTGTGATGGGTTTCATGCGTTGCGAGATGCACAAGCGCTTTGGCTACAGTGAAACTCACAGTCACATCTCCCCATGTAACACTCCTGACGTGTTGGAGCCCACTCTCATTCTAATCTCTCAAGAACTCTCTGGTGTTCGTTTCCACGCTCTTCCATGCTTCCCGAATACTCTCAGCATCTGCATAGTCCTTGGAAACGATCTGTTCCGTGGCGATTCCTCTAAGAACATGATCAATCCAATAAATCTCTGTGTTCACAAGATGTACAAGGATGTCACGTATCGAGTTTCTACCAACACCAAGATCCTTTGTGAACTCCTCTTGAGAGAGATGTTTCACAGCTTCTAGAAGCGGCTCCCTGGAGGCAAAGTTGTGCTCCAAGAGCATCTCGATACAAGACAACATGATGGACAGCACAAGGAAACTGCTTCCTTATCATAATCTCGATTGGACTGAACTGCTTCAGCTAGCAGGTCGTTTTCTCCCAAGCAATTCATACACAGTTATGGAGTAGCATCTTTGATGCAAGCCAACAAAGGACAGATAAACGATAACTCACAACCTTAGCATATGACTGGAACGGACCATGCGGGCTGTGTATCGTCAGTAGGATTGTCATGTGTGTTCCTAGCCTTGGCAGCCTTCGTGGTAGTTGGTCCTCCTAGTTTTGGATTTGCGATACTATTCTCCATGTTCGGCATCGGCCTGATTGCATATGCAATCTATCTCACACAAAGCGAATAGAACAGGATATACACACTCGCTTGTACTCCAATCCCAAGAGAAGTGGCGCCCCCGCCGGGATTCGAACCCGGATCTCAAGAGTTCCGTTTTAGCAATCAAGAGATTACTTGATTGACAGTCTTGAATGCTAACCGGGCTACACTACAGGGGCCCGCACCGCTCGACCTTCAAAATTCTATTAAACCTGTCGGAACTGCAATATGATTCCGTGACTATTGTCTAGTATTGCACTTCGAGCGGCAGTTCGGCAAACCTTTTTACCCCCTGACCCACTATGTGATGTGGTTCTTTTCCGCAGAAGCCATGCTAGATAGTATGCTATCTTTCTTGGTTTCAAGGAAAACTTTTTATGGCCACTAAATTTTCCTTCGGTTGCTCACGCAGAACTGCTTCCCACTCATGTATGACCATATGTAGTACTCCGTATGAGTCAGTGCTTTGTAAGTACTAGATTTACCGCGTGTCACATATGGCAAGCAGACGCACGGGCTCGTGGCGCAGACAGGTAGCGCAGCAGGCTTTTAACCTGATGGCCGCGGGTTCAAATCCCGCCGAGCCCGCCATGTTTCCCGGGCGCAAGAGTGTTGAAGTGATTTTGCTAGAGTGAATATACGGGGCGGCTATTGCGGCGGAAGATTGAGCTCGGATTTTCTGGGTCTCATGCGTTGGGAAGCGTGTATGTCAGCAGTATTACCCCCCGTCCTTCACTAAGGTGCGATAACATGGCGGATAACAAGGGTAAGGATAAGTACTGGCCAGTGATCGAGGCCTTCTTTGACCATTTCGGACTGGTAGGTCAGCATCTGGATTCGTTCAATCGATTCGTCAAAGAGGAGCTACAGGAAGTAGTCAATAGTATTGCTCAGCTCAATCCGAAGGTCGAGGGATATACAGTTCAACTCGGCAGGATAACCATAGAGTCTCCCACTGTTCGGGAGGCCGATGGCAGTGAGCATGCGCTCTATCCCAATGAGGCTCGCATTCGAAACTTAACTTATGCAAGCAAGCTCTTCCTTGAGTGCACCCCTGTTCGCAAGGAGGGCTCAGTCACCACGCGGCTTGAAACTCTGCCAATTTACATTGGTAACCTGCCAATTATGCTCCGAAGTGAGAAATGCCTTCTTCATGGCATGTCAGAAGAAGAGCTTATACAGCATTGTGAGGATCCAAAGGACCCCGGCGGGTACTTCATCATTAATGGTTCAGAGCGTGTGTTAGTCACGCAAGAGGATTTGGCGCCAAATCGAATACTAATTGATGAGGCCAGCAAGAGCTCAAGCTATACACATGTTGCCAAGGTATTCTCAACCTCCAGAGGATTTCGTGCTCCCGTGACCATTGAGAGAAAGAAAAGTGGGGAGCTTCGTGTGTCATTTCCGTCAGTTCCCGGCAAGATTCCCTTGGCGATTCTTCTGAAAGCTCTTGGCTTGGAGTCTGATAGGGAGATTGTCGACGTAATCTCAGATGATGAAGAGATACGCAACGAACTAATTGTGACTATAGAGCAGTCTTCGCCAATCAATGCTCTTATGGATGATGAAGATATCTCTACTCGAAGCAACGCATTGGATTTCATAGGAAAGCGTGTTGCTGTGGGCCAGACCAAGGAATATCGGTTAGCCAGAGCAGAGAAAGTGCTTGACAGATACCTGTTGCCACATATCGGAACTGAAGATAAACACCGTCTTCAGAAGGCGTACTACTTGGGTCAGATGGTGGAACGACTGCTCGAACTAGTCTTGAGCAAGCGCCAGCCAGATGACAAGGATCATTATTCCAACAAGCGGCTAAAACTTTCAGGAGATCTTCTCATGTCCCTGTTCAGAGTAGCTCTCTACTCTTTGACTCGTGACATCAAGTATCAACTCGAGCGAACAGCTGTTCGTGGCCGCAAACCAAACATTCGCACTGCAGTCCGGGCTGATGTTATTACTCAGAGAATGAAGCATGCTCTCGCCACAGGCAACTGGGTCGGCGGAAAAGCCGGTGTGTCCCAGCTGCTTGACCGGACCAACTACATCTCGTCGCTTTCTCATCTTAGAAGAGTAGTTTCACCTCTCTCGCGGTCACAACCGCACTTTGAGGCGCGAGATCTGCATTCAACTCACTGGGGGAAGATATGCCCCAATGAAACGCCAGAAGGTCCAAACTGTGGTCTTGTGAAAAATATCGCCATGATGGCGTACATCTCCGTTGGTACTGAGGAGGACGCAGTGGAACGCGCTCTACTCAAGAGTGAAGTAGAATCGATTGAAACTCTGAAGGGCAAGCGTGGCTCGAAGTGGGCTGATGTATTCCTGAATGGCCGTCTTGTAGGAATCCACCCAGCTCCTCTGGTTCTTGCTAAGACCATGCGCCAGAAGCGTCGTGCTGGTGAGATAGACCAAGAAACCAACATTGCTTACTATGACAGTATTAATGAAGCTCAAATTAATTGCGATGCAGGTCGAGTCAGGCGTCCGCTAATAGTCGTTGAGAATGGCAAGAGCCGTCTCACCGATGAACATCTCAAAATGGTTGTAGAAGGTGAATGGGGTTTTCCAGACCTGATGCGGAACGGAGCAGTCGAATTCATAGATGCTGAGGAAGAGGAGAACACCCTAATCGCGATGTATCCAAATGAGATTGGTCCTAATACGACACATATGGAGATTGTTCCGTCAACAATTCTCGGTATCTCTGCAGCACTGATTCCATTCCCTGAGCGTAATCAATCACCTCGTAACGTATACATGGCAGGCATGGCAAAGCAGTCTGTAGGTGTGCCAGCGGCCAACTTCAACTTTAGAACTGACACTCGTGCACACTTCTTCCACTATCCCCAAGTACCTCTTGTTAAGACCCGCGCCATGAATTCAATCGGGTTTGAAGAACGTCCAGCTGGGCAAAACTTCGTGGTTGCGATTCTATCATTCGAGGGCTATAACATCGAAGATGCCCTGATTCTGAACAAAGCCTCTGTTGAGAGAGGACTGGGCAGAAGTACCTTCTGCAGAGTTTATGAGAGCGAAGAACGCAAGTATCCTGGTGGGCAGGAAGACAAGTTTGAGATTCCAGATCGAAGTGTTCGAGGCTACAGAGCATCCGAGTCATACCGTAACCTAGGCGAGGATGGAATAATTGAAACCGAAGTTGAGGTACTAGGCGGCGATGTACTGATAGGACGAACCTCTCCACCACGCTTCCTTGAGGAATATTCAGAGTTTGAAATTGCCTCCCCCAACCGACGAGAAACTTCTGTTGCTGTACGCCACGGAGAGTCTGGAGTCGTGGACAGTGTCATTCTCACTGAAACCATTGATGGTAATCGACTGGTGAAGGTAAAGGTCCGAGACCTCCGGATTCCAGAACTAGGCGATAAGTATGCTTCGCGTCACGGGCAGAAGGGCATCATTGGCCATATAGTTCCTCAGGCTGATGTTCCATTCACTGAAGATGGTGTTGTGCCTGACCTGATTCTGAATCCTCATGCCATTCCAAGCCGAATGACAATCGGTCAGATTCTGGAGATGATTGCTGGAAAGGCAGCATCAATGCATGGTGAACAACAAGACGCAACACCATTCTGCGGTGTTTCCGAGGAGGTGCTGTTCAAGATACTAAAAGATCACGGTCTGCAGCATAACGGCCGCGAAACTATGTACTCCGGTATCACCGGCGAGAAACTCAGAGTTGACATATTCATCGGTGTAATCTACTATCAAAAGCTCCACCATATGGTGGCAGACAAGATACATGCCCGCGCCAGAGGCCCCGTGCAGATTCTTACACGCCAGCCCACGGAGGGAAGAGCGAGAGAAGGTGGCCTAAGGTTTGGTGAGATGGAGCGCGATGTTCTAATCGGTCACGGTGCAGCAATCCTGTTGAAAGGCAGGCTACTCGATGAATCGGACAAGAGCAACATGCTGGTCTGTGAGGATTGCGGTCTAATTGGTGTTTACGATCGCAACAAGGATACGTACTACTGTCCGATTTGCGGCACCAACGCCAAAATCAGTAGCGTGGTTGTGTCGTATGCTTTCAAACTGTTAATACAAGAAATGATGTCGCTTGGACTTGCCTGCCGGCTGCGACTCAAGGAGATGATCTAAATGGCTGCAGGTGGTCTTACTACAAAGAAAATCGACTCTATTGAGTTTGGGCTTCTCAGCCCAGATGACATCCGAAAGATGTCTATTGCCCAGATTGTGGTTGCTGATACTTACGACGAAGATGGTTATCCGATTAGCAGCGGCATTATGGATACCAGACTCGGAGTCATCGACCCCGGCCAGCGTTGCAAGACTTGTGGAAACAGGGTGGGAAACTGTCCTGGACACTTTGGACATATCGAGCTTGCACGCCCTGTCATGCATGCAGGTTATGCGAAGGTGATACACAAGGTCCTACGTGCGATATGCAGAGAGTGCAACCGTATCCTACTGACCGATGAGGAGATTGAATACTACGCACGATTGTTCAAGAAGTATCCAGAGATTGGTCAAAAGACGGCCAACCTTTCCAAAGACATTCTCAAGCGCGCAGCCAAGGGGAAAGCTTGTCCTCATTGCGGTGAGGAACAGTTGAAGCTGAAACTTGAGAAGCCAACTTCAATCTATGAGGTAAGTGAGGCCGGCTCTGTCAGGCTCACACCAATTGACATCCGCGCCAAACTGGAGAATGTCACAGACGATGACTACAGACTCTTGGGGATTAACCCAGAAGCTGCACGACTTGAGTGGTCAATTCTCACTGTGATGTCTGTGCCGCCTGTTGCAGTTAGGCCCTCAATCACTCTAGAGTCTGGTGTTCGTTCAGAGGACGATCTTAGCCATAAACTGATTGACATAATTAGAATCAATCAACGTCTACGCGAGAATCTAGATGCCGGGGCCCCTCAATTGATCGTAGAAGATCTTTGGGAGCTTCTACAGTACCACTGTACGACGTACTTCGACAACGGTGTGAGTGGTATTCCACCCGCAAGGCATAGGTCCGGTCGCGCGCTTCGAACCCTTGCTCAGAGACTAAAGGGCAAAGAGGGCAGATTCAGATCTAACCTATCAGGGAAGCGAGTTGATTTCTCAGCCCGTACTGTCATCTCACCTGACCCCAACCTGAGCATGAACGAGGTCGGAGTGCCTGAGCAGATTGCTACAATCCTGACAATTCCACAGCGTGTCACTGAGTGGAACTTAGAAGAGATGAAGGCGCTTGTGATTCGAGGTCCGGACAGACATCCTGGATGCAATTACTTGATTCGTACCGACGGTCGCCGTGTAGATCTGCGATTCGTGAAGGATCGTTCCATAATCTCAGACACGATTGAGCCTGGCTTCATAGTGGAGCGCCATCTAGCGAGTGGCGACATTGTGCTGTTCAATAGACAGCCATCACTCCATAGAATGTCAATCATGGCACATGAAGTACGAGTGATGCCCTATCGGACATTTAGGCTATCCCTATTCGTGTGTCCGCCTTACAACGCAGACTTTGATGGCGATGAGATGAACCTCCACGTGCCACAATCTGAGGAGGCTCGAGCCGAAGCACGGGTGTTGATGAGGGTACAGGAGCAGATTCTCTCACCACGATATGGTGGCCCAATCATCGGAGCACTACAGGACTACATCTCAGCCGCTTTTCTATTGACTCGCAAGTCCACTCTGTACACACGAAATAAGGTGAACCAGTTGCTGGCTACTGCGGGCTATGAAGGAGATCTCACACCTCCTGCGATAATGAAACCAGTACCTCTATGGACTGGGAAGCAGATATTCAGCATGTTCATACCTGATGGTATCAACATCTCCTTCAAGGCTAATGTATGCCGGAAGTGTACGACGTGCAAGAAGGAGGACTGCGAATACGACTCGTATGTTGTCGTTAGGGATGGCAAAATAATCTTCGGCGTTATTGATGAGAAGGCCTTCGGAGCCGGAGAGCCTGACTCGTTGTTCCACCGGATAATCAAGGAAAAGGGGTCGACAACAGCCAGAATCTTCATGGACTCAATAGGAAGACTACTTGTCAGGCTTATCACAGACAGAGGATTCTCAATGGGTCTTGATGACGTGACTCTGCCACGTGAAGCATCACGGCGAATTAAAATAATTCTCGAGAAGGCAGACAAGAAAGTCAACCAGCTCATCGAAACCTATCAACGTGATGAGTTGGATGCGAACCCTGGGCAGACTCTCTTAGAAACATTGGAGCAGAGAATCATGGCCACTCTTGCAGAGGCAAGAGACTCTGCAGGTGCAGTTGCAGGGGAGCATCTGGGTCTTGATAATTCCGCTGTGATAATGGCACAGACGGGTGCCAGAGGCTCACGATTAAACCTCTCACAGATGGCCGCAGTTGTTGGCCAGCAGGCAGTAAGAGGCGAACGTGTCAGCAGAGGATACATGGGCCGTACACTACCGCATTTTGAACGCGGTGATCTCGGTGCACGAGCTCGTGGTTTCGTTGCATCAAGCTACAAGAGTGGTCTTGATCCCATTGAGTACTGGTTCCATGCGGCAGGTGGCCGCGAAGGTCTCGTTGACACAGCCGTGCGTACTTCAACGTCAGGATACATGCAGAGGCGACTAATGACAGCTCTGCAAGACCTCAAGGTTGAAACAGACGGGACAGTCCGAACTGCACCAGGGCGAATTGTCCAATTCAAATTCGGAGACGATGGTGTAGACCCAAGCAAATCTGATCACGGACGCTCAGTCAATATTGACATAGCGATTGAGAAAGTGCTTGGTAAGAGTAAAGTGAGTAGGGAGGCATAGAAAGATGTCCAAGAGCACAGTTACAGCGCACATGGAGAAACGATTCTCAAAACTGAGAGATGAGCACAGACTCCCACCGAAGGTTCTTGATGAGCTTGAGGAGAAAGTAACGGACATTGGTCTCACAAAGAAGGAATTCGACGAAATCTGTGATAATGTCATTGATTCATACGAGCGCGCTCTGGTAGAGCCAGGTGAGGCGGTAGGCACGGTTGCAGCACAGAGCATAGGTGAACCGGGCACTCAGATGACACTCAGAACATTTCATTACGCCGGAGTCGCTGAACTCAGCGTCACTCAGGGTCTCCCGCGGCTAATAGAGATAGTAGACGCCCGAAAAAATCCAAGTACCCCGACGATGAAAATTCATCTTGTTGATGACATTGCGAAAGACCGAAATGCAGCCAAAAGGATCGCACGTGACATCGAGATGATACTCGTTGAGAGTGTCGCTAGTAATATTTCGATTGATCTGCTTCGTCAGGCTATCGATATTAGGTTTGATCCCGAGCTGATGGAGGATAAGGCCCTAACAGTCGAAACTATTGCAGAAGCAATAAGGGCCAAGATTAAGGCCAAGGGCGAGGTGGAAACCGGAGACAACACAATATTCGTCTATCCAACTGGTGAAACACTTGCAGACCTGCAGCGCCTGAGCGAAAAGATTCGTGAAGTGCGTGTCAAGGGCATAGACGATGTCACACACGTTGTGATTCGCAAGGAGTCAAATCGCTACGTTCTGTACACAGAGGGTTCTAACCTTCAAGATGCTCTGGAAATAGCTGATGTCAACCCACACAAGATATACACCAACAATCTCAAAGAAATATACAAAGTTCTCGGGATTGAGGCAACCAGAAATGCAATCATCCAAGAGGCAATGAACGTTCTGAATGAGCAGGGCATGGATGTTGATGTACGACACATAATCCTCGTTGCCGACATGATGACTGCAGATGGTGCGATACGCCAGATTGGTCGACATGGCATTTCAGGTTCGAAGAACAGTGCCTTGGCTCGGGCCGCCTTTGAAGTGACTATCAAGCACTTGCTGGGAGCTGGCATAGCAGGTACAAAAGACCCGCTTAGAGGCATAACTGAGAACGTGATTCTCGGGCAGCTCATCCCGTTGGGCACTGGTTCCATCGATTTACTGATGAATCCTCAGGCCTCTCTTGGCAAGAAATAGGCTCTCCGAGGTAACACCAGCGCATCGATCAATGTTACAATGCGGAAACATTAAAACAGAAGTCAGTTTGACGGGATTGTTTCTGGGCTTATTAAGAAGTCGCAGCAATACAAAACGAGGTTATGACCATTGAGCCTGAATCAACCGATTGCAAGTGCAGTAAGCACAGGTGAGTGTCGCATAGGGGCAAAGTCCTCTATTGATGCGATAAAGAGCGGTGCTGCAAAACTAGTTGTGGTTGCTGCAAATTGTCCGAAGAACGAATACGAGGACATTGAAACCTACTCACAACTTGCTGAGGTCAAGGTGCTAGAGTTTGAAGGCACATCATGGGATTTGGGAGAGGTCATTGGCAAACCCTTCATGGTGTCAGCGATTGCTGTGATAAAGCCGGGCGATTCCAAGATTTTGAAGGCTTTTTGAGGCGATTCATTTTGCCCCGAGTCAGACTCTCGATGGATGACATGGCCCTCATTGCTTCGTTTGAACGCATCACTGGGGCCTCCGCGATGGATGTGGTTCGGGATGATGAGGGTGATCGACTAATTTTCATTGTACGTCCAAAACAGCTCGGCAAAGCTATTGGTCGTGGTGGTGCAAACGTCAAGGCAGCGGCTGACGTCTTCGGTAGGCCTATCGATATTGTTGAGATAGCTGAAACTGCAGAGGAGTTTGTGAAGAAGGCGCTTGCTCCCGCCCGAGTTGAACAGGTGAAACTCGTTAAACACAAGAATGGAAACGTGGTTGCCACAGTTACAGTCAAACAAGCGGACAGAGGTATTGCCATTGGACGAGAGGGTCGGAATATCGCCCGCGCTCGAATATTGGCCAAGCGTCACTTTGACGTGACTAATGTGACAATTGCATAAGGGAACTGATGCACTCAGAGGCCGTTTCGCAGCAAAATTCGATGAGATTGCCCTGGTTGTGTCATAATGCTTTTAAGCATACAACAAGCGGGTGCCGTGACCACACGTAGAGAGCACTATGAATGGTGGTCCCATTATCACCACAGAGGCGAATTATTTGACTGGTTCAAAGAGCCCGATGGGCGAATTTGCAGCAAGACCCCTCCGGTCCAAGCGGAAGAAGTACCGCTGGAAGAAGCCCAGCTTGAAGAGACGAATGCTCAAGCTGAAGCGGAAGACCGACCCGCTAGAGGGTGCCCCGCAGGCACGCGGAATCGTGTTGGAGAAGGTCGGTATTGAGTCGAAACAACCCAACTCAGCCATCAGGAAGGCCGTTAGGATTCAGCTCTCCAAGAACGGCAAACAGATCACTGCATTCATACCGGGCGATGGGGGACTCAAGTATATCGATGAGCACGATGAAGTCATTGTCCAGGGCATTGGGGGCGCAATGGGAGGAGCTATGGGCGATATTCCTGGCGTCAGATGGGCTGTCTGCAAAGTAAACGGAGTTTCCCTTGAATCTCTCATCTACGGTAAGGCAGAGAAACCAATTCGATAGGTGACAAAAATGGCTGAAGAAAAAGATGCACCAGTCCAAGAAGAGCCGAAGGCGCCAAGCCTACCTGTAGCCACGCCTGATTTTCTATTGTTTGGTAAATGGGATTCTACAGTGGTCCAAGTGAAGGATGTTGGTCTTACCCGCTACATCTCTCTGAAGTCTGTCCTGATTCCGCATACAGCGGGAAGGCACAGCCACAAACGTTTCCACAAGAGCAATGTACCTATTGTAGAGAGGTTCGTGAATAAGCTACTTAATGCAGGACGGCGCAAAGACAAGAAGACACGCACTGGCAGGACCGCAGGCAAGAAAACACGAACAATCAACGTAGTCAGACGAGTCTTCGAGATTATCAATTTCAGAACTGGCCTCAATCCAATCCAAGTTCTCGTGACTGCTATCGAAAATACTGCTCCTTCCGAGGAAACGACACGAATCTCCTATGGTGGAATGGCATATCCTCGTTCAGTAGACGTTGCACCCCAGCGCAGGATTGATCTCGCTTTGAAGTACCTCGCTGTAGGCGCAGTTCGTTCATCACACAAGAATGCTAAATCGTTCGAGGAATGTATTGTCGATGAGCTACTTCTTGCTTACAAAGGCGATCCTGGAAGCTATGGAGTTTCCAGAAAGGAAGAGCGCGAGAGAGTGGCCCGTTCAGCAAGGTAGCATTTTCACCGACCTTGTAATATTGTCCTGTATCAGCAGAATTGATGCTGCACTTCTCAGCGTTTTTAGGGAGCCTTATCAGAGAGATAGATTCCAGTCGATGCACTCAATGTGCAAGTGAAGAACCTGACGAGGAACGAGAGATGAACAAGTCTACTGCGGCATGGCTTACTATATGCCTCATTACAGTGGCTTGGGCATCTTCTCTCATTCTCGCAAAGATTGTTTTCCTTGAAGGGTTGACTCCCATCATTTTCGTTGCGCTACGTTACACTATCGCTTGCCCCTTTCTCATAGTCGCTGTTTACATTTTCGGACGCAGGTCGAAGCTGCGTGGAGATATGAGGAGTAACTGGCGGATCATCCTGCTTGCGGGAATCACAGGTCCATTTCTCTCCCAAGTGCTGCAATACATTGGACTAAGTATGACAACAGCAGGCGAAACCATACTAATCCTGAACATGAGTCCTGTTTTCGCAGTCTTGATGGCCGCTCCAGTTCTGAAGGAGAAGATAACTAGTAGGAAGATAGGAGGCCTCCTTCTAGCGGTCATTGGTGTGGGTCTGATTGTCTTGGGCGGCACGCCACTTGATGATGCTTTTAGTCCCCTACGCCTGCTGGGTGATGCAATTGTGATAGTTTCTACGTTTCTGTTTGCGATTAACGGAATAGCCGGCAAAATGGCGGTTAAATCAATTGACGCTGTTTCGCTTACTCTATACAGCACCCTATTTGCGGTGCCTTTCATCTGGCTCTCTGCAGCGTTCACGGAGGACATAACTGTGATACTACAGCTGAGTACCGGTGTCTGGGCAATCATCCTCTGGGTAGGGATTGTAAATACAGCACTAGCATTCGTCCTGTACTACAGTGCGATGAATCACATTGAAGCTTCCAGAATACAGATTGCACTGAATCTGATAACAGTGTGGGGTGTGTTAATGGCGTTCCTATTCCTCGGTGAGCCACTATTCGCTCTTCAACTCGTAGGCGGTGCCTTGACTGTCGTTGGCGTCATAATCGCTCAGAGAGTTCGCAAAGCCGCTCCTCAAGCTTGAAGTCGATGAGTCCACTGTTGGGAAATCAGTGCGCCATCTCCAATTAATTAGGCTGTCTTGTAGAAAGCGTTAAAAGCACGGCCCAAGGTGGCACTCACGGTCTGTACCCCTTAGAGGACAGACTGAAAGCGAATAAGGAGAAATAATGCCTTGTCCAAGAAACAGAAGGATCACCTGAACTTAGTGGTTGTTGGTCACGTCGACCACGGCAAGTCCACTATGACTGGTAGACTCCTATACGAAACTGGCGCTGTTGACGAACGTACTTTCCAACAGCATAAAGCCGAAGCAGAAAAACTTGGGCGACCCAGCTGGGCATGGGCTTTTGCGCTGGACCGCCTGAAAGAGGAACGTGAGCGAGGTCTAACCATTGACATCGCCTTCTTCAAGTTCCTCACTGACAAATACTATTACACGATCATCGATGCACCTGGTCACAAGGACTTCATCAAGAACATGATCACTGGAGCCTCTCAGGCTGACGTGGCTCTTCTTGTGGTATCTGCAAAGAAGGGTGAATTCGAAGCCGGCATCGGACCTGGTGGCCAGACAAAGGAGCACGCATACCTAGTGATGACACTCGGTGTGCCTAGTATAATTGTCTGTGTCAATAAGATGGATGATCCAAGTGTGAAGTACAGCGAAGACCGCTATAATGAGGTCAAGGACGAAGTTTCAGGCTTTCTGAAGAGCATTGGCTATAAAATGGACAAGATTCCGTTCATTCCAACTTCAGCCCTCGATGCAGCAAACCTGAAAGAACAGACTAAGGACTTCACTCCTTGGTACGATGGTCCAAGCTTGCTTCAGGCACTCGACCTCGTCGACCTTCCGCCAAAGCCACTCAAGAAGCCTCTGAGGCTTCCAATTAACGATGTCTACTCAATCAAGGGTGTTGGAACTGTACCAGTCGGTCGTGTTGAAACCGGTGTGATGAAGCCTGGGATGAAGATTACCTTCATGCCACCCAACAAGACTGGAGAGGTCAAGTCAATCGAGATGCATCACGAAATACTGTCGCAGGCAATACCTGGTGATAACATTGGCTTCAACATAAGAGGCATCGATAGGAAAGACCTTGGCCGTGGTGACGTTGCTGGTCCTACTGACAAGCCACCGACAGTCGCTGCTGACTACACTGGCCAGATCATGGTCATCCAGCATCCGACAGCCATCACAGTGGGTTACACACCAGTTGTTCACGCACACACCGCACAGGTAGCATGCAGGTTCGATCAGATTCTGCAGAAGCTAGATCAGCGCAGTGGTCAGGTCATCGAAGAGAACCCTGACTTTGTGAAGAAAGGTGAGAGCATGATAGCGAAACTCGTACCTCTCAAGCCGATGTGCATTGAGACCTACAAGGAGTTTCCACAGCTCGGTCGCTTCGCGGTACGTGACATGGGTATGACAGTCGCAGTAGGCGTTGTCACAAAACTCACTAAGAGAAAATAGTTCACAGAACCGGGTCGCAAGGCCCGAGTTCTTTCTTATTTTTCATTCAGCTTTGCTTGTTATGTACGGTCCGTATGCGATTCATCATTATCTGCTCTTGGGATAATGGAATTTCAACAAAATGGAGAGTGGCGCTGGGGGCGAGATTCGAACTCGCGCGTGCAAGCACACCAACTATCAGCCCGCCCGCGTCACGCGTAGGCGATTAGCAGGCTGGCTCCGTACCAGGCTCGGAAACCCCAGCATCAAGGTGTGCGAACTTTGCTCTTCTCTTAAAGATTATCGTACTTCACTTTCACTCTGGCATTCGTCATCAACAATCTCATCATTACTGCAATAACAAACGCTATTTTGTCAAGAGTCATCCTTAGATTTGTGGGGATGCAACAATTCCAGGATCTACCTATCTGTTCATGGGGATTTACCTTGCGTTAAGAATAACGCTTCACGAAAAATCAGAACGAACTGGACACTCGGTAGTCCTCCTTCGCAAGCAGAGAATATTCTTGTCGTTGGCAACCATTCCTGCGTGGACTGCCTTCTATGCCTACAAAGTCACGACATACCTACAAATCCAACCTCCCCCACCGGATATGATTGGGATCCCCCCGTTGCCAGTTCCGTTCTACATTGCTGGCTTGGTGTGGCTTGTAATTGATGTGTTGTGGCAGTTCTGGAAGCTTCAGCTTGAAACTATTCGAGGTCCTGTTATAGATGGCACTCCCGAATCATTTCAGAATCGTTGGTTAGCACCTATCAACAGTTCTTCTCCGGGGAACCAGAACAATAACAAACAGTATTTTACTAAGAACAAGCTATGCACCTGCGGGGGGTCATGACGATTCAAATCGTTAAGAATTGTGTTGCAGCAGGAATCTATCTCTTGTTGAGATTACTACTCCAAACTGCACAAAAACAAGCTAGACGCTCGATAATACGTGTTCGCAAGCTGAGGATTCTCTTATCACTATTGGCCATTCCCGCATTGACTTTTCTTTATGTTGATGACATCAGGTATTACCTACAGTACTATCCCGCAGTCATACCCCCGTTCCCTGCTTGGGTCTACATTGCTTGCCTGGCGTGGCTCGTAATCGATGTGTTGCGGGAGTACAAAGGGCTGGTCAAAGCTGAAAGGTGGACTAGCGAAGAAGATCCCCTTGAATCATCTTAGGATTGATAGAGACTGACAATTGCTCCTTTCCAATGAATCAGAATAACAACAAATAGAGGTGCAGCGGCCCCACCACTTCGGGTGTCCTTCCCCTGCGAAGAATGCTCGTTGTGCTTCTCAAAGCAGCGCTCTCTGAGGCTCCACCACTTAGTCTGAGGGCTGTTCCCGCCAGGGCCTGACCCGGTTCGACAATCTAAGTCAATCACAACAGTCCTACGACTGTTGGTATGACCGTGACAGACTTCAAAGACTGCTCGTCATCGTCCCACAGCGAATCTCAACAGGATCGGGGTTCATCCTCCGCATGGTTACTGGTGCCACTATTGCCATGTGGTTTCAGCCGCGGCAAACGGCCCACCCTGCCCGCTGCAGTTCAAGGAATCTATTGGTATGCCTAAAAAAGTTACCAATTGGGCTCAAACAAACTAGATGAATGCTCCAGCCGCCCTCTTTATTGTAACGATTTCTTCCAACACATCCAGCTCTGGCTGCGTTAAATCCTCAGAGAATTTCTTCCTAATTGCGAGAATATGCTTGTCAGGCACGTCTATGTAGAGCACATCATCATCCTTTACCTGCCTACCAATGCTGGGACCTCGGATTGACACTGCAACCTCCATTCCATCAGTTGCTTCATCTATTGTGACACTTCTATCCTGAATCTGCAGAATGGTTCCCACGCGCTTTCCTTGCCCATTGATGAGGGCTGTTCTTGGCTTTATAACGCCGTTTACTTTGACACCTACAACTGCTGGATTTTTCTGCCTGAATACATATTCAGGTATGAGAGTAATCTTTCCAGGCCTAACAATTGAGCCAAGCGACTCGGCTTTTGCTTGCTCTCGCTTCACTATGTGCCACGCGTTGAAATCATCAAAGAGGCGATATATCACCTCATTCAAGAATACCTCGACTCCGTATTCTGCAGCCAGATCCTCAATGTCAGGCGCAAACTTAACGTTGAATCCCAGTACGACGGCATTGAGAGGATCTGTATCCCCTGCAGCTTGGGCTTCAACTATGTCCCTTTTAACAATCTGACCAACATCAGCAATCCGTACTGGAATTTTGCGGTCTTGCAAGAATTGACTGACTGCCTCCAAAGAACCGAGCGTATCGGTCTTCAGAACAATACCGGATGAATCCTTCTGAATACGTATTGAGCTGACCTCGTCACGTATTTTAGACTTAATTTCCTCAAGTTTATCCAAATCACTAACAGCATAGACTGGTGCACCAGCCAACGCTCCTTTGATGTCGGGAGACACAATCTTAACACCCGCCGCGGCATGCACCTCGTCAACGTGTGTAAACTTCTCCTTTGGATCTCTAATTTCATCAAGCGCCTTTGGAAGCAATAACGCTCTGATTTTAGCAACTATGACATCATCGAGACCGCCGACCACTACAGTATCAGACTTTTTCAAAACCCCCTCATAGATTATTGTATCAAGCGTTGTGCCTAGACCGGTTTCCTCTCTGACCTCCAGTATCGCTCCCTTAGCTGGACCCGTGGAGATACTGAGCCTATCCTTAAGGTACTGCTGAGTCAGTCCTGAGAGGACCATCAACAGCTCAGGAATGCCATCCCCGGTCTTTGCACTAGTGGGCACAATGGCTACAGTCTGCGTGAAATCCTCTACACGATCATATCTTTCCGAAGCGATTCCGTTTGCAGACAGCGCTCCAACAATCTCGTATAGACGTCGGTCTAGCTCATTCTGTATTGTCTTGTTCTGTGACTTTATTGCTTGGAACAAGTCGACATCTGGAATGCTCCTCCATCCTGGGACCTTGTCGAGCTTGTTAGCAGCTATGAGGAACGGTGTTTTCCCTGATTTCAGTATCTTCAATGATTCATAGGA
>JABCTJ010000219.1 GCA_018238375.1 Candidatus Thorarchaeota archaeon
TTCGCCAGTGGATAACAGAGCTCCTTGACAAGACGACTCTAACACCAGAGCAGGTTGGAGAATACACTGGAGATGAGAAACTGATTCGTCCAGTCACTGTTGCTACTTATCAGATTCTGACCTGGCGTAAGTCAAGAGATGATAAGTTCAAGCATTTCAAGGTATTCGAAGCAAGAAACTGGGGACTGATAATTTACGATGAAGTTCATCTCCTCCCGGCTCCTGTGTTTAGAGCGACTGCAGCCATCCAAGCCACTAGGAGACTAGGTCTTACGGCCACCCTCGTGAGAGAGGATGGACGGGAAGAAGACGTTTTCAGTTTGATAGGGCCAAAAAGATTCGACATGCCTTGGAAACAGCTGGAGGACCAGGGATGGATTGCGACGGCAATCTGCTATGAAATCAGGCTCGAACTTCCAGACAATATGAGAAGGAAGTACGCTCTGGCTGAAGACAGGAAGAAATACAGAATAGCAGCGGAAAATCCAATGAAGCTCGAACTCATCAAGAAGCTAGTGAAGTACCATAGAGATGACAATATCTTGGTCATCGGGATGTATCTTGATCAGCTTCATGTTATCGCAGAAGAAATAGATGCACCGCTAATAACAGGTAAAACGCCCAATGCTGAACGTCAGAGACTCTACAATCTATTTCGTAGTGGCGAGCAGAAAATTCTGGTGGTTTCCAAAGTTGCCAACTTCGCCCTTGACCTTCCTGACGCCAACGTGGCAATTCAGGTGTCAGGGACTTTCGGTTCGCGTCAAGAGGAGGCTCAGAGGTTAGGTCGAATACTCAGACCTAAAGTTGATGGTAGCTTTGCGCGATTCTACTCCGTGGTGACCAGAGATACTCGGGACATGGACTTTGCCGCAAAACGCCAGTTATTCCTAACTGAGCAAGGCTACCAATATGTTATCGCAGCAGTCGAAGAGAACGTTTGGGAAGAACCACCCGAGACTTTCTTCAGCTAAGTAAGCGAGCCGCCATTAAGAAGCAGATGTAAGTATTTCGCCTTGGATTCGAAGTAGGCCTGTAGTGATACTTCAACATCGACTCCCAAGAGATTTTCCTCAACCTCATTGTTCTCCAGATGGATAAGGCGCTCAAGAGTCCATGCAAGTGCAGAGAATAACGCCAGCGGAATCAATTCCGTGATAATAGCTGAACCATCAGATTCTGCGAGAAGACGAAGTATGCGCGTGAAACCCACCGCATCGAGAGGCTCGGCTGATAAGTAGGCAACATCGTATAGAGGATCACCTATGCAGCACGCGCCAACGTCAAGAAGCAGTGCCCTATCCGACTGGAAAATGATATTGTCAAGACGAAGGTCTCCGTGCATTGTCTTGCCATTCCAGCTTGACACATTCCTGAACAGAGTGGCAACTCCCAGCTCAAGTTCTCTGAATGAGTAAACTAGAGAACCCAACTTGGATGTTTCTGCATTCCAGTAATCAAGTAATACACTCATCTTGTTGGTTAATTCAGCAGCATAGTGCCTTGCAGAAGGATATGAAGGAATATCGGGAACATGAAGTGCTGCCAGACGGTCGAGGCAAGTCTTAGCAAGGTTCAACTCGTGCAAGCTGGCATCGCTGAGAGAAGAATGCACAACACCCGGCTCGTAGGCACGTATCATAAAGGGAGTGCCTCTCTCATCCTGAAGACGACCTACACATAGTGGCGTTGGACCAAGATCATTCTCAGCCAGATGAAGTGCTATATGGAACTCGTGTTCAAAAGGGTTGGTTTCAAACACAGTTGTGAGACCTGGAAGCTTCAGGATGTATTTCTAATTAACACTATGAATCAAAATATTCAAGTTACTCATGCCGCCTAGTCTGCACGAGTCCAGATGCAGACCCTTGGCGTCAGTACACCACTCACTCTTCAACAGTGAAAACAGATCATCCATGGTGTGTCCGTGTGCAAGATTTAGACGGTCATTCATTTTAGCGCCAAGCATCCTGAAATCACTCAAAGTACTTAAAGAGCACCAGATGGTGCGTCGCTCATGAATGGGAAGGACATTCTCCTTGTTTTAGTACACCTCTTCAGAAGCAAGGGATCCGTCGTTTCGATAGAGAATGCAGTCGAATGTCTTTCATTTAGATGGCGTTATGGATCACCGAGTAACATCAGGCGAATGTTGACTCTTGCTCTCAATAATGAACTTGTATCAAGAGAAGGAGAGAATATCAAATCGGAATTCTTGTTCGACCACCAAGAGATATCGCCAAATCTTGCACACTATCTTTCTGGCAAAGTTCAGGTAGGGAGCGAGATAGAACCAATCCACTAGGTCGTTTCAGATACTGCGATACGACCAATTGAGGCAAGCAAAGCTGTAAGCTGAATAAAGGGGTTCTTGGCCTGTAGTATTCTGTGATTGATTGTGGCCACTCGATCTAATATCTGGCTCAAAATGGCAGAGTCAAACGGGCGCCTGGTGATGTCCCGCTCAATTTCCAAGCATATTTCTTCAGGTGTGTAACCCTCTATGGCAATGAGATTCCGCAATGATTTCCGGGCCTTGATGAATTGGCCATCAATCGCAAGAGTAACTACCCTACGGACTTCTCCAACAAGCTGAGTTTCGGAGCATTCGTACACCCCATCTTCTGTCACTATGGCGGAGCCTGTGGCGGCTACTTGAAGGATGTTGATTGCTCGACGCATGTCGCCCGAAGACTCTCGAGCGATTGCCACTAATGCATCGTTGTCTATCTTTACGCCCTCGGCCTTGGCTATCCTCGTTACTAGAGATTCGATTACCTCCATGGAAGGACTAGGAAATCGTACTACAAGAGAGCGCGATATCACAGCGGGGCTCCAGCCTGTTATCGACGGAGTGATGAAAATGAAGCGACAGGCATCACTGTAAATCTCCATGGTTCTGCGTAGCGCTTGCTGCATGTTCATATCCAATGCATCAGCCTCGTCCAGAACCAGAATCTTAACGAGCTCGTCACTTACCGTGATTGTGGATGCAAAGAAACGGATTGCTTCTAGCAAAAGCTGACTCCTGTTGGGGGCCCGCTTCTGACCCTTGGCCTTAAGCCGGGCCTTAGCTGCCTGAAAGACGACCGACATATACTCGTCAAGCTCAGTGCGCTCGTGTCGATCGAGCTTCGCCAATGACTGAAGAGAACGTTTAGCTTTTGCAACAGAGTAATACCTGAGGTCCCTCACGTTCAGATGCTTGAAGTTTGTTGCGAACGTATCACCAAGAATCTCCCGACTAAAGACAATGGCTGCGCTCGTTTTTCCAGTGCCAGATGGACCGAGGAATATCATATTGGAGTAGGTACTGGATGCAGCCAAACTTCTGAGGTGAGAGATGGCTTGTTCCTGACCCACGAACTTCTCCCACGAGTCCGGCCTGTACTTCACACACCAGAGAGGAGAATCCACAATAAGCACCGCACCTGAAATCGGGGAGGGGTAAAATAAGGTTGTCCCTACTTGAGGCAATAATCTATGAAACGCTCATAAAAGAGCAGTTTAGCGAGGATTGATTAGAACCAAAAGCGTCATAAACCACTAATTTCAAGCGGATTGTTTACGGGGGCCGGAATATCAAGATGCGTAAAGAGAGTCTCGAGCGTGAAATAAATCACATGTTCAGAGAGGACCTTGCAAAAGCATACCAGTATTGGGGAATCGATGTCACTGGAAGCAGCACCGGAGATTCGCTTACCAAGATGCTCGCTGAGAAGATGAACGACCCTGATTCCAGAAATCGGGTGTTCAAGACATTCACTGATGGTGAAAGAGACCTTCTCGGCACGCTTGTACTCAGTGGCGGAGCCTTGAGCTACGACAGATTGAAACCATACAGGAAGATATACAGCTACGGCCAGCTGAACCAGACAGAAAGAGACCTACGCAAGAAGGGAATCATAATCCGCAAGATGATGGCAAGGCTTACGGATTACGGGAGAGAAGTAGCGGAGTTTAAGGTTCTTGATTTCTTTCAAGCTCATCTGAAAGAGTACTTCTCAAGAAAGCCAACACCGAGCCCTGAGAAACCAAAACGCATCAGGTCGCTTGTGGACGAAAGAGATACCCTTCTCATCGATGCGCTAATCCTTGTGTCGTACTTGGCGAAAAATGAAGTTAGATTGACCGGCTCTTGGGAATTTCCAAAAAGAGAGATTGACCACATCAAGAACGCTATGTCCAAATCAACTGAGCACAGGTTCGACCTCGTCCAAAAGATGGCAAGAAAAGCAGGCGCGTACGCGATTGTGAATGAAAACAGAGCAGTACCTGGAAAGGTCGAAGCTCTCTTCTCAGGGAAGCAAGATGAGGTTTCGCGAAGAGTACTGTTTTCGGCTCTTGGAAGGAGCAGGGCGATTTGGGCCACTCCTGACCAGCCTACTGAGTACACTCTCAATCTAGTCATATGCCGTCTCAGGAAGGCCACACAGGAAGAGTGGATCAGTATCACTGAGATGCGTGAGTGGATACGAAGCGAGCTGTTCATTGAAGGACAATCGCTCAAGTGGATACAGGTTGATGATAGTCGCGTGAGGATGGCTCTCGAAACGCCCGTCCTTCTAGGACTTCTGGAAGCTGCCTACAAGGGGAAGAAGCTGGAAGCTGTACGCTTGACTCAGAATGGAGAAGCCGTTATAGCTCGGAAGCGGAAGCCCAAGACTGAGAATGGAGACACCTTCATCGTTCTGCCCAATTTCGAAATTACTGTCTTCAGTTCAGAGATGGACTATTACAAGCTTTACAACTTGATGCTCTTCACTATGCCTGTAAAGACGGATGTTGTTAGCACGTTTCGCATTACAGACAGGTCCATCTTTCAGGCCATTGAGGTGGGATTGCGAGAACATCAAATACTGGAGTTTCTAGAGAAAGAGAGCAGCAAGCGTGTGCCCAAGAATGTAATTAGGTCCATCAAAGACTGGACTTCGCAAACAACCTTCGCAACAGTGTCTGATGTGATGCTCTTCGAAACGGAGAACGAGCGTGAGCTTGAGAACTTACTTCTAATCCGCGACTTCGGCAGCAATGTTGTAAGAAGAGTAGGACCTACTGCTGTCATCATAGCTGGAGATATGGAGAAGTTTGGTGAGAAGTTGCGTAAGCACAAGTGCAATGTTAAGATTGCGGGTAAGCAGAGTATCGAGAGTGAGGTTTCAAAAGGAACAGCGATTACCGAACAGGTCTTGCTCTATGGAGACCAAACTGCAACTGATGTGCCTGAGGAATGTATCGGGTGTCCTGCGATAGCGACCTGCAATAGAGTTGCCCGAAGAAAAGCCCGTGCGAGGAGGTAGGTAGCTGTGGCTGGTTCCCTGCTTCCGGAAGCTCTAATCGGTGAGTTCTTCGGCGTGGGGAGTGTTGGTGATTCCGATCTTAGAACCCCGATTGAGTACGTAAAGCCATTGAAACTGCCCTATGCCTTTCAGATGACAGACCTTCGGGAGGAGGACATGATACGGCAGTTCGGTGCATTAGTCGACGGTTTTGAGGAAGAAGACGACTACATTCTTGATGTGAACTTGTTCGCCTTCCGGGAGATGCTGGAGGATGACAGCGCTTTACTTCCAGATGAAGACCACGCGCACAGTTTGTACATGATGATGGATGGTGGTCACTACGAGTTCTTCAAGACTCAGCAAACAGCACCTGCCACAATGTGCTTCAGTACTTTGGATAGTGATGGGAAAAGGCTTGTTTCAAAGAACATGTTCCAGTTCTACACTGCTCTAATGAGCAGAATAGCACGAGGCCAAGTTGAACATCTG
>JABCTJ010000223.1 GCA_018238375.1 Candidatus Thorarchaeota archaeon
GAAGCCATTCTGATTGCCTCAATGGTGCTTGGAGCTTGCACCTTTTTTCTGGATAATCCGCTCATCAATTGGACTCCTGAACGATCTTGTGACTCATAGGTTGACAGAAACTATTAACAGTGCTGCCCGACGCTGCTCTGGTTTCCGGTGAGGGACTTTCGTGAGGGTATCTTTTGAATCTAACTCGATTGTACATTGAAGGGAATCAAGCAGGGTGCCAGACTCCGTTGTTGTCTTCTCGAATAAGCCCAGCTTTTTCAAGTGCTTTCAACGTAACTTGTATTGTTGTGGGCAGCAATGCAGGATTACTCTGTGGAACGGGTACACTCCTAGCTCGTATCATGTCGTATGTCAATTGATTGACATCTGCATCACCTCTCAAGGAGATGTGTTCCAGCAAGAAGTCCTGGAATTGGACAACTCCATTACTGACCTCCTCGAACTGTAGGGAAACATCACGCAGGATATGAGCCACGTCATGAGCAGGAAGAAGGAATTCAATATCCAATGTCCGAAGACGTTCGATTGCAGCCAGCTTAGCTGAGAGACTGCCGGTTAGATCAACGTAGAATTTTCTAGGATCATTGGGGAAGTTGTTGACCTCATCGCCTGAAAACAATGCTTTCCTTGTTGCATCATAAAAGACACAGTGCCCAGAACAATGTCCACCCGTCAGGATGACTGTCAGAGCTGTACCTCCCACCCGGATTGTGTCTCCATCCTCAATGAAACGATCTGGCTCGATTCCCCGAAAGTTGACTCGTAACGGACTCTTATCAAACTTCATTGCAACACGCCCCGCAAAGTCCATCCTGAGTCGCTCTTTGATAAACAGCTGAGGTGCTCTTAATAGCTCAGCGTCGTTCCTATGAATCATCACAGGAGCGCCCGTAGCCTTATGCAAGCGTGCAGCACCGCCGATGTGATCCGGATGCCCATGTGTGCACAGAATGCCCACAACATCCTTCCTATGACTAAGACCGAGGTCCTTTATCGCCTTCTGAATTGCCTTTCCGGGGTCTCCAGCTGTTCCAGGGTCTATGACTAAAATCTCATCATCATCTACTACAAGGTAGCTAGCGATGAAACCAAACTCATCGGCAAACTTGCCCTTGACAACATAAATACCGGATACGATTTCTTTCGCATTCATCGTCCATCTAGGAGAACCTCATCTAATCCTTATGATAATATCGACGACGAGAGCCTTATCAGCGAATCTCAAATCACTGCTCCACCGCATGAAACAAGAGTTCTCATCTATGAGGTAGAAGAATGAAAGGCGTGTATGCACTTGTAATCCAGATCGAACAGAACCTTACGTCTACAATAGGTGCACTAGGGAAAATCGGATTTCAGAAGGGAATCTGGATTTATGTGGGGTCGGCAATGGGAGCGGGATCAACCAACCTGGAAAACCGAATCAGACGGCACTTCAGGGATGAGAAGACCGTGCACTGGCACATCGACTATCTTTTGAAAACAAACGCGATTCCTCTTCGCGTAGTTTGGGCTGAGTCCAACCAAGCAGCTGAATGTGATCTAGCTGAAGAGATGAAGAAGTCCCCATTATTCGTGGCAGGACCAAGGGGCTTTGGCGCTTCAGATTGCTCTAGAGGTTGTGGAACGCATCTGTTCCGATTCGCAGGGTCTGACAATCTCGAGAGAAGCATCCAAGAAATTCTCTTGGATTTGGGTTTGAGCCCCGTCATGACGGAAAAGGACAATACCTCTAGAGAATAACTATTAAGCGCATGTGGATTGATTCGGCTGGACAATATTGGAGGAACACTCTGTGACTGACTGGAAGAGCATATTCCAAGAACTAAAGGGGACAGGAGCGACTTTTACTGTGTACCTGCGATACATGCAGAAAGATACTCTAGCGAAGATTCCGAACGTAAGAGTCAGGGATGTTCACGAGGATCATATCAACCTAGAGAACCCAAGCGGATTCGGAATCTTGGGTTATGAAGACATACTTTACCTGTCGATTCCTCGACAATAGTACTCGCGTCTTTCTAGGATTCATCTATTGACTACGTCACACCTTCAATGACTTGGTGCATATTTCTTTGTCCATTCTAGGGATAGTGAACGTATTTTCTTCTCAGTAGGCAGACCAGTTTCCAAGTCCCAACCTCTGAGCCGGTAGTAGTCGTCTAACATTGGCTCAAGATCTACGGTCTGTCCCTTGCCTGGCCCCTCCGGCATTGGATCGTGCGTAAACCGCCTTGGAAGATTATCATCAGCTCTAGTGATTCCCTCTCGCGCATTGAAGAGTCGCTTGAGGGTTACCTGTCTTTCCGCGATCCTTGTGAGGTTCTTGACATCACCTAATGACTTCTCACCAGTAGCTAAAGGTAACATGTCCGCAAAATCCTTCATCCAGAAGATGGGCGGCCATGACACAGAATACCAACAGACAATGAGAGTATCTCGAATGCAGTAGGCGTTCTCGCTCTCAACCACCGCTGTGGCTTTGTGCTTCTCAGTATACGGGTCGATAATCTCTGGAAGCTTGTCTGCACCCCATCTATCAGCAGCAACTTTTTCATAACCAAGCTGATCGACAACAACAAGGCTCCGGAGGTGATCTGCACCGCGAGCTCCTGTTGCATGCCCTAGGGCAATGCTGCGATGTGTACGTCCGTCCTGTCCAGAAACCTCGAGGCCCTTGACATGGATTGCATACTGCTCAGTCCCTTTCCCCAACCGCTTTGCAGCAGCCCGACTTCCCTCTGCTAAGATATCGCCAAAGCCTTCTCGCTTACCCATCATTTCCAGTAGTTCGATGACAGTTTTACTGTCACCCCATTCCAGTTGAAGTCCACCAGTATCTTTCGTGGTGATTAAACCGTTCTCGAATGCCTCGAACGCAAAACCAATTGTCGCTCCAGCAGAGATAGTATCCATCCCATACCGATTGCAGATTTGGTTCGCCTTCAGAGTGGTGGGATAATCTGCAATGCCAAGATTGCTGCCAAATGCCATTAACCCTTCATACTCCGGTCCTTCTCCCAATGTACCCGCAAATGGACCTTCACGAACGTAATTCATCTTCTTGCAGCCAAGACTGCAACCAAAGCATGCCCTATCGGAGATTGTGTACCTTGGGCGGATGTAGTCCCCGCTCAGCTTCTCCCATCCGGGGAACACGCCGGTGCGATGGTTATAGGTTGGAAGCTCGCCAATCTCTTGTTTAACAGCAGTAAGAATCCAAGTCCCCCACTTACCCATCTCCTGAGCCTGTGGATTCGTTCGGACCCTCATATGCGCCGCTTTAGCGAGCTTAGTAAACGCTTCATGGTCGCTAACTTCAACAGCTCCATGACCCCTTATTGCGATAGCTTTCACGTTTTTCGCGCCGAGGACTGCTCCCATGCCAGTCCTTCCAGCGGCTCGAGCATTATTTATGATAAGAGCTGAGAATCGAACCTTCCTTTCACCAGCTGGACCCACAGCGGCTATCTGGATGTCAGGATCGGCATGCTCCTTCTTGATGGCAGCAGTAACCTCATGGGTTTTCATTCCCCAGAACTTGCTGGCATCCAGAATCTGCAAGTTCGAATCCTCAATTAGAACGTAGACAGGTTTGTCAGACTGGCCTTCGATGACCAACACGTCGTATCCAGCATATTTCAGTTCGGGCCCAATGAAGCCGCCTACGTGACTTTCACCCCATATTCCTGTTTGGGCTGCCTTTGACACAAACACTGTGCGCCCGCTCATTGGCCAAAGAGTCCCCGTTATCGGACCGGTGCTCATGATCAGCTTGTTGTGGCTACTAAGTGGGTCACATCCAGCAGGTACTTCTTCGTACAGCAGTTTCGCTGCGAAGCCGTCACCGCCTATGTAGTCGCGTATCCACTCCAAGGGCAACTTATCAACCTTGAAGTCCCCTTCGCTAAGCTGGACTCTGAGAATGCGCCCCGTGTAGCCACCAGCTACCAATCTAAGATCCTCCGCTGGCCAGGTGTTCCTCTGCGCTGTGTTCTATCTCTCTCAGATAACTTACAACCTTGCCATGGCGTTCGAATGTTGTGGCACTGGATATGGGGCCATATTGAATTGCGCCGGTCGGACAGACCTTGGCGCACTCGGGGTCTCCACCACAGTGGTCGCACTTGATGATACGCATTTCCTTTGTATCCAACAGAATGACTCCATTGACACAGGCACCAACACAGGATTTACAGAGAATGCACATATCATGGTCGAGGAAGACCATCTTAGATATCGGATCTCGCCTCATAGCATATACAGGACACACCTCAACACACGGCGCCTCCTCACAAGGCCCGCAGACATTCGGTATGTCAATGCCCAAGTCGTCGTATCGAATTATCTTGAGTCGTGCTAAGCTTGGCTGAAAGAGGCCTTCGTGTTTCGCGGAACAAGCTAGCTCACAGATTCTGCATCCAGTACATTTCGTATAATCAACTGTCAACTGTGAAGGCAGCCACACCACCTCGGGGGAGCGCACTTGCAGGTGTTCGTATGCTAAAAGCTTTGGCAATCAGCAAATGTCAGCTGAACAATTTATTAGGTTATCAAGTTGCTAGAAATCCAAGGTATTAACTATGAGCGCCCCCGAGAAGAAAGCTAAGAAAAAGGACAACTACTTGGAGATTGAGTTTCAGCTTGGAGACCTGTGGTTCGCGGCGAGAGGAAAGACTCTCAATGTGGAACGGAATTTCAGGATGCTCATTGACTTGGTTGAGGATGGCAAGCTCAACTTGAGCATGACAGAACAACTTGAGGAAACGATTGAGGAACTTGGCGAGCCTTTGGAGAAAGAGGCGGAACTGGACCCTGCGCCCTCATGGGAATAGTTAGGCTGGAGGTCGGCGCCCTAGGTGCTGTCTACAAAAGGCAGAAAGCCAAAAAGGAAACGCACTCACAGAGGACAGTGCATCAGAGAATTCCTTAAGAGATATACATAGCTGATGACGAGCTGATTCTGATGAGTCACGGCAACGGAATGCGACACGACGATGAGGACCCATACTATATTGAGCCTAGCGAAGTGCTCTCACAATACAGTGTGGAATGGATTGCGCTCAGGCAATCGTATGGGGAAGTAAAAGCACAACTCAGTGTCGTCCAGAATCAACTCACAGATCTAGATCTCAAACTGCAAAAGGGCGAGATAGACGATGGTACTCATATAGAGCAGTATCGAGAGCTCTGGCTCACTTCAACGCAGATTGTCCAGGTGAAGAGAGAGGTTGAAGGACGTCTTTATGAAATCCAACGGGATATCAGAGCCGCCAATAGAAAACTAAAGGAATTGGAAGCAGATAGATTTAGGCGTGAACGCATTGAGCAAGAAAAGAGCAACGCAATGATTGAATGGATGGGGCTCAAGCCAGGTTTTGATTTAATCGCGGAAAAGCGGAAGGAAATCGCTTTGGAGATGAACAAGATAGAAGTGCAGAGAAGAAACAACGAAATCGCCGATGAGGATTATAGGCGTCTGAGGGTCGATCAAATACGCCAGCTTGCCCAACTGAGGACTGTGGAAACTGATGTTAAGGGCCGACTCAATGAGCTTCTGGATATAATCAGGAAGTAGTCGTTACATAGAACTCAATCCATGAACCGGAGAGGATTGCATGATTCTTTCGTGTTCAAATCGAGCAGCATGAAAACAACGAAATGATGGTGTAGATGAGCCTATGGCAGTATTCCGATCTTGACTGCATCAAAGCAAAAGCAGACAGACGCTAGACAAGATAGGCTATGCCTCATAAGGAGAGGTGCCAGACGCAACAGGAACTAAGCTCATGCAATAGAAACCGACACTAAGAGATGTCTTGGCGGACTGCAGCAAATCATCACCATGTGGAAACAGAGAGAAAAAACAAGAGGGGCTTTCCTTCAAGGAAAGCCCTCAAAACAACTAGGGATAGAGCCCACGCAGCTCCATTACGGTTGCAATCCTGCCGACTGCAAGTACATACGCCGCAGTCCTCATGTGCACAGTTTCCTTCTTGGCTATGTCATGGACCTCATGAAAGGCCTTGACCATCCTGTACTCGAGCTTCTCATTGACTGCTTCTTCGGTCCAGTATTCGCGTCTGATGTTCTGCAGCCACTCGAAGTATGAAACCGTAACACCACCAGCATTGGCTAGGATGTCAGGGACAAGGAATATCCCTTTCTTGAAGATGACTTCGTCAGCCTCTGGAGTGGTAGGGCCATTTGCACCCTCAGAAATGATTCTAGCCTTAACCTGATCAACGTTTTCAGACGTAATCTCATTTTCCAAGGCGCACGGAAATAGGAAATCAACATCCAGACCGATGATATCCTTTCCGGCTATGTCTTTAGCCCCAGCGTATCCCTTGACACTCCCAGTTTTTGATTTGTGCTTACGCACTTTGCGTGCATCAAGTCCATTAGGATCATAGATTCCGCCCTTTGAGTCACTGCAGGCTACGACCTTTGCGCCAAGTTCCTCAATCAACCAAGCTGCGTTGTACCCAACGTTTCCATAGCCTGTAATCGCGACTGTTGCATCCTTCAACTTGACTCCAGTTATTTTCGCAGCTTCTCTTGCACATATGACCACACCTCTCGACGTGGCTTCGTTTCGTCCAAGAGAACCTCCCAAAGCAATCGGTTTTCCTGTTACGACTCCTGGGGTAGCACGTCCAGTACTCATGCTATACGTATCCATAATCCAAGCCATCGTCTGGGGATTCGTGTTGACATCAGGGGCAGGAATGTCCCTGAAGGGTCCGATTATCCCACTTATCTCCCATGTGAATCGTCGGGTCATTCTTTCGAGTTCTGGTTGACTCATCTCTTTGGGATTACAAATTATGCCACCTTTTCCGCCCCCGTAGGGGATGTCGACAACTGCAGTCTTGATGGACATCCAAGTGGCAAGCGCTTTCACCTCGTCAAGGTCAACCTGAAAGTGATATCTAATGCCACCTTTGAATGGCCCTCTTGCGTCATTATGCTGGACTCTGTATCCTGTAAACACTCTTAGTTTGCCGTCGTCCATTCTTACTGGAATCGACACCTCGAGTATTCGCTTCGGATGTTTGATAATCTCAATTAAGTCCGGATTCAGATTGGTCATTTTCGCAACTATGTCAATCTGTCGCTTGGCAATCTCAAACGGGTTGAGTGTAATATTCTGTTTGTCTTCTTCGCCAGACATATGCTGTTCCTCCATCTGGAGTGCTTCTGAGAATGGCATTGGCTGACTCGGAGTTCTTTTTATGTCATTTGGTTGAGATAATACTCTGGTTAGCAATTCACGTGAAACCGTACATCTGCGGAATAATGGCCGCTCAGGTAGTTCCAAAAGTGGCACTTTCGTGCTTCATTAATGTTATAGATTGCCTACGCTTTAATGACTACCTTGGTCGAAGAGCCTTCCTTAATTCTCTCCCGCGATGAATACCCATTCGATTCCGGATATAGAGCAATGATACGATTTGCCAATCAAAGGAAATCGTCATCATTGGCGTGAGGTATGTAACGCTTTCATGCCCAAAACATCCTGGGAACCTAGTCCTGAATTCTTCACCCCATCTAAGATAATCTTCGATACGATAATGGTTGCTGAATATCAATGTGTTGTATTTGCCTTGAAGAGTCTTGAACATAATGGGAATGTGATTATCCTTGAGGAACTCCGAGAGTATTTTCTCTCGATTCTTTTTTATCTCAACCAATGACAACACTAGATTACACCCTGGAGGAACAAAGAGACTGGGAAAACTGCATACAGGTTTGCGGATATAGCCTTCTCTGATCAAGGCGGATATTCGATTTTCAACTGTTTTCCTATGAAGACCAGTTTTTTCACTTAGCAGCGTTTGGTTAATTTTAAGGCCAACACCATTTGTCAAGCACTGTGCTACCTGGAAATCTGCCGCGTTTAGTGTACAGCCACGAATGCCGATGTTCCCTTGCTCTTCAAACTCTTTCATCACCAGAGCCATACCTGAGCTGGGGGCGTATTTGACCATGAGATCGTTTGAGTAGTAGGATGTCATTGATGCGAATCTCGTCAGGTGTTCGGGAATCTTGTATTCCGCCTTCATAGTAGCTGGAAGCGCTTCCCTCCATCGCAAGTAACTCGATATGCTTTCGTGGTAGATTAGGAGTATTGTATTGTGCTCCAAGTGCCTAGTTTTGAAAGCTGCCAGAATGTGAGGGTCTCGTTTGACCCATTGAATGAAGCGTTCATCATCCGGTACCTCAACATGAAGGACAATAAGTAATGGATACACTTTCGTGACGCCTAAGAAAGGAACCGAAGGAGGTTTCAGAAGCTCACAATCAAGGATACGCTGAACTCTCTTCATCATTGTATGTCTATGTTTTTCCAGAGTTCTAGAAAGCTGACTATAATTCACACTGACAGCATTCCCTGACACCAATTCTTCCAGTATCACGAGGTTGTTTCTATCGTCGAGCAAATCTGTCATATTGTAATGACCTCTGCGACAAGATTAATACTTTATAATGTCAACATTATCAAATATGGCAGTAACGCGCGTCTTCAATAGCAACAAATCCGGTCTATTATTGTGCCATTCAATGGCAAAATTGTTGATTATTGAATAACAATAAGTTACACTAATTGACATAACGCCCATGAAATATGTAATCTCTATTTAAATACTTTTTTTTCGTCATCATATACAGAGCCCAAAGATATTGATAAGGAGAATGAATGAAATGTCGAATCTGAAGAGCATAACGGAAGACTTCCAGACCCACCAGGTGTTGGCCTTCGAGAAACTGCTTGAAGATGTCAATGTCACGGCCTTCAACGATAATTGGGGTCCTGAGAAAGTTGTCCAGGTCTATGATCCTGACCTAAGGATGGAGGGTATTCTTATAATAGACAATACGGCGCTAGGGCCTGGAAAGGGTGGTTTTCGGATAAGAGCTGACCTGACACCACTAGAAGTTTTTAAGCTCGCTAGGACAATGACTTGGAAATGTGCACTAGCAGATCTTCCTTTTGGAGGCGCGAAGGGGGGAATACGTGCGGATCCATATCTGATTGATAAACTGAAGCACCTCAAATCTTTTGCTAGGGCGGTTTCGGCATACATGCCGAATGATTGGGTTGCAGCACCGGACATGAACATCGGAGAGAGAGAGATAAGAGCTCTCGTAGAAGTTATAGGTGATGGCAAGGCCGCAACGGGGAAACCGGAAGATATGGGGGGGATACCACATGAGCTTGGCACTACGGGATTTGGAGTTGGAGTTTGCATAGAATCGACACTGAAGCTCATGTCCCAGTTCATTCCGATTCAGGAAACCGTAGAAGATCTGAAAGTGGCCATTCAAGGATTTGGCAACGTGGGTTCCGAACTGGGTATGTATCTTGCGAACCGTGGAGCAAAGATTGTTGCGATAAGTGATTTCTGGGGTGCCGCTTACAACCCGGATGGTATCGAAATGAAAACGGCTGTAAAGCATGCATACGCGACCCAAGAGAAGCAATCCTGCATTCACTGCAAGAATGCAAGAAGGATTGGAAGAGATGAAATTCTGGAAGTTGATTGCGATGTTTTGGTGCCGGCTGCTGTTGGAGGAGTAATAACGGAAACGAATGCGGGAAAACTCAAGACGAAAATAGTTGTGGAAGCCGCAAACAATCCGACAACACGTGAGGGCGAAGAAACTCTCTTCAGGAGAGGAATCCTAGTTCTTCCGGATATGTTGGCGAACGCGGGAGGAGTCATTGGCTCCTACGCGGAATATCTTGGGAAAAGTCCAGATGCGGCCTTTACTCTGATAGATTCTAAAATCAGGGAGAACACAACAAAGGTCCTCGAAAGCTCTGTTGCAGGCGACGTTGTCATACTTCCAAGAGATGCTGCTATGATGATTGCGAAGGAAAGGGTTCTGAAAGCGATGATTAGTCGCAAAGAGAACCGTGAAGATCAGAAAGGAAAAGGGAGGTGATAGTATGGAAAACAGAAAAGCTTCAATCTTGCGAACTTTGAATATGGGAGGGGGCTGCTGCCCACTCGGCTACATAGTTATTCACACCAATATCGTGGAACCGCTTCCGTTTCTTGAATCTCTAGAGGAAGAAGGCTATGTCCGTCGCATTAACGGTGATGGCTGGTCCCCAACTAGCTCGCCTAAATTCGAAATCACTGAAAAGGCACACAAGAAACTCAGGGAGATGGATTCCGCGGGACTCACAATCCCCCTGAAGAGAGTAGAAGCAGTTATGGTCTAGCAGTGAGAAACCGTTGATGACAACCAAACATGTTTGGTTGTGTGGGAGGCTCCACCTTGAGGAGTTTTGGAAGCAAAAGGTGGGGGCTCCCACAGGAAATTTCGAAGTCTAACACGTGCCGTCGAAATCCCACCAATCGCGAGAACCGCTTGAGAAGGATGATGAATTAATAGGAACAGAATCATGAAAGGGGTCTGAGAATCATTGCCAATGATAAGCGAAATAGCAGTAGAATCGGTTCAGCTAAGATGTCCGAGATGTGGTCAGCCACTGAAACAATTCCGCATCAAAAAAGAGGAAGGCCTCTATATCTGCTCTCAATGCAGCAGAGGCAGTGATGTATTTGTTTGGAGGATCACGGGCAAGCTAAGGCACAATGCGGGATGAGTTTCCAGAGAGATAGCATTCCGCCCAGATTCATAATAGCACTGATAACACACGAAGGCCCTTCTTGTGAACAACTTGTAACATCCAGGGGTGACAGGCTGCTGAAGAGGAGGTCAACTCCCTTGGGCCGCGCGGATTTCCATGATGGAGTCTGTGCTCCTCTTATTAGCATGAATGAAGTTTCTGACATTGATTTTGAAGTACGATTCCTCGAGCCGTTTCTAAATAACGGGGTCGTAGTTCAGACCGATGGATCAACGGTGAATCAGAAAGAAGTGGACGTGGTTCGGTAATTGCTTGAGAAGGAGCTGAACCTTCATCCTACTGAATAGACCCATCAGTTGAATTATCCTTCTCAGTTCTGCCATAGCCCAATCGGTTCATTTCGCGTGAAGGAGCCGTGGAACTAGGCGGCCTCTCACTTGAGATGTTTCTATCACACTCCAAACACAAGAGAGCATGGGTTTCTCTCACTTCAACTATTTTGCCACAGGAAATGCAAGTCCATAGTCCGGACTGAAACATCCTCGTCTTTCGAAAGACAGATCGTGCCATTCCGCGGAGCTCAACGGGACAATCCGCGGCAACGCCCCTCATCCCTCCTGCGGACCACTCACAGATAATGGAAACAAGCGTTGTCGTTAGCTCAATCATTCTTGTTGTCAGGTCCTCAATCTCAAGTGAGGTTTCAGACTTGATGTCACGACGGGTATCAGGCACATCTGAGAGAATCTCCAAGAATGCAAAGAATGCGGGAACAGGGAAACGGTCTTTTTCTGAAGACTCCACCATCTGGGCCAAGACTGCCGAAATCATGAGCGTCTGGGTGTAATCTTCTCGGAGTATCTTATCAATGCTTTTCACGATAGCCTGAGAGTTCAGCGAGTACTTGGAGGAGTCGAGAGCATTCTCCTTCGCAATAGTCCCTATAGCTTGCTTCAGGCCATCCCCTGTTGCCATCGCTTGATTAATTTGCCGCGCTACATCTCGATACGACACTCCTGCGTCATCTGCGAGCTTCTGTAAGACATCGCGGGCAGTCAAATTCAACGTCTTCACGTACCTGTGGGGGCACGGTACAGTTGCACGACAATCATTTTAGGTTGTCGCAGATAGTATTGAGAGTGTACTTGAATTTCAGAGGATGAACATTCATGATGTTATCGGACGTGGACATCGAGAAAGCAATTGAGAAAGGAGCAATCCGCATTGAACCATATGATCCCAATGCATTGGGACCTTGTAGTATTGACTTGAAGCTCGATTCCGTCTTCAGGTTATACAATCCGGGGTCCCCGGTGGATATAGCATCCGGGCACGATTTGGGAAAGAACACCAAACTCGTCGATACAAAAGGGGAACCATTCATGATACTGCCGGGGCAGTTCATCCTCGGCCAAACCGTGGAGCATCTTTCCATTTCAAACGAATATGCCGCTCTTCTAGAAGGACGCTCAAGTGTAGCAAGGCTGGGGATAATCGTCCACGCTGCGGGGTTAGTCAATCCAGGAACGGGAACTGAGAAACCTGGAAGGCTCACGCTAGAGATATTCTGTGAGAATCTGAGCCCCGTGATGCTTCATCCAGGAATGCGGATCGTTCAGATTATGTTCTTGCCTTTGAGTAGCCCCGCTAGAGTCGGATACGATGATAGACGTGGAAGTCGCTACGTGGGTCAAGAAAAACCCGAGATTCAGTAATTGGGCAGAAGTCTCATATAGGCGGAATCTCCGCAGACAGCTCGGTGGTCGTCCATGAAAGACTACGACGTGATACTTGCGAGCGGCGCAGAGCATCTCCGCGAGAGATTTAGAGACCTAGGATTCAGGGTCTTCTCTTCTGACTGGAACTATGACGGACGCAGACTTTTCCCTAACACGGACCTATACGCACGAATCGCTGAAGTTCACAAGCTGTCGAACCGCAAGGTTGTCATTTTCCAGAGCTGCACAGGAGCAGGTCCCGCAGAACAGGAGCCACGGACCACATCGGACCGTCTTGTTGAACTTTTTCTATTACTGGATATACTACGGGCACCAGTTGATGTTGAGAAAAAAGGGCACAAGAAATACAAGATCACTTCAGTACCACCGCCGTCCAATGTGGAGGTCGTGCTAACGTACCAGCCCTTCGCCTTGCAAGACAAGGCATTCCTGACTGGTGAGGCATCGTCAAGCAGATGGGCAATAGAAGAGATTTCCAAGGTGTGCAATAAGGTGTGGGTAGTGAATCCACATGCTCCAGATAGCTTGGACTGGATGCACAAATTAATAGAGAAGGGCACAGTTGAGGTTATAGATGTCATTCCCGGCCTTATTGAATTCGGTGCGGTCCAATTTGGCTTCAATGATTACGTTGTCGTTACACCTGACGAAGGGGGCCAAGAACGGTTCAATGTTGCAGGTTTCGGCAAGAGTAGAAAGAATTCCTTCACAGTGGAGCTCTCTGGCGATATCGATGTGTCTGGTCAGAACGTGATCATAGTCGATGACCTCACAAAGACCGGAAGCACGCTAATCAAAGCGCGCGCGCGATTGAAGAAGCTGAAAGCCAAGAATATCGGGCTTGTTGTTGCACATGCCCTGCCGATTATGAAGCGCGGCGAAGAACTTCTGGAGAAACTCATCTCCAAGAGTAAAGGGCGGATTGTCGCCACAAACACCATTTACACACGTTGTTTCTGTCTGAACAACCCTGCGCTCACATACAACATCGTCGATTCGCTTGTGAAGATAATCTAAACAGGATCTTTAGATTCGTTAGGCTCTGGAACGAGAGAAAAGACATAATTGGTCAGAAAACTAGAATCACAGCATCGTGTAGGTGTTTAACATGGTTCGACAGATTGCATTGGAGTTCGTTTATGGAAAGCAGGACTCAAGACCCAAAACTGAGGGCGTTGGGTTAGCATTGGCTTTTGCATTGGCAGAATCAAGCAAAGGAACACGGAAGAGGATTGCGAGCCTAAGTCAAACATCCATACCATACTGGATTGTCCAGGTTTCAGGAAGTAGTTCAATTCTACTTGCTGCCGCTGGAGAATCTTCGCAGACGATTACCTTCACAGAGAGTGTAGCATCAGGAGAGATTCGTCGAGTCCTTAGCACTGAGATTACTGAAGTAAAGCAGATACCTGAAGCAGTTGGCAATCTGCTGACGCTTCTTGATAAGACCGAGCTTATCACTCATCGGATAAGGAACCTAGAAAAACCGGGTCCGTTCACTGCGCAGGGCAAGATGGTCGTGGAGATAGACCCCTCAGCTCAGCCTAATCGCTTGGAGATAAAAGTTGATTCTCAAGCAGCTCTGAACATCAGCGAAGAATTCCAAAGTTTCACAAGCGAAGCATCATCTCGCCTAAACAGCATGGAAACCCTTCGGAAGCTTGTGGATGAGAAGATGAGGAGTCAACTCAACATCATGGAACATGTAATGGTAGCTGAGAAGGGGAAATGGAAACAGCGTGCAAGGTCGATGGAGGAGATCGCGGAGATAGAAATGGATGAACTGAAGAAGAAGAGGGAAGATCAGATCTATGAATTTGAAGAGAAACACAAGATGGATCTTCGCGCCATGACAGCAGATTTTGCAAGAGCTATGGCAGACATTGAGCAATTCTTTGATGGCATGATTCAGAAAGTAAGAGAAACAAGGACCAAAGTTGGAAGAATGGGAGACAATGTAGAAGGAGGCATAAACGAGCAACGCTCACTCGTGGAATACCTTACAGATACCGTCCCACAGTATGCGAAGATATTGGAGAGGATGGATGAGAAGTCCGAACAAGTCCTAAAGACGATGGCGGAGTTCGTGAAAGCACTTGATGAGAAAAGCAGAGAAACCTCTCAGGACATAGACGTGCAGATTAGTCAGCGCAAACACAGACTTGTCGATTTCGCAATGGAACAGCAGCAGAGACAGAACGAGCTTGAAGAGTTGGATGAGAGTGTAAGGGCGGCAGTTCAGAGTATTGAGATGGCAATTGATAAGAAATGTGTCAAACTGAAAACCGAATTAGATGATTTATTGGCCCTAACACTTGGCAGCGACTCCATTAAGGGGCTCGCGCCTTTGACTCGGTTGGATGTTGTTACCTATGTTGCATTCTATGATGATGGGAGCTTTGAAACCTTCACGCCGTGCTTCTTACCGGAGAAGCGCTTAACGACCCGGGTGGTTCACATTCCAATCGATGCCTCATTTGATGAACATGTCAAGAAGGTAATCGCGAACTGGGAGAAGACGGATTCATCTTTTGCAGACAGCTTCAAAAGAGCCTGCACGCGGGGCAATATCCTGTTGAAAAATGACGCAGAAGCCCTACTACTAGATGGCCTGAACGAACTTCAAAGAAAACAGTTGCTTCAAGAAGACACCAAGGAGAAAATGAAAAGCCTCTGGCAGAAGTATGCCGCTAGGTGTCCCGAATGCGGAGTGGAGATAGAATCAGAAGCCAAATTCTGTCAGAGCTGCGGAGCGGTGCTTGAATAGCGCCTACTTTAGGTATTCATCAGCCTTTGAGGTTGCAATCCATGCTTTGGTTGTAAATCTCTCGACCAACCCCTCTTTCTCCAAGGCGTTTAGTGATTGAACTACACTGTTATTGTCGCACTCAACATGACGACCCTTCAGTATTCCAGTTATAGCAGAAGGCCGGTGGCTATCAGCCCTTATGAGGGCTAAGATCTGACGGTCAAGATCCGTAATTTCTTTGCTCATTGTCATCAACAAGACCGCCGTCAGTTGTTTTCTTTTAAGCATATCTCTGGAACTGCAATCTTGCCTGTTTCATCGCAACTGGCATAATCCTTTTTACACGGACTCATCCGCGTGGCGCTGGTTGACGATAGATGTCAGATGAACGAGAGTACCACATCGGAATAGCACCAAGGGAGATTCCCCCTCTTGTGCTCCTTCCTGGAGACCCCGACAGGGCACGATTGATTGCTGAGCAGTTTTTTGATAACCCTGAAGAAATTGCAAAGAAGAGGGAGTACTGGAGCTTCAGAGGAGAGTATAAGGGAGTTCCAGTAGCAGTCTGTTCAACAGGAATAGGTTGCCCATCTGCAGCTATTGCTATTGAGGAATTGATCAAAGTCGGGTGTACCACCTTCATCAGAGTGGGAACGGCTGGCGCGATTGATTCCACTTTGAAATCTGGAACTGTTGTTATTTTCACTGGAGCTGTGAGAGACGATGGTACTTCAAAGCAATATGTGCCAGTGGAGTACCCAGCTTTAGCGGACCCAGCACTGGTCATTGCACTTGAGAAGGCCGCTCAGGATAAAGGTGCCAAGTTTCGAGTTGGGGTTGGCCACAGCAAGGATGCCTTTTACAGTGAGCACCCGGAACTAGTAGCAGACCCAGATCGAATGAAAGCCCGATGGGATACTCTAAGAAGAATAAACGTGCTAGCAACGGAGATGGAAGCAGCAGCGCTGTTTGTAATAGGACTGATGAGAGGAGTAAGCGTAGGAGCCGCTTGTGTCATCATAGGGGAACCCATAGAGAACGAAACAAAGATAGTTGGCAAGCCGCCCTTGGATGACCTCGTGACAATCGCGTTGAACGCCATCACTTCTCCCAGTCACAAATGAATTCTTGGAATGAGGTATTGCAAGACAACGGTACTAAATACCGCCAAACCAGACTTTCTTCTGGACCTTCATGTGAAAATCTTCAGCGCTTTTCTTGTCAATCCCAGTGGCTGCAACCAGCTGGTCAGGACTTGTAGCTACAAGATCTGTGACTGTAGCGATGCCTGCATTCAAAATCGCACTGATGGTTGTGTCAGGGGTTCCAAGCTCGGTGAGTAATGACCTCAGCTCGTCCTCGCTGGCCGCGCTAGCAATTGGCGGCGCAACACCAGGCATCTCGGCTTCAATAGGTTCAGCGCCAGGAGGCGGTCCTGCTTCTTTTGCAACTGATGGACTAACGTCATCCCTCAGTGCTTTCAATGCTCCGGGTTCACCAAGTCCCGTATG
>JABCTJ010000224.1 GCA_018238375.1 Candidatus Thorarchaeota archaeon
TCCTTGTGAAATATGATGGCTCTGGCAACAAACAACCGGAACTCGTCTGTGCTGAAGAATAAGACCGTGGTCAAGACTCAGTCAACTGATGCTCTTAGCTACGCCTACATGACTGTTGTGAGGTGAAAAGGATATGGCTCTTGCGAAGGATTACCGCTCACTACACAGGAACACTAGGAAGGCTGTGGTGTCTACCAAGGCAATCGCTCTTGTCTACTTTAGGAGATAGACTTAGATGACTGGAAACAACGGCAAGACCGTTGAAACCCACTCTGGTGCTCCTGACTCCCGCTCCGCTGATACCAAACGGAGCAATCATCTCTTCAATACCGAAGTGCTCGCGTTGGAAGCAACGTGAGTGCTTTTTCTCTTTCTTCAATCATGTAAATTGGCACATCCAGGATCCGTCTTCTCTCCCGAATTCACACAAACCAATTCTTTCTACTTACAAGAATGTGTGATTGGTGCCGAGGACGAGATTCGAACTCGTGAACTCCTACGAGAGTGGATTTCCCATGGGAGTCAAGCCATTGGCTTGAATGATCTTGAGCCCACCGCCGTTGACCGGACTTGGCTACCTCGGCACGCCTTACAAGACCGAGGGCTAGGTCCATATATAGCCATTTCCGTGCTCTTTGTTAAATTTGGGCTCAAGTTGCAGGCTATGCTTGCAGCTGTCGTCTACAGTGGAGTACAACTTATGGATCAATTACGAATGCTTGAGGAGATGCTATTCTTCCTCTGACCAATCTTCACCTTCAGGTACTCGCACGATATCAAGCTCCAACAGGCGATTCAAGGCTTTCTCGGCTGCCTCAGGAACTTGGTGCTCGAACTTTGCACCGGTAATGACTATCTTGCCGGATCCAAAGAGAAGAATCACTACCTTGGGATCTCGCATTCTGTAGATCAGACCTGGGAACTGTTCCGGCTCGTACATGCTGTTCTCAAGCGTCACGGCTGCGAGCTCAAGATTTAGTTCAGCTCCCAGACTGGCGCTGGCAACGATGTTTTGTACTGTAATGGCGGGTCTGCCAGGAATCTTGATTCCAGATTCCCGGAGGGTCTTCACAATCTTGTGTACGGCTTTCTTTGCGTCCTTCTCGCTCTTCGCTCCTGTGCATACCATTTTCCCTGTATTGAAAATGAGTGTTGCAGTCTTTGGCTTCTTGAGTCGATAGACCAGTCCTGGAAACTGTTCTGGGTCAAACTCAACGTTTGGCATGGTGGCCGCTATCTCATCCAAATCGAGAGTGCTGTTGGTCACCACAGAGGCAACAACGTTCTGAATCTGGGTTGTGGGTTTCGGTCTGGTCAATGTCATAGCTCCTTTAGTTCGCTTATGGATGGCGAACATATTTTTTAACCCTTTATAAAGGGGCGCCTTATAAGGGGATATTTACGCGATAAAAGCAACTTAACTATCTTTCAAGATATGGTTTGATCTGACTATAGAAGTCTGCAAGTATCTTGGTCTTATGATCTTCAGTTTCCAAGATAAACAGACGTATCTGCTGACCCACTTTAATCTCCTTGATAAGCCCCAGATCAACGAGCGGCTGCATGACTCGATGAATCGTGGAGTGAGCCAGTCCTGTTTCCTTGGCGATTCTACTCAGGTTGAAGAACTCCTTTGGGCGGTCCAGAAAATGCTGAACTACCCTTGTTTGAGCTCGGGACGAGAAAATTCTCTCAAGCAAATTTTGCACTTCTTGTAACCCTCCAGTAGTTTCATTCATCGGAATCATGCACCACTAAGCTTCCTATTTCTTCACCTTTGCCAACGAGGCGACGGAGATTCTCCGTATCATTGCCGTTGAAGATTACCGCCTTAATCTTGGACCGCGCCACCACTTTGATGGCAACAGGATCAAACAGCTTGTATTCTCCAGCTCGCGTTCCGCTGCCCGAGAGAATCGACTTGAGTTCCTTGATATCAACCTTCTTGAGCATCTTAGCTCCAGGCTCTTTCGGGTCCCGGTCGTACACACCGTCCACGTTTGTTGCATTAAGCAATATGTCTGCACCAATAGATTCAGCTGCCAGAGCAGCAACTGCGTTGGTGGATTGTCCTGGGGTTAATCCGCCCATCAAAACAACTTTGCCGTGCTGAAATGCCACCTCTAGCTCATCAAGCGATTCTACAATTTTGGGGAAGGCTACATCACCCAGAGCTGCACAAAGCAGCTCCGCGTTGTGCCTTGCCATCTTGATTCCAATCCAGTCGCATTGAGCTTCGCTAGCCCCAAGTTCTCGGGCCGCAGAAATGTATACTCTAGCGGGTTTACCTCCGCCTACGACAATGACAAACTCGTGACCCTTCCCAAGGAGTGCTTGCACTACCTTTGCGTACTCTCTCACCCTACCTATCATGATCTTACCATTGTCATCGTAGAGGAGTGAGCCTCCGAGCTTCAAAACTGCCCGCATGGTGAATTCGCATTGTCATTTCGGGGGCGACTAATGAAACTTTCTAGAACTGACCGGTTCGTCGAAATTTCGACCGCCAGCAAGGCAGACCACATGGACCTCTATCGCGCCAATTGGTCAATCTCGGTCCAGTCGGACGATTCATTCAACCGAGTGATATCATCTTCTGACAGTTTCAACTCCAGGGATGCAAGATTCTCCTCGAGTTGTTCCACTGAATTGACACCTATGATGGGCGCTGTAATTGTGTTTCGTGTTAGGACCCATGCTAAGGCAACCTGTGCAACAGTAGCTTCTCGGTCTGTCGCGATCTCTGTCAATACGTCAACTATTCTGAAATTTCGTTCTTTGTAGTATCTCGTTTTGGTGGTTGCAGCTCTCTTTGAATCAGGTGCAGTGTCTTCCGCGTATCTTCCGGTCAGGAAACCTCCACCAAGAGGACTGTAGCTAATGACACCTAAGTTGTGCGTTTCGATTACTGGCTGTAGATGTTTCTCATAGTCCCTTCTACGCGCTAGACTGTATGGCGGCTGAAGTGACTCATATCTGACTAGCCCGTGTTTGTCACTCGTCCAAAGTGATTCAACCAGTTCTGCAGCTGTAAAGTTCGATGCTCCCACATAGTGAACGACACCAGCATCAACAAGGCTAGTATAAGCACGGAGAGTTTCTTCTTGCGGGACATCCGGATCGAACGAATGACTTTGATACAGATCAACAAAGTCTGTATTAAGCCGGTCAAGACTTCTAGTGATTGATTCCAGTATGTGCTTGCGAGAGAGCCCAACATCGTTGGGATTGGGACTCATCTCACCCCTTACTTTTGTTGCCAGTACAATCTCATCGCGGTCTTGATTGATGAGCCACCGACCTATGATTTCCTCGGACTTCCCTGAATAAGATTCTTCAGCCCATTTTGAGTAGATATCAGCAGTATCAATTGTGTTTAGCCCGGCCTCAAGGGCAATATCCAGTAGCTTGTGGCTTGTGTCTTCGTCCACCAGCCACCCCATCTGCATTGTCCCCAGAATTAGACGTGAAACCTTAAGACCCGATTGGCCAAGCTTTGCGTGCTTCATGGCTGAACTATAGTTAATGACTACTAGTTAACTCTTTACATCGCTGACTTTGGGGCCTTGGAGAGTGTTCGTGTATGTACAACGCTCAACTGCACGTTACCAGTTTATATACAGATAAGACGATAACGGATTAACTCAAGCAATATGGTGAACCATATGAAAACAGAGAGGATGTTATTACTCGCGTTGACCATGGGTATCCTACTATTGGCCATGTCACCACGAGTAGCGCACGCTGCCATCATCGGCAACACATACTACTTCACAGGTACGTGGACTGAGTCGAGTTTTCAGGAAGATAGCAGTCCGATTTTCATGGACACATCGAGTGGACAGTTCAAGCTAGAGATATTGGATGTGACAGCCGGGGATTCGATAGAATACAACTATCAAGGCTTTGCCTTTGGACCTAATCCAAGAAATGAGAACTACACAGTTGCGTTCCAAGACAACAAGGTGTACTTCGACCTATATACGTTCAATCCGGATAATGATAGTCTGGCCGAATCTACATACATCACTATCTATCCTACTACATCCTTTGGCAATCCAGCTAGGCATCTATTTGTGAATCCTGTATGGATGACACATGATGTGGACTGGGATGCGGCAGTGGTAGATGCCAATAACGATACAACTGTCAGTTCAGTCGTGGAGTCTGCTAATGAAGGCGCATTCAGCCTTACGATTATCGTCAATGTGAACGGCACAATCGAGGTGGGAGGCGACTTTCAGAAAGCTAATGGAACATACACATACATATTCGCAGCTTCGTATGATTCGGATGGCATAGCACTGAACTGGGCGTTCTCACAGGCAATGAGTCTGTATAACGAAAACTCCACACAAAGCTACACCGTGGGTACGTCATTCACTCGTACCTCTGGAGTTGGTCCGGGAGTTGGGATTGACCCCTTCATGGGAATTCCATTAATCTATGCGGCTGCTTCAGTACCCATTGTTCTCATTATCGGTCTTCTTATTGGTAAGAAGATGTGGGGCTGAAAGCACGCAAGATGAGGGAGCTCGGTACATCTCCGACCCCTCTCATCTTTCTTTTTCTCTTAGGTTTCATACATTGATAGCCTTGGCCAAATCATCTTGTCCATACCGTTCATTGTAAGTTGGATAAGCTTGGACAGGGAGTCTTTGTCCTCCCAAGAGCGGCACTGGGAACGTACTCCTTGAGGCCATTTTCCTATCATTTAGCCTCAGGATCTATTTTCACGACTTGGGGATATAATATCATATTCGAAAATGTCCAATATTGTGCAGTTAACAACAGTTGTCCATAACCCTTTTAGGAGGCATCACTTGTGCGTGGCTGAAGCGGTACAAGCTGACCCTTGCTGACATCAAGGAGACTGATGTTTTGCCAACAAAGTTCAAACCCAAGATAACGTCGAAGCGCTGGAAACCCGAGGCCGAGGAGGAGATACTGAAGACATGGTTCGATGAAGATCTCTATGCCTTTGATCCTGACTCGGGAAAGGAGATTTTCACGATAGACACCCCGCCCCCATACCTCTCAGGTCCAATGCATGTGGGGCAGGTTGTTCATTACACGCAGATAGACGAGATTGCCAGGTATCGGAGGATGCAGGGACTAGAGGTTAACTTCCCGCTAGGCATAGATCGCAACGGCCTCCCAGTGGAAGTGCGAGTTGAGAAGGATCTCGGGTTGAATATGCATATCACTCCACGGGAGATATTCATCCAGAAGTGCAGAGAGCTGTTGGATGAGGATGAGAAAATCGCTCTTGCAGCCTTCAAACGACTTGGTCTTGGATTCAACACTTACGATGACGAAGGTAGCTATCGTACGGATAGTCCAAAATACAGAGCAGTAACTCAAGCCACATTCATCGATATTTGGAATAAGGGCCTAGTGTACAGTGGCGTACGACCCAACAACTGGTGCTTTGAATGCGGCACAACAATTGCTGACGCAGAAGTTGAGTACTCAGAGCGCCCAACAACTCTGCACTATCTCTACTTCCAAGTTGAGGGACTCGATCCAATAAAGATAGCCACGACGCGACCGGAGCTACTCTGTGCGTGTGGTGCCATATTCATTCATCCTGAAGATAAGCGCTATCGCAGCTATGTTGGTAAGAGAGCCAAGGTACCGGTCTTTGGTCACGAGGTGCAAATCATTGAGAGTCCCACAGCTCAAATGGACGTTGGAACTGGTGCCTTGATGGTGTGTAGCTATGGTGATCAAGCCGATATCGTGGCGTTTCGTGATTATGCGCTGAAGCCTATAGCGGCCATCTCTCCTGACGGCACGATGACTGAGGCCGCGGGAGAATACGCTGGTCTAACGGTTGCCGAGGCACGGATGAGGGTGATTGAGTCTCTCGTGAGGGGAAAATTCCTGTTCAAGCAGGAGGAATCAGTGCAGAGAGTACCCCTGTGCTGGCGCAGTAGAACTCCTATCGAATTCATAGCAATGGACGAGTACTACGTCAAACAAGTCGAGTTCATTGATGATCTGATGAAGATTGCTAATGAAACTCCGTTCTTTCCCAACTTTCACAGGCAGATACTCATTGATTGGTTAAACAGGGTTTCCGTGGATTGGCCAGTGAGCAGACGCAGATACTACGGCACGGAGCTACCAATCTGGTACTGCAATGCATGCGGAGAGCCGGTCTTGCCCGAATCTGGCGAGATTAGGTACTACCAACCGTGGAAGGAGGACCCACCGTTCAAGAAATGCCCCAAGTGCAATGCGGAAAAGGGTTTCAGAGGAGAAGAACGAACTTTCGACACATGGATGGACTCCTCAATAAGCGGCCTACAAGCAATTGGCTATCTGCGAGATGACAATCTCTTCAAGAAGGCATTCGGTAATGTTTTGCGACCGCAGGGCAAGGACATTGTAAGGACTTGGCTTTACTACTCTCTCTTGAGGACCTACCAGCTGACAGGGAAACCAGCTTTCAAGGAGATATGGGTTTCAGGATTTGTGGTTGATGAGAACGGCGAGGCAATGAGCAAGTCAAGGGGCAACTCGCCGCCACCAATGCCGTTTGTGGAAAAACACGGCGCCGATGCAATACGGTTCTTCGGAGTGCTTGAGGCTGGACTTGGCAGCGACATACGTTTCTCAGAGGATCGACTTGCTGGCGTGTCAAAGTTCATGACAAAGCTCTGGAATATAGCACGTTTCATTTCCATGTTTCCGGTGCCAGAGAAAATGAAATTTGCAGATTTGACTCCAGTGGACCAATGGGTTCTTGCGGAGGCTAACCAGACAGTTGAGAAGATACTGCCTGATTGTAACCTTCTGGACTTCCACAAACCCGCGATTGAAATCAGAAGGTTTACTTGGAATTTCTTTGCGGACCACGTCCTAGAGATGCTCAAGGGACGGTGTTTCAATGGTGAAAGTACGTTCACTGAGAGAGAGCAAAAATCTGCATGGTTCGCTCTACATGAAACATTGAAAATAATCCTGAAGACTCTAGCGCCCATCACTCCATTCATAGCCGACCGGGTCTATCGAGAGCTCTATGATCCAAAGGGTATACACCGAAAGGCATACCCTTCCCCACAGGAAGAGTGGGTTTCAGAAATGACTGAGCACACGGGCTTGTTGGTGCAGACTAATGCAGCATTCTGGAAGTTCAAACGTGAGAGCGGGCTGTCGCTCCGTCAAGGAGTGCCTGAAGCCTATGTGTCAGACAAACTCAAGCAGTGGGCTAGGGATTTGCAAGCAATGCACGGCATAGAAACGATCGGTTTTGGAAAGCCATCAGGTGATGGCTTCGTCGACGTATCGCTTCCAGAAATGGACGAAGTAATATTCGTGAAACCGCCCCCGAAAGAGCCTGAGTAGTGTGCCATGTAGCTTACTTCACGACTACATGATTCTCATGCTCGACAGGACATTTCATGCTATTCGCTACTAGGCAGTATTTACCAGCCAATTCGAGAGCTCTCTCCGCCTTTGGCATGAGGTCTTCGGAGTCAACTGTGACCGTGGCCTTGAGCAGTATCTTTGTGAACTGGAAGCCTTTCTCTACTCTTTCAAGTGTCCCTATGCCCTCACAAGCGAACGCTTGGTAGTCGAACCTCATCTTGTGAGTGAAGGTTACGAATGTAGTCATTAGACACGATGCCGCGGCGGCGACAAACAGGTCCTCAGGCGACATGATGCCTTCAGGTCCTCCGAACTCGGGAGGTGAAGCTACCTGCACCTTTGGTTTTCCCTCAACAGTCAGGTCACCGACTCGGTCATGTGTCCAGTCGATTGTTACATGATACTCATGGGACTCATCAGTCATAGTATACACCTGAGCATTTCTTGAGGGCGCCCTCAGGAAAAGGATTTGGTTATAGCTCTTCGCACCGTAGTTACTCCACGACTACTTCGGTTTCGTGCGTGATGGGGCATTTCATGCTGTTGCCTACAAAGCAGTACTTAGCGGCAAGTTCCAGTGCTCTTTCCATCTTGCCTTTAATGCTCTCAGATTCAACGACCACCCTTGCTTTCATGTCGATTCGTGTTATCTCGTAACTTCGACCTACCGACTCCAGTTTCCCTGTAGAATCGCACTCAAAGGACTTGAAACTAATGTGCATCTTCTTGGTGAACTCCACGAAGCCGCTCATGAAGCAGGTTGTTGCTGACGCCACGAACAAGTCTTCGGGAGAATGGAATTTCTCCTCACCCTCAAGTCCAGACGGTGTGCCGATCTTGATTGTAGGCTTGTGTTTCACCATGAGGTCGCCTGATTTGCCCCCGGTCCAAATGAGTCGAACTTCGAAGTTTTGAGAGTCTCCACTCAAGAGATTCACCACGTTCTTAGCTTGAATGCATACGGAAAAGAGTATGGACGTAGTCGCGGCATTTACGTCTTTTCTGCCTTGAATACAAGGAAGAATGGTATCCTTCTCTCCCGGTCGAAGAATGCATTGTCAGATACAGGTCTAGGTTCTTTAAGACTGACGAGTGAGAATCCCGTGGAAACAAGAGCATTAACGTAAGTGCTAATCGTCCTATGATAGAAACTGAATTGCTTGGGAAACTTCTCTCCCTTGCGCGACCTCCAATATCGCAAATACTCCTTCTCATCGAAATACCTGTCAACCTTGAAGTATTTTCCAGCTCTCCTCCGTGTCTTCGGATCTTTCTCTCCCATTTCCCATGAACCTGGCCCATAGACGTTGAATGCCGGGTGCACCAATGAGAACACCAGTATGCCTCCTGGACGAAGCACACGGCTGAATTCACTCAGCGACTCCTGAAGGCACGCGATGTTGAGAAGAACAAGATTGCATAGTACCAGGTCAAACTCAGAATCTGATATGAAATGCAGATTGCAGATGTTCCCTACACGGTAACTGACTTCCTCTTGCGCAGTCGTTTTCATACAAATATCGATTAGTTTCCGCGACATATCAACGCCTGTGACAACTGCTCCCTTGTGTGCGTAGTATCGCGAGAGGTAGCCCTCACCACAGCCTGCATCCAGCAGCTTTTTCCCATTGACATCACCAAGCAGGCAATCGACGCACGGATTTAGAATCTCACGATGATGCGGTGTCCCTGTTCCATCTATGAGATTGGCAAACACCTCAGCATTTGTATCCCACTGTTCAGCTATCCGCTCGTCCATGCAATAGCGTGTCAAAGCGCGCTTACTGAATCTTTCGCCACGTCGGTTACGAACGCTGCAGGCGTCTAGATTCTGTCCCAGACCTTGTGCACTCTCTTGCTGGTTTCCTCTATCACTGGCGCCATCTTGTCTTTCGGAGCGAGACCGGTTTCAGCTGCAATTCTCATAATTGACGTATGAGCAGCGAAAATCTTACCTTCGTCCTCGTAGACAACGAAACTGCACGGGAACAATGTTCCAATATCCTTGGACACATCTAAGGCCATTTTGGCTAGCGGTGCAGCACACACCAAAATGACTGTGTAACGCGGGTAGTTCTTTACACCCAGCTTCTTTGCGAATATTTTGTCGACGCTTTTCGTCAGCATAACAGTGAAGCCCTCATCATTACATATCTGCTCGATTTTCTGAACAGCTTCATCAAACCCTTCGGAGAGTTCCTTACGTAAAACTTCGACCATGTGAATTGGATGGATAACTATTGTTAAATGGGTTTGCATACTGGCGCTGTAGCTGTTTCAAGGATAATAAAGAGTGGACCGGGCGAGATTTGAACTCGCGACCTCCCGGACATTCGACCTGCTGGACATGCCAGCAGACTTGCGAACCGAACGATCTACCAGGCTGATCTACCGGCCCATGACAATGCAACTGTCCAGCTTGGACTTCTTAAAACCTTGCGGAAGAGGGATGATGAACGCTATATTTCAATGCCGAATGCTTCTGAGATTCTTTCTACTCTAACAAACTCCTTCAAGAATGATCGTCCTTTTTCAGTCAGCGAGTAGATGCGACTATTAGATTCCGAGTCGGTTAGAATAATGAGTTGTTTTTCAGCAAGTTCTTCCAAGTATTGAGTCAGTCTATCGTGAGACAGGTTCGCAGTGTATAGGATTTTCGTCGGACCTGCACCATTCTCACCCTCACCTTGGATGGCGCGCATCATATCTGCGAGGATGCGCATCTTTGAACGGTACGTCCGCTTTCCTTTCATTACTCTCGGCCTGCCTTGTATAACATAACCAAGAAAGCTATGAAGCCTAGGAGCTGGAATGCTTGACTGAAGAGATAGGTCCCTACATTGTTACCCGCCAGTATCAGGAACAGGTGACTCAACAGAAACATGGAGAATCCTGTGAGGACATAGAGTGCATACCGACTCTTGACGACAGCATAGTTCATGAATGCCTGCAGAACAACTACAAGCAATATGATAATCGTCAGGATTTCAAGATTGATATCGATCAGCACTGGAAGAGCTAGCAGCATCACCATCTCAGGTTGTTTGGCCCGCACGCTGCGGCGAGTGGAAACCACGAAAAGAATGTAGGCCATCATTGTCAGAACATGATATGCGACGGTGACTAATGCAATCAGACGTGTAAGGCCTGGGTTAATTTCCCCTTCAATCCCCAAACGGACGAAGAAGTACCAAGTTCCACCCACGTGGCTAAACAAACCTGCTGCAAGGACGAGGAACCCTGTTGATAGGTCCGACAGCCTCTTTTGGCCTGTGAGGTTGAACGCCTTAGTAGCGTAGTAGGCCACCATAAGAGATATGATGCCCCCTATGGTTTCAAAAAGCAAATCCAACCTGATTAACGTGATTATTTGTTCCTGCATCGCTCTACGCCTATCCTAGACTTCACTATTCAGGTCTATATTATCGATGGATGAATCATCTACGCTTTTGTGTCAGTTTACGATGTATTCTTCCTTTTCTTAGGCGAATGATTTAGCTATGTATGATTCATCTATCTGATTCCTTCATTGGTGCTTTATATTCAATATCCGTAGGAATACATCGTGCAAGCCATGAAACACGCCAAGAAAATCCTACCAATAACAGCGGCCATCTCAGTATTGGTCATAATCGTAATTTCATCACTCGCTGTGCCAACGGATGCAGCATCGGTCCTCGATACCTCATACGCACCTGCGGCCTCCGTTGGTGATGTCTTCAGCATTAATGCGTGGGGTGAAATTGCAGCTAAGATCGACGATGATCTCTCACGAGCGCTCACAGAAATGCATCTGGAGTTTGAGCTTGTTGAGAAGGGACAACGCGGGGTCAGGTTCGACGTCCTCTCTGGTTATTTCATAATCAACTCGACGCGCTACGAGGTTACAGAAGGGGTTGGATTTGCTGGGGTCCCTAAAGAAGGCCGTTTCAATGGAACGCTTGTCTTTGGTTTCCGTTTTAACATGACAGAATCAGGTGCGGAAATCGTGCAAGTCGGTTTCCTGGGTAAGGTTGTCAGGACAGAGGAACGCGGTCCCATTCTATTCATGAGAGGCCGAATCTTGGTCGACGACCTTACCTATGCCCTCGGTCAGCGGGGACGGATACACAGAATAGAAACATGATGGAAGAGATCGACAACTGCAGGTACTGAGCAGAAATTCGAACTCCTCTGCTCGTTGAAAGGCGGGGAACTCCCCGCCCTTCCATCACCCTTCGTATTTTCACTCATTATCTGACTTCTTTTCAGCCTCGACAAATGCTTCTACTTTGGAAAGACGATCCTTGAGGTCTCTATTCTCTTTTTCGAGTTCCTCGATGCTCTTCCGAAGTGAGTCAATCTCTTTCGGCTCCTTCTTCTTGCTCAGGGCTCTTACAGCTAAACGTGCGCGACGGATAACGCCTGCGCCAACCTCACTCTCAGCCAATTTCTGCAGGGTCGGTATCAATGCAGCATCTTCAAGTGTTTTTGCGGCGATGATTGCATAGATCTGCACGCGGAAGGACTTGTCATTCAACATCTTCTCAATGTCTGACCTAATCTCCGGATGCTTCTTCTTGTACCTCTTTCCAAGCTTTGCCAGATGCCCTGGAACAACTCTTCTGAGCTCATCTGGAGTCCCTAAGACCATGTATTCTCTAAGCACAGCAATAGCTTCTTCCTTCTCGGTTGCAGCCAAGCCCGCTAGGTAACCCTGTTGTACTAGGTGGTGCCAACTGGAGGGCGCAGTTTTGAGACCTGCACTGAGAGTCTTGAAAGCGCTATCGTGCTTTGACTTACCAACAGATGTCGCGGCTGCCGCAGCCACGAAGTAGCTCTCCTTGTCCTTCACGAGTTTCTTGAGTGCTTTGAAAGCTCTATCATTCTTGTAGAATTCGCCGAGGGCTCTAGCAACACCTGTACGAGCTCTAGTGCTCTTCACATTCACACCCTTGAGCAGCTGGTCCAGAGATGATTCATTCTTCACCGAACCAAGCACCTTGGCTACTTCTAGTTGGACGCCCCAGAACGAATCTTCAGTGAGCGCCTTTCCCAGCGCCTTTAATACCTTGGGGGTTGCCTTCTTACCAAGCGCCTGAGCGGCCTTAATCTTCTGAACAATGTTGGTTCCGGTGCTGAGTTGCTCTATCCACATGGGCTCGGGCTTGTCAATCTTCCAGTCCATTAGTGTGGCGTAGTCTGGGTCGATGATTATCTGTTTGGGCTTCTTTGAAACAGGATAGTAGAAACTATGCACACGCTCTGTCACTTCCATGATGTAGCGTGTTCGATTATCATCTTCATCAACGAACTCTACTGTCAGAGGGAACTTGAAGACCTCTGGTGTCATGTCGTCATCATGTTTCTGAGTCTGCTCAATCTTCACAAGGGCATGACCCAGCTTCTTATCGTGCGAGCACTTAATCTTGCACTCTGGATAACCGGCCTTGTATAGCCACTGCTCAAAGAACCAGCCAAAGTCCTCGCCAGTCATCTCAGTGAATAAACTCTCGAGGTCATGAGTATAGACCGATTTGTAGGCGTAGCGCGTCTGCCACTCGCCAAGTATCTTCCACCATCGTTCTTCGCCAACAAGGTGCTTTAGCATGTAGTATCTCCAAGCACCACCCGGATACAGATGCCTGTCAAAAACATCCATCCCCCTCTCCCATTCATTCTGCACAATTGGGCGCCTGTAGTTCTCCTTGTCTTCAGTGAAGTACGCTTTTTGCTTGCCATACTGCTCGTAGAAATATTCGTCGTCACCCTTGTCGTGACGCTTCCACTCATTCTGCATCTGAGTTGCCCAGCCCTCGTTTAGCCAACCATGACTCCATGTCCTACAGGTAACATTATCGCCACCCCAAGAGTGAGCCAGCTCGTGGGACACCAGTCCATCCGAGTCGAAATCAAGGTGGGCTTTCTCATCGTGGAATGTGGCATCGGTCTGGATTGTAGCGCTCACATTCTCCATTCCGCCCGCAATGAAATTCGCAGCTGTGACCTGTGCATACTTATCCCATGGAAAGGCCACACCAAGCTTCTCAACAAAGAACTTCGTCATCTCAGGTGTCTTGCCGTATGAGCGATAGATTGTATCCTTGTCCCACTTTGTATGCGCATAATAGCTGATTTCCAGTCCGTCGAGGTCTTCCTTGAACTCTACAGCCTTGCTCACCCACGCCATCATGAGATAGGCAGGCATTGGTTTCTCATTGTACCAGTGGAATGTTTCCATGCCGTCTGCGATCACCTTGCGCTCCTTGAGGATACCATTGCTCATTGCGTAGAAACCCTTGGGAACTGTAAGAATGATTTCAACCGAGTGTTTGTGGCTTGGATTGTCGTAGCAGGGGACTGTGTATCGCGCGTAGTCATCCTGCAACTGCGTCCAAGCGCTGACTTCTATGTCTGGGAACTCGGGACTTGGGCCAGTGAACCACAGGCCTGCTCTCGGGTTCTCTATGGTGTAGATGAACGTAAGTTCCTCCTTTTTGCGTTCCTTGAGTGGCTTGCTGAGATAGATGATCATAGCCTCCTCATCGGGCAAGAGATCGTACTCCAGCTCATTACCCTTCGAATCCCTCACGCCTGTGATGTTCAACTCAGCAGCATGGAGAAACACCTTGCTCAGCTCGGGTACGATTGACTTGATCTTTAGCTTGGATATTGCGTCAACTCGCTTTCCTTTGAGGTCCATCTTCCAATCGATTGTCAGATGTTCGATGTTATAATGTCGCGCTGGGGCCCACTGAGGTCGGGCGGTTGGGAATGTAAAATCCTCCCTGTCCGCAGCCAGCAACTGTTCTGCTTCGTGAATGCCTCCTCGCATTAGAGTTTCCAGATAATTATGAAAATCAGTCATGTATAGTCAGTCTCCACTTTCGGTACGACAATTGATACCAAAGTTGGTAGGATGTCAGGAAAGCCGAATATCGCGTTATGAAGGTTTACAATTATACAAAATGTTGTGATTTTGAGTATGAAAGCCACCTTTTTTGGCCCAAGTCGGGCTTGCAACACCCCTTCTACGTGAGACCCTTGGAAAGGTTTTTATTCCAATTGTCCGGAATTCATAGTGAATCGCGTCATACGGTGTCAGGCCTGATGCTATCGGCGAATGCCAAGCGATGATGGCCCGTGATTTCCAGATGCGACGACAAAATGCGGACGTGAGATAGACTGGCGCAAAAAGTGCTAGATTCCCCTCAGGTCTAAGAAATGTTCAGCAGATGTGCAGGTTAAGGGGTAAGCCACCCAGCAAACCCTGTCATGCCTGTACTTTTACAAGCAAAGTTCAAGTGTGTTAGATTTGTGCATGAATTGCATCCTTGCTATCATGCATAATTAAGGACCAACTCTAGTTGATCCTGCTAGAGGACACTGCTATCGGCTTGAGGATAAGACATGCAAGTGGAACGGGCTCGCATCCGAGTCCGTCGCAAACGGCTCAGTAGTGTCGCTAACCTACCCTGTGGAGGTGGACAACGCCGGGAAACTGGCGGTAATCCACCATAGGAGCATCGTTCTGGAAATGATGTTGCTCCAAAATGGGAGTTCCAGGTATGTGGAATTTTCCGCCACAGGACGGGGCGGCACCGGATCATACTTGTAAGTGGGGTAATTGCCCACTTAGGTTGTGACCCGAACGGGCGATGTAAGTCGTGGCCCGGAGAAGGGCACTGAGACAAGGGCCCTAGCCCCACGGGGTGCAGCAGTTACGAAACCTCACCAATGCGCGAAAGCGTGAGTGGGTCAAGCCGAGTGATGGGGGATAACTCCATCTGTGGCGGATCCGTATGATGGACCGCTAGAAAGGAGAGGGCAAGGCTGGTGCCAGCCGCCGCGGTAAAACCAGCTCTTCGAGTGGTGTCCATGATTATTGAGCTTAAAGCGTTCGTAGCCGGTTTAGTAGGTCCCTGCTTAAATCCGGCCGCCCAACGGTCGGCCTGGTAGGGATACCGCTTTACTTGGGGACGGGAGACGGCAACGGTATTCCACAGGTAAGGGTGAAATCTAATGATCTGTGGAGGACCACCAGTGGCGAAGGCGGTTGTCGAGAACGTGCCCGACGGTGAGGGACGAAACCCAGGGGAGCAAATCGGATTAGATACCCGAGTAGTCCTGGGCGTAAACGATGCCCGTTAAGTGTTGCATTGGCCACGAGCCACTGCGGTGCTGTAGCGAAAGCGATAAACGGGCCGCTTGGGAAGTACGGTCGCAAGACTGAAACTTAAAGGAATTGGCGGGGGAGCACCACAAGGGGTGGAGCTTGCGGTTTAATTGGACTCAACGCCGGAAAACTTACCCGCCCAGACAGCCGAATGAGAGCCAGACTGATGATCTTGCTCGACGAGCTGAGAGCTGGTGCATGGCCATCGTAAATTCGTGCCGTGAGGTATCAGCTTAAGTGCTGCAACGAATGAGATCCCTGCCACCTAGTTGCCAGCCGGGGGCTTCGGCCCTGACGGGGCACACTAGGGGGACCGCTAGCGAAAAGCTAGAGGAAGGTGGGGGCCACGGTAGGTCAGTATGCCGCGATATGGGCGGGGCCACACGCGTGCTACAATGGCTGGGACAATGCGTTACAACGCCGAAAGGCGAAGTCAATCGCGAAACCCAGTCGTAGTCGGAATCGCGGGTTGGAACTCACCCGCGTGAACCTGGAATCCCTAGTATCCGCGTGTCACTATCGCGCGGAGAATACGTCCCTGCTTCTTGCACACACCGCCCGTCGCTCCATGCGAGCGGGTCTGGGGTGAGGTGTCGTCCTTTGGGCGATGACGAATCTTGGGTTCGCAAGTAGGGAGAAGTCGTAAGACCGTTAGGTCTCCTAACGGGCCGATAAACAAGGTATCCGTAGCGGAAGCTGCGGATGGATCACCTCCTAAGTTTTCACCATCATAGATGGTGAGACGCTTGGCTCTGTCTTCGGACAGGGTAAGGTGCAGGCTAAGACGGGGTAGCGGTGCAATCGTCAGGTTGCCCCGACGCCATCGGGAGTTTACCCTTCTGTCATCTGCTGAGCACCCTTTTCCTT
>JABCTJ010000228.1 GCA_018238375.1 Candidatus Thorarchaeota archaeon
GAGAAGAAGCGCTTGGCTTCCTTGACTGATACCGGTGTGCCTCCAAGATATTTGCCAGGCACAATCATGCCCGCGATTAGTAGAAGCATATCAGCGGTAGACCATAGACGTTGAGGGTCCGCCATTCTTCGGACTTGATCAATCGTCTGATAGAGTACTTCTGTATGAGGGGATTTTGCCCAGATAGCACCCGCGATATATCTTGGGTAGGGACTGACATACGGTGGCACACCTAGGCATGTGGGCTCATCCACGTAACCATCAACTATAACGACCGTTGCCCGAAACTTACCCATTTAGGACATCCTCCTGATGGTGTTCGGTTCCTGATTCATCGAGGTTGCTTCGCAAATCAAAGATTTGCAAGGTCTTACATCCTCTCCACAGGCGTTTTCTGTCTCCACCCAACTGGCGGCGACATCCTTTTGTTCCCAGTTGGGTATAAAAACTCCAATAGTTGAACCCCTCCCATTGCGATAGATCTCCCGTTTTTCCTTGAGTCGAATCCTACCGAAATAGACGGTAGACTGTCTTATAGTCAATTCCATTCTTTCGTGCCCAATCAGCTAATTTAATGATGGCTCACCTGATAATGAATGATATTAAGCGCTTCTACTGTTGTGACCCTATCCAGGTCAGTCCCACTCCTTGAAGTTGTCATATCCTTCAGGCGGAACTTCGATATTTCCATCTGGGGACTCGTAGTACACTCCGCTCCCCTTTCTTGTTGTACCAATCGCCTGGAGAGCCACATGCTGCTTCTGTGCCTCATCCAAGGCGTCATCCCATCTATCAGCAGGGACTGTCAATACAATGATGAACTCCTCACCGCCTTGCATCACCAGCTTCTTCACATCCAGCAGGTTGCTTCTGGCGAAGTGCTCAACACCCTTTGCGACCGGAAGCTCATCAATCACGAAACGAAGACTACTCGAATTCGCCATTGTATGAAGCGTGATTCCAAGACCATCACTGCTATCCATTGAGGCTGTTATTGCACACTTCTTAGCCAATGACGATACGAATCCGTAGTGAATCTTTGGCTTGTATGCCGCACCAAGTGCATCATCACGAAGGTCGCCTTCAGCCTTGAGGTTGTTCATAAGGATCTCGAAGGCAACAGAAGTGAAACCGAAGAGGTCAGTTACAGCAATCTTGTCACCTTCCTTGGTTCCACTCCTTGTCACGATAGTTTCGGGGGCCGCAAGTCCAATGGCAACCCCGGTGAGAACCACCTCAGATGATGAACCAAGGTCGCCGCCAATGAATGGAATGCCTGATTTGAAACAGTACTGAGAATAGCCTCTGATAAGCTCCTGACTAGCACTTACATCATAGTCATTCGGAACGCATAATGATAGCATTGTGGCCACGGGCGTTGCACCCTTGGCGACTATATCACTCAATGCCATAATCGCAGTCTTTCGACCCACTTGTGCGTCGGTCATGCCAGGCAGCCGGTCGGTCTTGGAGGTGAACGTATCCACATTCACCACGATGCTCTTGTCGTCAGTGATAGGAATGTCAGATGCATCTTCGTCAAAGCCCAGTTTTGCACCATCAATCTCACCAACCAAGTGCTGAATGCTCTTGAGAAAATCACGCTCGCCAATGTCGCCAGTTCTCATTGATAGGCCTCTAGAGGCTATCAACCCGTGTTGATGATAAAGTTTTATAACAACTCCAGAGGCATGCGACTTCAGTTGGGCCTCGGTGGCCAAGCGGCTAAGGCGTTTCCCTCGTAAGGAAGAGATCGCGGGTTCAAAAGGAGTTGCGACTTCCGCAATTTTTGAAAATCCCGCCCGGGGCTCCATCCACTTCTACCGAAGCATCATAGCAAATGAATTGATTGTCCTTGGACCGTGAATAGAATGACCAAAACCTCATATCCAGAATGCATCAAGAAGTTACCAAAAATCAAACACTCTATGGAAGGTGTCGAAGGATGGCTTGCTCAAGGAAAGGACTTCCAGATTGTTTTCTTTGCGATCGAACCCACAGCCAAGATACCGCCGCACAGTCATGCAGCCCAGTTTGGGACTGTGATGAACGGTGAAATGCGCCTTACAATAGGTGACGAAACCCGCGTGTACAGGAAAGGCGATACCTACCATATCCCTGAAGGTGTTGTTCATCATGCAGTATTCAATTCGCCTGTACTTGCGATGGACTTCTTCGCGGATGCGAACAGATACGAAGTTGAATAAGCTCGCATGCGTGGCGTTCCAAATCCTACCCTAAGGCTCCAGACAACCAATTTCACGCAGAATGCTCCACAGCTTGTGCAGGTTTCAACAACCTTATTGGGAGTCAGAAACCATTTTTGGGGAACAGGTGAAAAAGTATTGAAAAACAAGAAACCAAGAAAGGTCTACATCAAGGCCTCAAAACCAGCCCTATTTGAGTGGCTGGCTGGAACTACCAGATAATCAAGGTAGTTCAACTACAAGAGAACAGATCGGATTGTCACTTTAATGTGACTCCCTCTGTTCCGAACATACCTTCTCTCTTTTCCGAAGCAATCTTCTTGCTTCTTCTGCTCTCCCTTGCACACTTCCTACTGATGCAACACAGTGAGAAGACTTCTCAAAAAACCTAGGAGTGGTACAGAGAGAAGTGCGAGAATTGAATGCCATAGCACTCTGCTTATGACAAAGGCAATTGTCAACCCAAGCAGAGTAAAGTCGAACACAGTAGAGGAGGATTAGCTTGGGCTAACAGTTAATAGAAACACTCAATGCGCTAAGGAATACTCCAAGGATGAATACTAAATAGGAGCTTGATTGACCCTATAGTCACGATTGGAACCAAGGGTATGTGGCGACGATGGATGCAACCGATAAATTTCTTGAATATGTTGACAAACTCGGAGAAATATATGAAAAATACTCAGTTGTATCATTGGCATACAAGAAGAACAATGAATGGTTTCTACTCAGAGCCTATGTTGTTCTAACAGGACCTGAGAGCATCAAGCCGCCTTCTGCTCCAATACCTCAAGATCATTTCTTGCAGTCTGTTGATGAGCGTCCAATTAAAACACAGAACGAACAGAGTCGGAACATGCAAGATGGAAATTTGGAAATCAACGGCACCCGTATTTCACTTGACCTTGGTGATACCCCCGCTTGGTCGTTGCTGCCTTTGCACCATCATTCTTCAAGCTATCGATGGCTCTTCTACTCAGGCTTGAGTGTAATAGCTAGATTCTCAGTCAAACCGATTAGTGAAACTTTCGAAGGCGCTTCCAACAACCCCGCTAAGACTCTTGCTGAATTCGATAGGTATCGATACTCCGGACTTTCTGACCTTGGGAATGCACTGTTTGGACAATCGATAGAATTCGGGCGTTCTGCTCAAATTGAATTTATCGCTCCTACTTGGTCTTCATTTATAGAGGCATCATATAGAAAGGGAATTGTCAGCGTAGTTTACAAGATTCCGCGTATATTAAATGAAAAAGTGAACATTTTCGCGACAGTAAGAACTCCTCGTGATCTTGCTATAGAGCTTGATTTGGAAACTGAGAATCACACGTGTGATTATGTACACGGCTCTAGGAGCTGGATTGAATGTAGAGGCACATATATCGTGAGAAATCATGAGGATCTATCTGATGAAACAGAATACACCTTAGAGATCACGCTACTGCATGATTCCGGTGTTGCATTAGCAAGATATCGAGATTTAATTCCAAGTCGAAGAATAACGGGTGATAATCCAAATCGCGTAAGTCATATTCACTTTGAAACAGCTTTGCGTGAGGCAGCCAAGTGTCGTCCTGATAAGCCTGGAAAGCCTTTTCCTC
>JABCTJ010000212.1 GCA_018238375.1 Candidatus Thorarchaeota archaeon
TAAAGCCTCCCAAGGATACAACTCCTCCAGTTGTCGTAATCACGAATCCGACGGCTGGGGAAATTGTTTCAGGGCTGGTCACAATCACATTCACCGCAACAGATGAGTCGCCCATTGTTGCATACGAAATTTATGTGGACGGAGGTCTCCGCGCACAAACTCAGTCCTATGATTGGGATACAACCTCTGAGAGTGACGGCTTGCATTCAATCCAGTGTAGAGCAAAGGATAATGCAAAGAACTGGGGAGAGGACACAATCACAGTGACTGTTGACAATGGGGGCACGAACAATCCTCCACAGGTCACCATAACCAATCCGTTTGACAACTCAGAGGTGTCTGGGCTGGTCACCATATCTGTTTCAGTTACTGATGAAGACAGTCTGATACCAGACATCTACATTGATGATGAATACATCACAACAGCCAGCACATACGATTGGGACACAATAACCTATTCTGACAACTCTCATACGATCTACGCCGAAGCTACAGATACTGGGAGCCTTACCGGTTCTGACACTATTACCGTGACTGTTAACAATAATGGCCCGGAGCTGACCTATTTCGCTTTCAAGGTGATGACCTACAACATTGAAGCCTCTGGTACGAATGACGACTGGAAGCAGGTAGTCAAGGAAGAGAATCCAGACATTCTGATTCTTGTTGAAACTGGCACGTGGGATGATAATGGGAATTATAGATTGAATGCTGCAGTTTCCGAATTCAATGCATACTTTGTCGATGAGGTGCCATATGTCGGTTATTGCGCACAAGACATCACCTATTCAACAAGTGGAGAAGCGATTCTAAGCCGATATCCTGTTACCAATTTCAATCAGATTCCGATTGTTCCTCTCGATGATAGTTCGGATTATGATGTGACACATGACTTCATTGAAGCAGTCGTGGATATCGAAGGAACAATAGTACACATTATTGGTGCACATCTCAAGGCAATGTCGGGATCAGATAACGAATGGAGGCGAGAGAGAGAAACAGAGGGTATCATCAATTACATGGACAACCTAGGAAATGTCCCGATAATGTACATGGGTGACCTGAACACATTCTCTCCTGATGATACCGGTGATCTTGCACCCTTGGGTGACTTGGGATACGGTCCGATGACCATGAAACTCTATCCAAGTGATCCAACCTATGGAGAGTACTCGTCAACTGTTCATACATTCACGGACGTATTCAGGACTCTCAATCCAACCGAGCCAGGTCACACTTACGGGCATCAGGACCCCCAATACAGTTCTAGAATCGATTACATGATTGTCAACTCGTATTTCGCAGACAAACTGATCAACTCGACATTCGGTGACACCGTGACTGCTGACACAGGATCGGATCATTATTCCGTTGATGCGTTCATTAATTGGACTACAAGCTTTGTGCCTGACCCCGATCCGCCGGCCAAGGCGACGGGACTCACTGCAGACACCATTAGCATGGCCCAGATTGATTTGGCCTGGAACGCCAATGCTGAACCAGACCTCTCACACTATCGGGTCTATCGAGAGGGGTTGCTGGTTGCACAACTATACACCACATCGTACAGTGATAGAGGTCTCTCGCCAGGGACAACATACAGCTACGAGGTTTCTGCAATCGATACGAGCGGAAATGAAGGACTGAAATCTGATCCAGCCTCTGCTACAACCTCTGAGGGCGGATCTGCAGACTTAGTCCTACTGAACGAATTCCTCCCAGATCCGTACGCGCTATATTCGGAAGAGTGGATTGAGTTGTACAACCCCCAAGATTTGGATGCAGACCTGTCAGATTACATTCTTGACGATATCACCACTGGAGGGACTATTCCATACACGATTGCCCCCGGTACAGTGATTCTTGCACACGGATACTTGGTCTTCTATCAAGGTGCCACAGGCGTAGGTTTGAACAACGCTGGTGACACCGTGAACTTGCTCAAGCCCGATGGAACTACTGTTTTGGACTCGTATTCATACAGTACCTCAGCCGATGATATCAGCTATGGCAGAGAAACAGATGGAGCTCCGAATTGGATAACATTTGGTACTCCTACTCCAGGTGAGGCGAATATTGGCTCAGGAGGACAAGGCGACTCAATGCTCTTGAACGAAATCCTTCCAGATCCCTACACAATGTACTCGGAGGAGTGGATTGAGCTGTACAACCCGTTGGATGTTGAAGTCGATATTTCAGGATACATTCTTGATGATATTACCACTGGTGGAACAAATCCGTACACAATCCCGGGTGGATCAGTGATACCAGCTTACGGCTTCATAGTGTTCTATCAGACTACGACGAATATCGCATTGAACAATGATGGCGATACTGTCAACTATCTGAAGCCTGACGGGGTTACAGTCCTAGACTCATACACCTACAGCACATCCACCAATGATATCAGCCACGGTAGGGAAACAGATGGAGGTGCGACTTGGACCACATTCACATCACCCACACCAGGATCAAGCAATGACGGAGGCTCACCACCTCCCACCAAGGTTCACGTCAATAGCATATCTTTCTCAACCCGATTCTCGGGAAACGGTAAGACTGAGTATCTTGACATCACCGTGCAGGTCTTTGATGAGGGCGGAGCTCCTGCCCAGGGTGTGACAGTCACGGGCGACCTGCAGATACCTGGTGGAGATACTGTAACGTACGAGGGTGTGACTGATATCAATGGCGAGGTGGTATTCACCTATGTCTACAAACCCAACAAACACCTGCCAGCGGGAACTTACACATTCACCGTGACCAATCTTGCGGGCACTGGATTCGAGTATGACCCAGCAGCCAATGTCGAAACCTCTGACAACTGGACGAAGTAGATTGGCGTATGAAATCAGACCATTAGGGCTGGCAACAGCCGCCAGGAACCGGGAGATCTTCTTGGCTGAAGATCTCTCTGTCCCAGCTGGATGAATTGAGGTAGTATGTTATTCAGACCTTTGGAACCTACCGATAATCTCGTCCTGAACTTCCTGACTCAAGTCCACGAAGTACGCACTATATCCAGCAACACGCACGATAAGATTGCGATGATCCGTGGGGTTCTTCTGGGCGTCACGAAGAGTTTCTGGGTCCATCATGTTGAATTGGATATGCATACCTCCGAGCTTCACGTAGGTTCTGAGTACATTCACAAGGGACTCAAGGCCCTCTCCTCCGGTTACGAAGCTGGGGTCCAATCCAAGGGTGTAAGCTACTCCATTCGGGTAGAGCGTATGATTAACGCTTGCAACAGAACTGAGGGCTGCTGTCAAACCCTTCGCAGGGGCTCCAATCGAAGGCGAAGTGCCATTGCTTAGGGTAGTCGTGGCTAATCGTCCACTCGGCAACGCACCGGTAAAGAATCCAAACGGAATATGAGAAGTCACAGAGTACATGCCTGCAATGAAGGTGCCGCCCCGGATGTTCTTATGTTTTTCAACTTCCTCAGCGTACATGCGCGCCACGAGTTCAGCGTAGTCATCAGCCATCTTGTCATCATTGCCGAATTTCGGGGCTTTATTCAAAAGCAGTTGTCTAGTCGGTTCGTAATCATCAAATCCGTCCCTAATGGCCTCCAGTAGTTCGGCCATGCTCAACCGTTTCTCTCTGAAGACAAGTTGATCCATTGCAGTGAGAGAGTCTGCAACATCAGCCATCCCAACCCCCTGGACTCCAGTAAAGTTGTACCTTGCAGAACCGGTCGTTATGTCTTGACCCGCCTTAAAGCAGTCCTCTACGCAAAGTGAAAGCAGCGGCGAAGGCATCAGTTCAATAGTCGCGGTCTCAAAGTGGTTCGAAGCTTCTGCCATTAATCCTACCAAGTAGGAGAGTTGTTTCTGGAATGCCTCAATAACGTCATCCATTGATTGGAATTCCGATGCATCACCAGTTTCGAGTCCAAGCTTCGACCCTAGGAGAACGGTTTCACCATTATTCAGAGCAAGTTCAAGACATATTGCGATATTGAATAGCGCCGCATCTGACGAAGTGAAGCTAGTTCCAAATGGAGCCAGCTCAACGCATCCAACAGTTGCATAGTTTCGCGCTTCTTCTGTTGGGATTCCTTGGCGCTCCCAAGACTTGACGATTACATCATCATTGAACATGGCGATATTGTTTGTTTCAGACGCCACAGTTGCTGC
>JABCTJ010000249.1 GCA_018238375.1 Candidatus Thorarchaeota archaeon
CATGGAAAGGGATTTAGCTGCCCTCTCTTCAAGCAAGGATTGCACTCTGCGATCTGCTGCGTCTTCCCCATTGAGAGCTGGTAGTGTAATACCTTACAGAAAGCTCATCTCAATATGGTTTCATGTATGGTCTAGGCTTCAAGTCTTGCACAAACCTGAATAGTACAAACAGTATACACAATGCGCGGGGGAAACATTTGGTCGACTCATCTGACACCAGAATCGAAGACTTTCTGAGTTCCATAAGAGATGACGAATCACATGTCTATGCCGAATACGATTGGTCGGGTATCAAAGCACTGCGAATGCTCTTACCATTTCTTTGCGGTTTCGCTACTACCTTGCTAGGAGTGTACGTGATGTGGATTGACCATGCTGTAATTCCAGATAACCCATGGTTTAGACTCACCATCTTGTTTGGTCCGATTGCAATCGGCACAGGTTTCTCATTTCGCTATCTCCTCAGCCAAAATAAAATGGTCAAAGACTACGAGGTGCGAGGGGTTAACAGGTTACAGCTTGGCGCTGCCATATCATTCCTTGATATGATTCATGACGGCTACGTGGATGTAGGCAAGATCATCGAACCCAAGAAACCAGAGGAACATATTGAACTCCCAACAGCTGCTTACGGTTCAGCGCTCATTGTCCTGGGCAAGATAGACCCCGAAATGAAGACGAGATGGTCTGCACTTCTTAGAGATAAGATATCTCCACATGTATCCCTACGGTCGAAGACCATAATTCGCCTGACAGTATACGGATCAATGGCGATACTGGCTGTCTATGTACTGGCATTAATACTTAGGCTACTGGAACTCCTCGGCCCGAACCCTTTCTTCCTCATTCTAGGCGTGTCTGTTGTCATGGTGATAGTATTCATCATTATATTGGGTGCATATGTGTACATAATGCGCGATGCAGCCCCTCCGGCAGGCGTGGTGGAGGCGATATCGGAACCAGATATCAGAATGGAAACAGGTCTTGCTTTGGACCTAGTGATAGAAACAATTCTTTCGGAGGGAAAACATCCGCTTAGACTTCTGGTCATCGGTGAGCACAGTGAGTTGTTGTGCACTGGCCGCACTTACAGAACGTCCAAAGATGTCACTCTGCGTGAGGCAGTTCTGATTCCCAGATATCTCAAGAAATCTAACGATTTCTAATCCGAACTCGTTTGAGAACTTTGGGTCGCTTTGAGAGCGAACGGATTGAATAGAGATGACCTATTCAGCAGGATCGCCCGCCTTGCAAGCAGTGCTGGTAGAACACCTGGTGCATCTGGTGGTTGCTCAGCAACGCCCAAACCTATAGTCAACACATTGAGTGCAAACGAAAGGACTGCCGCCAGTCCACGATATGGTGCAGTACGTGGTAAGGTCAATTGGAACGTTTGAGCGGGCAACTTCTCATAAGCCATGCAATTATTTCACGGCTCATGTGAGGTGTGTGACAATAATCTTGCAGTGTGCTACTTCATGCTCTTCCTCTTCTCAACTTCCAGACTACCCCGATTAGCGCGATGATTGTGAGTGTGGCGACTATTACAATCAAAATTTCCTCGAGAACCAGGATGGTTGGTTCGGTAGTCGCAGAGGTTGGTGTTGACGCTGTATCTGAAGGTGTTGTTGGACTTGTGACATCTTCTAAACCATAAACGATACAGTTGAGCGCAATCATGAGCCATCGCCTAGGGCAGGAAGTGATCACGTGGTCTGATACGAGGTCGATAGCAGTACGAACATGGGAAACTGCATCCGCAAAATCATCTTCGCTAAGAGCTGTCTGTGCCGATGTGAGCTCGTTGTTCATACTGGTTCTGAGATCCGAAGGAACTCCGCCCGTAAGCGCTTCATCAGGCAGTGAACTGATGACATTTTTCGTTTCGATCAGCGCATCTTGCAGGTCGGGTATTTCAACTGGGAAAGCATCAGATAGGTGGGCGGCGAAAGCTTCCACAACACTTGTTCCGACCGTGTCTTGACGATTGCTCAGGTCCGACCCGTATGACCACTCAAAGCTTGTTATCGAGAAGTTGGAACTGGCAATTGTGTATATTGTATCAGGTTCAAACGCAGTAATGCTGGTGGCGTGATAGTTGCTACCAACAATCTGTTCTGCTATCCAGCCTGGAGCATCAACTGTGGCCACGAAATTGAAGAAAGGCTCAACATGATACAGGTCACGGTAAGTGACGAACCCGCTGTCGATTCCTTCCCGGACACCACCCGCATTGTACACGCCGACATCTGCTCCGGTCTGTTGCCATAGTGCTTCTGCCAACAATGGACCAACATTCGAGCTGCTCATGTATGTATCAAAGTAGCCTACAGGCGTGTCAAGATACTCCGAAAGCGGGGCATCCCACCCATCGATTATGGCTTCAACCGCTGAATCTGGCTCCAGTGTTGAGCTAAGTTCGTGACTGGAGAAAGCGTACGCTTCGATGGTGCCTTGTGAGATGTTGATAGTGAGGTTGAGAACGCCCAATGAAGATCCGTATGAACCCACGGAAGGAAGTGAGAGGGTATCGCCAATCATTTCCGGGCCGTCTCCTTTCACTATAAGGTCAACCCCGGGAACACTATTCGCAAGACCTGACCAGACACAGCCAAGAATTATGATGAAGTTGACCCCTTGAGCCTCAAGCTCCGAAACAGCGATTGACGCGGATTCAGCCAAGTCGGTGAACACAACACCATCAGGTGCGTACCAGAATGAAGGCGTAAGACCGATGATGCCAATCTGATAGCCTGCGATTTCTTCGATGGAATAATCTGCGGTTTGAGGTGTGCCTGGCCATTCAGTATTCGCACTTAGCACATCGAAATTAGCAGCTTGAATCATCCCACTCAGTGTTGTGAGACCTTGGTCAAATTCGTGATTGTCAAGAGCCATGGCGTCATAGCCGATACTGTTCATGACCTCGACCATGGGTATTCCGTCGTTATGATCGTTTGTAGCTCCCCCGCTTAGGATATCTCCACAATCAAGCAACAGGACTGGTCGAACAGCTCGGAGTTGTTGAACTTTCGTAGAGAGTCGTGCCATTCCCCCGCTACAACTGCCGCTGGACCACTTTGGGTAGAGATGACCGTGAATGTCATGCGTGTACGCCACAGTAATTTCTACTGTTTCGTCTTGACTGACAATGGATTGAGCTGGACTCCCTGGTATGGTACCACATACCACTATCAGACAAGCCAGAACTAGAACTATCCAGCGCACTGCGCATATTCCTCCGAGCACTCGAACTCTGTGAGTACATATAACTCTGCATTCCCAATTAAATGATTAACGGAGTGAAACACCTTGAGCAAAGAGGATGCTTGGAATTGGATAATCGAGAATGAGTCGCATGTTGTAGAAATAAGCGATAGAATCTGGGAGCTCGCTGAGCTTGGTCTCCAAGAGTTCAAGTCTTCAGCGCTACTTGCTGACACGCTAGAAGAGAATGGGTTTGTCGTAGAACGTGGGATTGCAGGTATGCCGACAGCGTTTATGGCTACCTATGGAAGCGGACACCCCATCATAGGTATCATGGGGGAGTACGATGCGCTTCCTGGACTATCGCAGAAGGCAATACCCCAAAAGGAATCACTTGTTGAGGGGGCGCCCGGGCATGGCTGTGGACACAACATCCACGGAACTTCAGGGCTGGCAGCCGCCATTTCAGTCAGAATAGCGATGGAGAAGAACAGCATTGCAGGGACTATCAGGTTCTTTGGCTGTCCTGCTGAGGAGAATTACAGTGGGAAGGTGTTTATGGTCCGGGACGGATTCTTCGATGATGTGGACGTTGCTCTGAGTCATCATCCAGGATGGTTCAACTTTGCGGGAGTCGGAAGCTGTCTGGCTGTGAACTCGGTAAAGTTCCACTTCCATGGAGTTGCTTCACACGCCGCTGCTTCCCCAGACCGTGGTCGAAGCGCATTGGATGCAGTGGAGCTAATGAATATCGGCGCGAACTTCATGCGAGAACACGTCGTTCAAGAGGCACGCATTCATTACGTCGTTGAGAAAGGGGGGCAACAGCCTAACGTCGTTCCACCCTATGCCCGAGTATGGTACTACGTTCGGGCTCCTGAACGCGACCAAGTCGAGAAGCTCTACGAATGGCTCTTGAGAATAGCAGATGGCGCAGATCTGATGGCTCGCACGACTCATGATGTTGAGTTTTTGGAAGGCAGCTACAATATGCTCCCAAACAAGGCACTAAGTGACATAGTTACAACCAACATGAAGGAAATGGGGACACCTGAATATACGAAGGATGAGATGAAGTTCGCAAGGGAGATATCAAAGACAATTCCAAGGGAGGACAAGATGGCTGGGTTGAGACAGACGAAACGCCCCGGCTGGGAGAAACTGATGGACATTCTCCTCGATCAATCAATTCCTGATCCTTGGGATGAAGGAATTGTAACGCCTGGCTCAACAGATGTTGCAGATGTCAGCTGGGTGACACCCACGATGGAGTTTACGACAGCAACTAATGCGATTGGAGTTCCGCTGCATTCTTGGCAGAGTGTGGCGATGAATGGAATGAGTATTGGTCACAAATCCCTCATATTCGCGGCTAAGACAATCGCAGGCACTGCTCTTGACCTTCTCACTAAGCCAGAGCTGTTGAAGAAAGTGCGTGACGAATTCAAGGAGCGAAAAGGTGACAGAATCTACACATCGCCCATTCCTGAAGAGGTCAAACCTCCGTTGGAAGTAGCCAGAGAAGCAGCCGAGTCTTCAAGATAGTCGAAGGAATGCTCTCTTCTCTTCTTCCGTGAGAGCGCTATCAATACCAGACAACAGTCATAGGTATCTGGGACGCGCTTCTAACAGCTGATTTACGCTCGAAACGATATCTCCTAAGGCCTCAATAGGCAAAGAAGAATTCAGACAGCGCTACAATATGATGCACGCAGCGGCAAAGGTAGCACCAGAGTCCCCCAAGTCCTATCCACAATGCCAGAAAGGGGTCCTCTCGAATCGCACGAATCGAATCTTCTAAGCACTCCAATTCCAACAGAACTTGCTCTTGCCATCGCGGTCGTTGAAGTAGTCATACATCCCTTCAACCGCACCTGCCATTTCAGCTGACGGCTTCGAGCCAATAACAAACTCGATGTATGCGTCCGCACCCTTGCTTACACGATAGACCTTGGAGAATATCTCAAAGACTGTATCAACGATTCTCTTCAGATTCCGTGGCTCGTCATCAAAATGGGCTGAGAAGATATCATCTGACATCGGCTCTGCAACAATGCCCATATCCTTGAGAATCTCAATATGCTCCTTCTTAAGGTGCGATTTCTTTGGAATGTACTTGTCACCCGCTACTTGGAAGTACAGATGGTCACCTCTCTTCTTGTACCTGAAGTTCACCCAGCAACCATCGACAACCGTCATGCAGTAATTGCCTCCCTTTGCAATTGTTGTCAGTTTTTCCAAAGCATATACGAGTCCTTCACGTGGTCGCGGAGGCTTACTCCGTTTCTTTGGCGCTGCAGTTTTCTTCTTAGGAGCTTTTATAGCCCTAGGTTTAGTAGTCTTCTTGCGCACAGATGTTCTCATCAACTCCGCTCTGAGAGATGACGGTCTCGAAGCGCCTCCGGTGGCTTGCTTTATCTTGAACTTCTGATAAATAGATATCAACTCCATCAAGTCCAATTTCTCAGCTTCCGCCGAATCAAGTTCACCAGCTTCGACCAGTTCTTTTCTAAAATCATCAAATGACATTTTCCTTGTCCTCCTTAGTGGTGCATTTGCTTATGGGCTACTGCATCAACGTCGGCCAACATCTATTCTTGACTTGCCCGTGGCTGACGAATCGCAACTTATCTCTTTCGCCATTCTGGCTGTAGAGCTGAGACTCAAGCCTGAAGATTTCACGGTCCTTTCGAGGTGAGGTCGACTGACATTACGAATGTGTTGTAGACTGAAAAGACACTCATAATGAAATACACAATTCGTCCATTGTCTTCAACCAAGTCCGGATGGACGAAAGAACCGTAGAGCGAGGGATATTCCGAGGCATCAACAATTGTATCGGGCGTACTCCAGGGTCCCCAGAGATCGTCAGCAGTTCGTATCACAATTGAGAATGCAGCATTATCCGTGTAGAATGCAGTCCACTGCTGAATGTACGGGTTCCACATGACGGAAACTTCGCCAACGGGTGCCGGGAATACAGCAACAGCTTGTTCATGGTCCGGAGTCCAGATTGGATCTCCCAATGTATTCGAATCCATGTAGTATTCGTATGCTGATTGGTTGAGTATCTCTGATGTGCCCACTCTACAAAGATAGCAAGCACCAAATCGGCCCGAAGGAGTGGTTAACAAATACAGATGACTAGAAGTCAGTTCCACCTCTTGCGCGAATCCGAATTGAATGAAGTTACTATCACCCGGCCAAGAGATGTTATTCATCTTCGTGAATGTATGACCATCATCTGTTGAAACTGCAATTGAAGCGTTGTTACACGTCCAGACTCCGCCGGTACTTGACCAGTGTTTAACGGACATGTAGTAGACGTACAAGTTTCCTCCAAGACTCACTGCAGCAGTTGGGATACATGTCATCTCCACATTATCCTGCTTGAGGCTTGAGATGAGCTCCTTCGCGCAGCTTGTCCCAGGAGTGACAATCCATTCGTCGAGTGTAATGCCATCTGAAGGGTCCGTGTCATCGCTGATAGCTATCGTGTTGCTCCGCCAGTTATTACCGAAACTAGTTTCAGCGCCGAAAGTATCACCGAAGATGTAGTAGTACCGTCCATCGTGCTTCGTGATAATCCCAAGATCTGTGCCATGAACTTCAAAGGCAGTAGTATCACTGACCGCATCTTCTCCTGTTAGTTGAGCATGCATCTGATGCGGGAGGTTGCTTTCCGCAATTGCCATGAACATTGGATATGCAATCCACACGAGAAAAATGAAAACTATGATGGCGACAATGGCAACTTTTACACTCTTGTTAGGCATTCTCAATCACACTCCAACAACGACTTATCACTAGAAACTCCCCAGTAGCGCCTGCTAATCAGTATGCTGGAAACCGAATGAGACATGGAACGCGAGGGATTAGTTCTTTCGCTTCCTAGCCCTTCTCAAACGGGACACATAGCGCTGAAGGCGCACCTATTATCCTCTTCACTTTCTGTTTGTTGAGCAGGATTCTCCATGCCAATAGAAAAGCAATGGTCGAAAGATATGGTAACATATCGATAAATGCAACAGGGATACCGGAAAGGAAAAGCAACAGTCACATTTTTGTAGAATGAGATACTAGTATACA
>JABCTJ010000282.1 GCA_018238375.1 Candidatus Thorarchaeota archaeon
ACCTAGTGACCCTACGGTTAAATTCGAGGTATCTGTCGGTTTCAATCTCTGTAGCCATAACTATACTCAAAATAAATGGAACCATTCGCTCTCTATACCATGACTCATTCGGGATAAATAGGAACAAGCAGCCATGAATAATCAATAGAATGGGGACCACCACCCCGAATCCTAGGAACCATGCACTAATTCCATCGTTGAGTTGAATCACGGAGATGAGCAAGGCCACGGCAAGATGGATGACAGCAATGAGGTACTGCCCCAAGCTCTTGCTCACAGGCTCCAACTCTCTGTAATCCTCGAATATCACATCATCTTCTAATTCTGAGCTCATCCTAATTCCCCCGGGATGTTGCATGCGCTTCATTCTTTACGATTGCCAGATAGTCCATAGTAATCTGTCTGTAGAATTTCCTAAAAGTGCTGCTGTAAAACCGGCATTCCATGTGTTCTGTCACATGCTACAGCATAGGTTGATTGACCCAATAATCCCTGATTCACTATGATAAGACTTTCCGGAGAAAGCGAACCCAGAGATTCCACTTCTTCCGCGTTGGTCCCAATTCAAGACTTCGCTCAGCTTTCGTAAGGCAGTCCTCGATCAGAGCATTATGAAGAGGTCGATAGATAAACCACCAAGACAGGATAGATTTCCCAGACGTCTTCATCCGGATGTAGTGTGTTAGAAGCGTTAGAGATTCAGTCTGCTCCTCCAGGATAAAACCATGAACGCCATGGAATCCGCGTGGTTTCTCGAACTGAAACTCAATCCCCGTTCCAGGAACGATTTCTTTGACACTGTACCTAATTGGTCCATGTCCTCCACGAGACCCAACACGTACCCCCTCCTTGAATCGCATGGGATGCCATTTCTCATTTGGCCAAAGAGCATGAGGGCAAAGGATACGTGACAGAGGCTGTGAATGCGGTAGTCAAGTTGCCTTTTGAGAGTCTCAATGCTTACAGGATTCGGATTGAAACTGATGATACCAATGTTAGAAGCATAGGCGTTGCAGAAAGATGCGGTTTTGTAAGAGAGGGTCATATTCGAGAGAATAAGAAAAACCCTGATAGAACCTATTCTGGAATTTTGTATTATGGGCTGTTGAAAAGCGAATTTCATGCTCCTTGAAGTTGATAATCAGAAGGGTTGCAGATGAACCCAACGCCATCATGTATATCAGAGGCTTCAATTACACACCGGAGTTGGATGAGAGGAAGGTTCTGATGACAGCTACACCGCTCTTATTCAAGAAATATCCGGAGCTTCAGACCAGGGTTCCCTGGATTAAGCTGGGTAATTTTCCTACACCTGTTGAAGAAATGAAGAACCTTGAAAACGCACTCAAGCATAGTAGTTTGTGGATTAAGAGAGATGATCTTTCGGGGGAAAAATACGGAGGAAATAAAATCCGAAAGCTAGAGTTCATTCTTGCAGATCTTCTGAGAAAGAAAAAGAAATGGATCATGACCTTTGGCGGATTGGGCTCAAACCACGGACTTGCTACAGCCATCTACGCCCGGGAGCATGGAATCAAAACAATTCTCAGGTTAATTGATCAACCAGTCACAGAACATGTACAGAAACAACTCCTCCGGTTCCATCATTTTGAAGCTAAGATGTCCTACGCCAAGAACGCTCCAGAAGCTCTTCTGAAAGGTCTGTGGCACCTCGCTTCAAAACGAGGGGTGTATTCCTTTTATGGTCCGGGCGGTTCCAATAAGATTGGCAACCTTGGATTTGTGGAAGCGGCACTCGAACTAGCAAATCAAGTGGAACTAGGCATGATGCCTAAACCAGAGCAAATCTTTGTACCAATCGGCTCAATGGGGACTTATGCGGGGCTCACAGTAGGACTAAAACTAGCAGGTATGGAAACAAATCTAATCGGTGTTCGTGTAACAGATATCGGGATGACTAACGAAATAAAAACTGCAAAGATGATCAATAAGACATTCAAGTACCTAGGAGAGCAGAGCGACAACATCTCTCAGGTGTTGGTAAGTCCAGAAGAAGTCGACATCAACCATGATTTTGTAGGACCATGCTATGGGGCAGTAACAAAGGATGCACTTGATGCAATCCAATTGATACGAGCATCTGAGGGGATTCATCTTGATACGACATATTCAGGCAAAGCTTTAGCATGCATGTTGAAGCACATTCAGGAGGGTAGGAGCTCGAAAGGACCAATCCTGTTTTGGAATACTTACAGCTCCGCAGATCTTAATGCTCTTGATATAAAATACGAAGACTATAAACAGCTACCAAAATCATTCCATCAATTTTTCCATGAAGACCTGATATCACATCATTAGGTGACTGAGAAGGTTCTTGGCGACGAGTCACCTAGAATCCGAATTAGTCATTTTCCCTGCGATTCGTGCGATTGATAATGCGCATTAATTAATAGATTCTAGTGAATCAACCACTTGGTCAGGGTTTGTTTATCATTGATTATTGTGCCAAGAAAAGACCCGCATCATATCGATCCCGCAAGAGATTTGAAGTTCACTCTGAGTAGCATCTAGCAATTCAGACGGATAAATCCTGCAGCATTGGATCGCACTGTATATTTCGTTAACGCACGTTTTAGAGAATCCGATGGAAAATGACAATACCAACCGGGGTTTTATGTGAGTGAATGGGAGAAAGTGATTTATGTTCGCGTCTGGTCCATAGCTCAGGGTTTTTGCTTTGTTGGACATTATTGCTCTTGTATTACTTGTGTTCTCGCTACCACTATTGGGATTCTCTTTGACTAAGACCAAGAAGGAATCTCTGAAGATCAAACCGATTGAAGAGGGAATACCGACTCTTAGAAAGAAGAAGATGTCTAGTGTTGAATTCGCAGAAGAAATGGAAAGCACTCCTGTTAGTGGGGGTATTGATCGCGAACCATCTGATGATCGGAAATTCGAAAGAATGTTGAAACCAAGTACACCGCCCGGCTCATATGATGAAATTACTTTGGCAGAAACTCCGCCTGATGCAATTAGAACAATGGGAGGTCCTGTAGATGGAGGAGGAGCACCTAGACAAATTGAAAGGAAGGCATCTCTCATTTACTGGGAAAGGATGTGTTTGGAGGAGGAATTCGACCTCATAGTATCTCTCCACCGACCTGAGTTTAAAGTGGTAACTCCAGATGGCGCGTCTGTTCATGAATCTGAAACGACCTACAAGCTCCCTACCACAGGACATGTCCGTGTCATTCCAGTTTGCAGTGGATGCAACATCTCACCAGCATACCGAGACATGAAAGTATCAGAACTGGACAACGAAACAAGAGCTGAGTTTAAGGTCTTACCAATTATGACGGGCGAATATGACCTAGACGTTGAGTTTCAACTCCTAGATGCAGATGGTCAGCTCACACCAATAGGCAAGGAATCAACCAAGGTCACAGTTCAGAAGAAACCAATTGTGCTGGACCTGAAGTTCATGAACCTCAGTGTGTCCCGACGTGTTCCAGCATTCTTCTCAATGTGCGGAAGTTTCTTTGGCTTGACATCGTTTATTCTTGCACGATTTGGATACAATCTGAATGAGGGAATTGTTGAGTGGAGTGCGACAATCAGCACTGGTGTTGCAGGTGGGGTTATGATACTCCTTGCTATGATGCTATTGTTCAAAGGACTAAAACCGTTGATGAATGAAATAGATATCACCCTGAAATTGTAGACCAGAGGGGGAATCGCCCCCTCATGGTTTGACAATCCTAATCAAAGTGAATCTGTCAGGATGATCAGGCTTCTCGGTTCATAACTCATTCAAAGCGCAGACTTTATTAACTATTGTTTACTGTGGCTGGTTGAGGGTTCCACATGGCAACGACACTCAAAGCAACAACTAGAGTACTGGATTTGGCAAAGGGGTTTCCATTCCTATTTGATACGTTGATTCAGATTTCGCCGAAGCTCAAAATGCTCCAAAACCCGATTCTGAAAAGGACCATTGGAAAACGCGCGACTCTAACGGATGTTTCTAAGATCTCCAATGTTCCATTGAACCGATTATTCGTGCTACTGTCTGAATCGATTTCAAAGAACTCAAATGAAACCGTTGCTATTGACAAAGAAGATGAGGGAAAGGGCGAATGGCAAGAAGAACTTGAAAGAAGACAGAGCAATTTGAAAGATATCGTTTTGGGACTGCATGACGGCAAAGAAATGGAAGATTTGCGGTCACAGTTCAAGGAGATTCTTGTCGACGTCAGTGCAACCGAGATTGCTGATATGGAACAAGCGCTCATCTCATCGGGTGAACTCACAGCACAACAAGTAACAGCACTGTGTGATTTGCATGTAGAAGTCTTCAAGGAATCACTGGACGTCCAGCAAACACCTGAAACTACACCTGGGCACCCCATTCATACCTACACAAAAGAAAATGAGGAAGCACAGAGGCTAGTTGATCACCTACGGAAGAACCCTGAAGATGGAAATACCATCGAGAAGCTGAAGAAGATAATTGTGCATTATACAAGAATGCAGAATCAACTCTTTCCAATGCTTGAGAAAGCAGGCATAACGGGACCATCTACTGTGATGTGGGCAAAGCAAGATGATATCCGCAAGATGATTAGTAATCTAGATGAGTCTAACCTCGACGAATTGCTTGCTGCCATTGAAGACATGATCTACAAAGAAGCGAACATTCTTTTCCCAATGTCTCTTGAAAATCTGTCAGAACAGGATTGGGCAAAAACCCGAGCTGGAGAAGAAGAAATCGGATACGCGTGGGTAACACCCGGGAAAGAATGGAAACCAGTTACCCCAGCTGAGATTCATCAAGCTGGCCAAGAGTCAGAATTACCCGAAATTGAATTGAACAGAGGAAGCCTGACATCAAAAGAGATAGATCTGCTTCTTCGGCATCTTCCAGCCGATATTTCATTTGTTGGTGTTGATGAGAAGGTGAAATACTATTCAGCAACAGACCATCGGATTTTCCCAAGGAGTCCAGGAGTCATTGGGAGAAGCGTGATCAATTGCCATCCTCAGAAGAGCTTTGATAAGGTACAGAAGATTATGACTGCCTTTAAGGAAGGCAAGAAGGACAAGGCAGTGTTTTGGATTCAGATGAATGACCGTTTTCTACTCATAAGCTATTTCGCAGTAAGAGAGGATAATGGGGAGTTCGTTGGAACTCTGGAAGTATCACAAGACGTGACCGAAATCCAAAGCCTTGAAGGTGAACATAGGCTTCTCGATTGGGAATAGCATAGAAGGATATCCAGATTGGAACTGATGACATTTGACAAGACAGACAAGTAGAAACTTAACTAGGAGATGCAATCTGCATTGAAGAGAGATGCAGATGGACGCCAAGAAGGTCATCATCGTTCCACACACCCATTGGGACCGAGAATGGTATCTGTCATTTCAGAGATTCAGATACATGTTAGTCGAGCTAATCGACGAGCTACTTGATACGCTAAAGCAACAGGATTTCAGGTTCATGTTGGACGGTCAAACGGTCGTTCTAGAGGACTATTTCGAAATCCGTCCTGAGCGCAAGGAGGAGCTATTGCAATGGATTCGAGAGGGCAAGATTGCTGTGGGACCATGGTACCTTCTGCCAGATGAGTGGCTAGTCGGCGGTGAAAGCCTGATTCGCAATCTAGAGTACAGCCATGACCTTGGAACGAATCTCGATATCCCCCTGATGCAGGTAGCATACTTACCAGACCAATTCGGGCATTCGAGCGTTATTCCCCAGCTAATAGGTGACCTCACCAACTTGAAGACAGCCGTACTCTGGAGAGGAGTGCCGCCAGACATTATGACAGTTCCATTTACCTGGAAATCACATCCAACTTCCTCAACGTCGATACTCGGTGTCTATCTGCCTGGCGGCTATGGCAACGTCGCTAGATTCCCAAAGAGCTACAACGGATTCGTTGACAAGATCAACGAGAGCATCACTGAGCTGGAGCCATTCTCGCCCCTCCCACTGTACCTGATGATGAATGGGTCTGACCACCTCCGCCCTCAGCCGTTCATCCAAGAGCACACAGAGAGAATGAAACAAGAAGGGCAAGACGTCACTCTTGGCTTTCTTAACCACTATGTCGAGGCACTGGAGAAGGGAGTAACTGAATCGGGCTATAATCCCCCTGCATATGCAGGTGAGTTTCGGTCTCCTGCCAGAGCTCCTCTACTGCAGGATACCTACTCAACCCGCATGTGGATCAAGCTCTGGAATCAGAAGGTTGAAGATATACTCCTACTGAAAGCGGAGCCTGTCAGTGCGTATCTCTGGCATCACTTGGGACACTCGTATCCAATTAGCTTTCTCGAAACCGCGTGGAAATGGCTTCTCCGGAATCACCCCCACGACTCCATCTGCGGTTGCTCAGTCGATCAAACCCATGCTGAGATGAAAGTGCGTTTCTCATGGGCTGAGTCGATTGCAGAAAGCATTGTCGTTGGAGCAGTCAAGACCATTATGGAAACATCAAGCCCTTCTGACAAATCATGCATCCTTGCTTTCACTTCTGGAACTAGCTTGGAAACCCCGATTCGTATTGAGTTCTCTCAACCCAGAGAGAGGAATGTCAAGGGGTTGCAGGAGTCCGATGGGACAATCTACGGCGTCCAACCTGTCAGGTCTCAGGAGGATGTCTTTCTGGAAACAACGGTGGGTATGACTACTGCAAAAATGGGCATTAGAATGTTGCCCGGCAGGAAGCTCATCAACTTCTACATCAATGACTTCGAGCATTATGATGGTGATGAACCAGGTCTCCTTGAGCTAAGGCTTATCGCCGACAGACAGCCTGTGGGCGACTTTGACATGGAGGATTTCAAGAAGCAAGCTCATGAGCTGATAAAGAGCAAGCGGTACAAAAAGATACACCTCGTTGCAGTGCGTCCAAGCCAAAGTGTCTATGCGGCCGTCGTTCCTCTCCGACCATGGGCCTTCACACAGCTAAGTCCAGTTGATGAAGCCCCTAAGTCCGTATCCAGTAACACCCTCGAAGCAAGCAAGAACCATGTAAGCAACAGATTCTATTCAATCGCCTTCAACAAAGATGGAACATTCAATGCTGTTAACATAGAAACTGGTCGGAGATATGAAAGACTTCATGCCTTTGAGGACTTTGGCGATCGAGGTGATGTGTACACCTTTGGCAGAGTGGAACCGGAGAAGGTCAAGGTAAAGAATGTCAAGCGATTCATTACGAGTAATGGGCCAATCATGGCCGAGATACGCCAGACAATGGTCCTTGAAGTGTTTGAAACCTTGGACGACTCCAGAGAGAAGCGCGTTGGCAAGGTCGAGATACCAGTTGAGTCAACTTTCAGATTCTATCGTGATACGCCTCGAATCGAAATCATAACTAAACTGACAAACACTGCCAAGGACCACAGGCTCAGAATCTGCTTTGACCTCCCATTCAGTTCGGAGTTCACACAGACTGCAACCCATCTAGGATGCGTGACGCGAAAGGCAGATGCGGAGAGAGTCCCGGATGCCTCCGAGCTTGAGAGAACGAAGTCCACGTATCCTGAGATGCCTTCAGGCATTCAGCCTCAGAAGCGATTCATCAGAATCGAAGATGAGGAAGGCGGAGAAGCTATCACAGTCTTCAACAAAGGAATGCCAGAGGTTGAGCTAGTAGATAGGAAAAAGATTGCAATCACACTTGTTCGTTCCGTAGGCTGGCTCTCGCGTTCCGACTACCCTGAAAGACCCATTCATGCAGGACCGCCTGAGGAAACGCAAGGGGCTCAAGAAATTGGCACAGACTATGAATATCGCTATGGATTTCTATTGCACTCGAGTGACGATCCGTTGTACATGAGTGCTGAGCATGCAGAAGCCGGCTCGCAGGAAGTGACGACAATTGACTTAGACCAGGCGGAGTCTCACATCAGCTTGCTTGAACCGATTATCGAGCTGAGCAATCCGAATGTGAGAATTTCCTCGCTACGAGTTCGCAATGACTCTGTGATGGTTACGATGTTCAACTTAGAGAATAAGGAAGAATTGACTGAGATGAAGGTGATTGGGCGAGTCACGAAGGTCATGGAAGTGAGAATAGATGGAACGACACTCAAGGAACATACTGCTGATGAGACCAAGGTTACGCTAAGATTCAACCCTCGAGAAATCAAGATGTGCATCCTGCAGCAAGCGGGTTTACCGTAGCCTATTGGATAGGGTTAACCGTAAGTGGAAAGAAATGAGTATGAATAAGACTATATTCTGATTCTCGTGCAGTGAGTTAATGTTGGTGCTATGAATGGCAAATATCGAAAACTGGTCAACATCTACTTTCGAAGAGAAATCTAAGGCGATGATGGCTGGCATGTCGGAAGTAGACCAGAAGAAAAGTGCTGAACAAGTTCTCCATCTTTGTCAATGCAACAAATGTTCAACATGCACTAATGCTGGGGAAACTGGCGCTGTCTTTTGTATCATGGGAAAAAGCGAAGTGATCCATGAGCAAAAGGGCTGTCTGTGCTCAGAATGTGGACTAACTAAGACGATGAGCATGCGTTGGGAGTATTATTGTACTCAGGGTTCTGCAGTGGACCTCTCAGACCTGTAATTGCATTAGCAGGAGTTATCTGCGAGCCTTGATTTGTGAGCGATACATGCCACACCTGCAGTTTGTATGACAATATCACTTATTTTTGAGATAGAATTCCTCCTCTTCCCCTTTGAAAACAGTCTAGCTCCTAAGGGCTTGTGTTTTTTTGGAGTGACTATTACTCAGGATCATTGCCGACAGATAGAAGCATGAATGTTAGTAAAGACACAAATCTGGTATCAACTTCTATCACCTTACATGGAGGAGCAAATATCATGTCCAAAAAGATAGGATCAACACAGTATTTTCCTGTACCAGAAACTCCTGAAGAAAAGCTTGTTCATGTTCTAGGAATAATGAAGAACTCAACTATGATTAGAATGAAGTATTTTAACTATCAACATGATCAAAATAAAAAATACTTGGAAAATATAATAGATAAAGAAACAGGACAACCAATTAGTAAGGACAGGATATACGAAACAATCCATGTTGATTACATCTTCTCTGTAATACAAGCAATTGAAACGTTACATGGAATATTGTATACTGCTCATGCTACCATGACTGATAGAAGTTGTAATCTGCATAAACTAAGAAACTCTCTAATTAATCCGAGAGGAGAATTGCAAATAGTTCACGATCTTCTTTCAGAAGAACCCCTCAATCAATCAGCTATTTGCAACATTTCCGCTATTCCTTACTTGGACTCTTTCAAGTCTTCAGAGCGAACATTCCTAGAAAGAGTCTTAGAACCGACCTTTGAAAGAATTCGCAATCTATGTCGCTATTCTCAAGCATTTTGGGATGTATTCAAACCAGTGAGGAATGTTTTTGCACACAATTTCAGACTCATCTTTTTTGATGAAGTAACTCCTTCAATAAAACCTGCAACTGCTGAAACCATTGTAGGTTTTCTTGAACCTGGAAATGTGGCAAAAAGCAATATTCTATCAATTGGTGCTGTACAACTAATGGCATCGCGAGAGTTAGTTCTTGCGTTGGCTCATCTTGAGATTAATATAATCACAAGTGTCGTGGATTTAGTCTTGAATAAATTGAAACCAGTTCTACCGCGAAGACTAGTCAATGTGAGCAAAAAGGACGCGCAAGAATACGTGAAAATCTGGAATTCTCAAGGCTATAGATTTCCAGATTTGCGGCGAGAAGGAATTGGAACGAGCGATATTGGGGTCCAGAAGGGCTTGTATCACGATTTTATGCATTATGCTGTTGAAAAGATGGGGCGTGAGATCATAGCTGTTGGACAAGATGGAGCAACACGTATTGCAAAATTCAGAGAGAGCCCACAAGAACTGAAAGAGAAACTAAAAGAAAAACAAACAGAATTAAGAAGAAAACGGCACCGTAAAAAAAAGGGAAGTAAGTAGTCTACTCTCCCTAGAATTAGTTAACTTCTTACCGCCTGAATTGAACCATAAAACTAGTGACTGAATCGTAGATGGAGAATCGCCTATTTTGCAAGAGAAGGCAATAGGCTTTGCAATTTACTGTCATCTCCATCACCTGCGGACAGACACATGTAACTTCTTCAAAAGAATTGTGTCCGAGACCTGAAACATAAGTGGATTCGTGTTTGAGTGGAAACCGCTATAGGTGCTCTGATGAAAGCCTTGCGCCAGAGCAACAAGAAACTGCGAAACAAGCGAATTAGCTCGTGATTGATAGTAACACTATCAGTCAGCAAGAGATAATGGTGCTTGCCCCCACTGAAAAAGCAAAGATATATTGGCAAAATCCAAATTTTCCCATGCTATGAGCGATGTCGTCATCAGGTGCCAAGACCTTACAAAGTATTACGGGGAGTCCCGCGGCATCGAGAAGTTAAATCTGGAAGTCCTTGAGGGAGAGGTTTTTGGCTTCTTGGGCCCCAATGGGGCAGGGAAGACCACCACAATTCGGACTCTTCTGGGGCTAATTCACAAAACGTCGGGAGAGGCGTCAGTATTTGGACTCGACCCGGATCAAGATTCGCTGCGGATTCGCGAGCGCGTTGCCTACTTACCTGGCGAACTAGGCGAGTTCAAGGATAAGACTGGCCGCCGGATTCTGAAGTACCTCTTCGGGCTCTACGACACTGACGTCCGCTGGGCTAGGGTCGAGGAGCTGGCCACTACCCTTAGGCTTGATCTCGACCGAAACATGAACAATCTCTCTAGAGGAAACAAGCAAAAAATCGGGGTGATTCTAGCCCTGGCACCGGATGTGGAGCTTCTCATCCTCGACGAGCCAACCGCTGGTCTCGACCCGCTAATCACCCAAGATGTCTATAGACTCATCAACGAGAAACAAGCGGAGTCCGGCTGCACGGTGTTTCTGAGCTCTCACATGCTCGGGGAGGTCGAGAAGGTGGCCAGCCGCGTGGGGATCATTCGCAACGGGAGCATTGTTGAGGTCGCGACCCTGCAGAAGCTGAAGGGACTCGCTCTAAAACGAGTAGAGTTGCTGTTCGATTCCCCTGTCGATGAGGCCATTCTCCGTACTCAGATCCCAGCGGATATTGTTGCAGAGGGCTCCATCGACAACTCCCGCGCCCACTTTTTGGTGAACCGAAACGACCTCCGTGCACTCCTCGAGTGCTTGCGCGAGGTGCAGTTCACTGACCTCTATATCACCAGCCCAGACTTGGAGGATATCTTCTTGAAGTACTACCACGGTGACTCCGCCTCCGTTCAGGAAGAGAAGAGAATCACATCGGAGGTGTCGTAGATGCTGAAGGCGCTTTCGGTCATTATTGAGCAATTCCGTGAGAAGAAGTGGTCACTCCTCCTGTTCGGCGGTGCTGTAGGGCTGATGGGACTCGCCATCATTGCAATCTTGGAATATATTGATGTTAGCGCATATGCAGATATCTTTGAAAGTATGCCAGAATTTGGAGACTTCTTTGGTGGATTTGTCGCTTTTAGTACTCCCTATGGCTTCGTTGGCATGGAGCTCTTCGCATTCATGTGGATATTCGTGGGTATCTTCCTGGTTTACATGGCCTCCAGCACTGCTCTCCCGGCAGAGGTCGAGAACAAGACCATCGACTTAATCCTCTCAAAACCGATTAGCCGGTCGTCCTACCTCGCGGGTAAGATTGGCTTCTTATACCTCTACATCGCCGGTCTTATGGGCATCGTGGTAGTATTCGTCGGGGCAGGGATGGCGATCTCGCCGACGTTCATTGATTTCGGACTCCACTGGGATCGACTGTTCGTGGTCTATGGAATCATCGTCCTGCATCTCGGCACAATGGTCATGACTGCCGTATTGTTCGCTACGATTTTCTTGGATACAAAGAAGACGATGGGAGCCGCCATGATGATAACGTTCCTGATGTTCTTCATCGGGTCGTTCTGGCAATACCTCCCAGAAGCGCAGCAGGGTATTAAGTATGCTTCAACTTGGTTTTACTACAACGCCATGGACATGTTCGGTCTGGGAATCTTTGATAACCTCCTGCGGGACATCCTCGTTTTGGGAGCGGTCAATGTGGTTCTCATCGTTGCCAGTCTGCTCGTCTTCCGGCGCCGGGACATCCCTGTCTAGACATATGGTTAGCTGATGAAGCAATCAATCATACATCACAATCATACCACTGAGATATACTCAGCTGGAGTTTCTTCATATTATTATCAGTGTTCCACTGGTTGCTGGTGTACATGACAATTCACCTCCAACATCTACGTCCTCAAGTCGTACCCAGAAATTACCTGTTGTGACTTGACAGGTTAGATCCCCATAAACCGTTGAATTCGTTATGTCGATTCCATTATCACCTGGACAATTTATGCCGTGATGAAAGTAAATATTGTCAAAAGTTGCGTCGCTGGCAGTCAGATTGATATTTCCATGTCCTGCCAACGCCTCGATATCAAGGGTATATGCACTATTGATGGTAACATTAACGGTTGCAACTGCATCTCCTTTATTTAATGCACAAATATCACCGGGGTTTTCTTTCAATATCTGAATGGTCACATACTTGCCATACGAAGTATTCGTAACTTGAAGATTCGTGTTCTTTCCTTTTGCTCCTTCGACAAGGACTGTGAGTTTCCAATTGATTTTGATCATGAAGCCGGGGTCATCAACCACATTGAATGTTGCATTGTGAAAACAAACATCATAGTAAATTGAAATGTTTTCAGCACTTGGATAGGTATCCTCATAGATAGTCACTGTTTCATCATAGTCGACCAATTCCGTTTGGGTGAGTAACACGTATAATCCACCAATAACCACTGCAGTAACTAACAACAGAACAAAGAGTATGCCCATTGATCTTTTTCTCATTTTCTTCACTTTCCATTTGTTGACTATTCCGAGATTGGCCTATGGCCTATCGTTTGAAACTTCCTTAGCTAAATCCATTACTCTGGTCTAATTTTATTAATCTTCTTTGGAGAGAGCTGAATCGTGGTATTGTAATGGAGCTAATGCATGAAGCTCGTAATAGACCGGAATAGTGTTTCACATATCACGAGATGGAAAACAATGTCAGAGTAGAGCGAGATTCATCATGGGGTAGTCAATTACTAACTCATATCTATTGAAGAATGAGGCACCCAATATACCATACTGCGTGAAGTTTCCTCTTTTTGAAACTGCTGAAAGGTCGAGGACCAGGATTTGTGCTTGCTTGTGACTTCTATTTCCAACAGACAATTCCTGAAGCTGAGTCATGTGAGCTTGTGTCATTCCACCAAGTCCTTTTACCATCGGACCGCCTTCATTTAACTCCAAACCGATATCTGCTGCCAAATTCGGTGTTAGTATGGTGACTGGTGAACCTGTATCTAGTACAAGATCTACGGTTTCCGTATTATTAATGCAAACTGGCACACCTATGAGATGAGTGTCTTCCACATATCTGAAAGGTGTCCATGATTCGGATGGAATATCCGATGGCGTATCTGTATTCAGTTTGAGCGTTTTAGTACCGTAATCGATTGCCAAGACGTAATCTTTCAATGTGGTGTGTCCAATATTTCCTGATATTCGCTGAGCAGCCGGCCCAAGCGAGGCAAGAAAAGAATCAATATCAAAGACTATCACTTCTTCCTTTTCTCTAACTATCGATTCAATTGTAAGGTTATCTAATTCTGCTATTTCATATGGAAAGCCAATGGCATCAAATCTACCAGTTTCATCCACAGAGGTTTGAATGGCGAGTTTTTCAACAAGTGATTGTGTCAATGTCGTTGCTGCAGCACCTGTGTCTACTTTAAACCGGAATGGTCCTTCATCATTTACGTACACAGGTATGTCAATATGGCCACCTTGACTCAGTTCAAATTTCACTTTCATAAATCAGCTCAACCATTATACTTCATGAGATGTATCGAATATCTATGCGTGAGATATATGAATATTCCATTTCTTCATTGAAAAGCCATTTAAACACAAGAGAATGATGTGCTGCAAATGAAAGCTCTGTTGGTTTTATTTTCATATCATCACAATAATACTGAGAGAATTGCCAACGTCTTCGCCAAAGTCCTTGATGCACAAATAAAAACGCCACAGCAAGTAGACCCTGAAGAGCTTCAAGAGTATAGTCTAGTAGGCTTTGGCTCAGGGATATACGGTGCTAAACACCATGAATCTCTGCTTGACCTTGCCAATAAACTACCACACGCCACCTATAAGAAAGCATTCATTTTCTCAACTAGTGCTATGCTTGGAGGAAAGAAAGTTGCTAACGATCACTCGACGCTTAGGGAAAAACTGCAATCTAAAGGTTACATGATCGTTGATGAATTTGCTTGTAAAGGTTTTAACACTAATAGTTTCATGAAATATCTTGGGGGAATGAATAAGGGTAGACCCAATGCTGAAGACCTCAAACATGCGGAAGAGTTTGCTCAGAAACTGAAGCAAATCCTGTAAACTGAAACTTCCCAAATAGTCAGTGCATCAATTGGTAACTTGAAAAATGATAATGAACGATTTGTTGAGGATGGGCAGGTGTGAGCAAGGCGCGCGCGAAAAAATTGATTGCAGTTGCGAACAATGAAAGCATGCTATTAGGCTAATCCTCCGGTTTAGGCCACTTCCATGCATACCAAACAACCAGTGCAGTAAACACAAGGTATAGAATTGCCAAGAATATCTCATAAGGTGGCATACCAAGAATAGCTTGTATCAAGAAAGAAAGATCGAAAAGTACCATGAATATGCCTACGATTATGTTTACGCGGCGATTCGCTTTATACTTCAACGTCAAGGACGGGAAAACCATAACAGCCGGAATCACTGTTATTATTGCCATTAGCAACATGATTTCTGCAGTCAATGGCATATCCCCCCATAATTCTCCTGATATTATCTCCTCTAAATATCCTGGCTCATGAAATCGGATTATATCCCCCACAAAACCAGTTAACAAGCGAGATACCCATAAGGCTGACAGCTGTATCTTCACATCTTCCATATCAAGCTCACCTACTCGTATTGATAATATTGAGGATTTCTCTGAGGATTCATTTATTACTTCCGGACCATTGGAGATAGTTCTATCAGAGTTAGTTGTATGGATGAAAGTGATTGAGAGGTACATAAGAAAATGAAAGCGATTGTATGCACAAAATACGGGCCCCCGGATGGTCTTCAGCTCAGAGAAGTGGACAAACCGATTCCCAAGGACAATGAAGTACTGATTAGAATTCATGCAACAACAGTAACATTTGGGGACGCAATGCTTCGAAGACTCAAATTCCCTCTCAGAATTGTGTTTGGACTCTTTTTTGGTCTCGGAAAAAATAAAATACTGGGGCATGAGTTAGCTGGGGAAATTGAATCAGTAGGCAAAGATGTAGTGCTGTTTAAGAAAGGGGACGAAGTTTTTGCATCCACCGATATTGGAGGGGGTGCTTATGCTGAGTACATATGTCTGCATGAAGAAGGATTGGTAGCAATGAAACCGGTTAATATGACATTCGAGGAAGCCGCTGCCGTTCCTGTCGGGGGACTTACAGCGTTGCATTTTATGAGAAAAGGAAACATCCAGAGCGGACAAGAAGTTCTGATCTATGGAGCTTCTGGAAGTGTAGGTACTTATGCAGTACAGCTTGCCAAGTACTATGGGGCCAAGGTCACAGGGGTATGCAGCACAACGAATTTAGAAATGGTGAAATCTCTAGGAGTCGATAAGGTCATTGATTACACTAAAGAGGATTTTACCCAAAGTGGCGAAACCTATGATGTTATTTTTGACGCAGTAAGCAAGATTTCGTCTTCACGTAGGAAAAGCTCTCTAAAGGAGAATGGAGTGTTTCTGAACGTTAGGTCTTCAATAAAAGAAAAGGCTGAGGATTTAATCTTCCTAAAAGAGCTTATTGAGATGGGGAAGCTAAAATCGGTCATAGATAAACGCTATCCGTTGGAAGAAATCGTTGAGGCTCACCGTTATGTTGACAAAGGGCACAAAAAGGGAAATGTAGTAATAACTTTGGACCATATTTAGATGAACCCGCAAATGTTGGATTCGAGCCATTCCAATTTCTGCCAGCATCTGAGTTCAGTTCGACATTTTGTGAAGTTATGCTCGACAATTCGGTAACTCTATTAAAGAGGAATCTGGAACACCCGCCTAGAGAGGAACAGCTTTGACGGACTATATTGACATCTTGAAGGAAGAAACTAAGAATGCTGAGCAGGCGCTTGGGAAATTCCTTGGCGAGAAGATTGAAGAAGTCAGTCGGCTCGGCCCATGGCACAAGAAGTACTACGAGAATGTCAGGGAGTACATGATGCGAGGAGGTAAGCGATTGCGTCCAATCCTCGTGGCTGTTGGGTACAAGGTCATTAAGGAAGATGTCGAGAGTGAGAATCTATATCGAGCGGCGTGTTCGGTGGAATTGCTGCACAATGGGTCCCTCCTGCATGATGACCTAATCGACCATGATGAAACCCGTCGCGGTGGTAAGACCTTCCACGCAACATACAGGGATCTCCATCTCGAGGGTGGTGACAATATGGATGAGTCCAATGACTTCGGGATGACCATGGCGATTCTGGGAGGTGACTCGCTAATCAACATGGGTGGAGAAGCGATCACTTCTGCCCAGCTCGATCCAGATGTAGCAGTGATATGCCAGCATTATTACCAGCACTCCTACCAGTATCTCGTTGATGGTGTACTACTTGAAATGAGCATGATAACAGATCCAGACGCAACCACTGAAACCTATTTGCAGATGGTCAAAATGAAGACAGCTGTTCTCTTCGAAAGATCTCTCATGATGGGTGCAGTGATAGCGCGAGCAACGAAATCACAGTTGGCTGCACTGGAAGAGTTTGGAGTGAAAGCTGGCCAAGCATTCCAAGTGCAAGATGACATCCTCGGTTCATTTGGCGATGAAGCAAAGACAGGAAAGTCAACATCTGGAGATATCCGTGAGGGGAAGAAGACATACCTTGTCTTTGAAACATACGAGAGAGCTACACCTGAACAGAGGAAAGAGCTAGATGATCTTCTTGGAAAAGGGGGAATGACGGATGAGGAAGTGCAGAGGGTGAAGAATATCTTCAGTGAATCCGGAGCTTTGGAAGCCTGTAAGGAGCGAATGCAGGACCTGCTCAAATCCGGTCAGGGAGCGTTGGATAAGGCTAAACCCCCATTAACTACACGGTACAAGGAGTTTCTCATCGGTATCTCCAACTTCCTTGCACAGCGGAATTACTGATATCGTTGTCCTTGTCCAACTGGGAGAATTGACCTGGCATCCCTAGGGTTACGTCAGTTCGTCACTTGCCGTTCCTTGCAGGACTTATTAGATGGTTTGCTCGGCACCTCGTCAACCCAATATGGGAGGTAAGTATTGGGAGGTAATTATCAATGGTTTTTAATCCCCTACCCGGTCTTGAATGGGCTTGGGACATAGTAGCTCTGATTATTTCGTTAATCGCAATTATGCTACTTGTTCAAATCAACGCTAAGATAGAGGCGAGTGGCAAGCTCTCAACGACCATAACGCGGAAAGTAATTCATATCTTTGCAGCTCCACTTTATGTTGTAACTTGGATACTCTTCACAGGCACGTGGCTAAGCCGCTGGCTGGCACTAATCGTTCCCCTATTCTTCGTATTGCAGTTCGTCGCAATCGGCACTGGCAAAGTTAAGAACGAGGATTTCGTGCGCTCAATGTCAAGAAGTGGAGACCCCAAGGAACTCCTTGGAGGTACTCTGTACTACGCATTGATGATGGTAATAATAACGATTCTCTTCTTCTATGTGCCAGCTACTGCGGATCTGAGCCTAGCAACTCCTATGGCACTGATTGTCTTTGGTTGCCTAGCAGGCGGCGATGGTCTTGCTGACGTGATAGGACGCAAGTACGGTGGTGACAAGAAGTTCGGAATTGGCGGCGCGGAAAGAACGGTGATTGGATCAATTGGTATGTTCATTGGCTCATTCTTGTTCAGCAGCAGCTTGGTGCTAATCTTTTCACTGGAAGTCACATCCTGGGTCATCGTGGACATGGTTGTACCAATACTAATCGTTAGCATTGTTGTGACTATTGTTGAAGCATTGTCCCCCAAGGGCTTCGATAATTGGACTGTGCCCATTGCAGCAATCGTAATGGTTCTACTATTGCCATATCTAGGTGTATATCTAGGATTTACCTGGGCGTTTCCAGCGTTCAGTTTGTTCTAGGTCCTACGGTGCAATTCGATGAATCAAGAACTGACGGTGCTCAAGCTCGGCGGCTCGCTCATAACGGACAAGTCAAAACCATATACGGTTCGTGACAAAATCCTGGAGTCGGTTTCTCGCGAGATTAAGGAGTGCATGGACGAAGGCTTGATCAAGTCATTGGTCCTTGTGCAGGGTGTCGGGTCATACGGGCACCCTCCAGTTCTTGAGCACAAGATTCACAAGGGCTATCTTGGTCCTCAGCAGCTGCTCCCACTCTCGAAGACACAAGCCAAGGTAGCGGAGCTAAGGACAATTGTCGTGAAGAACCTCCAGAACGCAGGAATTCCAGTTTGTCTCATGTACCCCTCTTCAATGATTACGTCAGACAAGATGAAAATGACTCGATACTTCTTTGAGCCGCTAAAAGGCTTCTTGTCGGTGGGCATGGTCCCTCTGTTGGGAGGAGATGTCCTCATTGACAGTGTAATGGGGTGGTCTGTGGGAAGTGGAGATCCCTTGGCAGTTCTAATTTCGGGTGAACTGGGGGCCAAGAAACTGATCTTCGCCTCAGACGTTGCAGGTATCTTTGATGGTGATCCAAAGCTGAACCCGTCAGCCACGCAGTTCGATGAAATCAACCTCAACGAGATAGAACAGGTCATGGAGCAGATGGGAGCATCAGGAGTTGTAGATGCCAGCGGCGCCATGAAAGGAAAGATTGCCTCTATCGAGCCTGCTAAGGATTTGATTGAGGCGGGTCTTGAGGTTTCACTGATCTCCATGATGGAGCAAGGCGCCCTCAAGGCACTACTGGGAGGAAACAAATCGAAGTCCACACAAGTAGTTGTCAGATAGTAGGCAGTGGGTCCGTACAAAAGCCCAGCTCCAGTCGAAGAGAAAGACAATAAGGAAGGTCTATCCTGAGAATATCTGCAATGAATGACAATCTGCCCTACTTGGATGAAAACTTGGGCATCGAGGAAAGAGTTTCAGACCTCCTCTCAAGATTGACAACCAAGGAGAAGTACATACTCCTGGCAAGTCATGACAGAAGGCGTATCTACACTACCAAGCCAATCAAGCGTCTGCACATTCCCTCGTTCAAGATGACTGACGGCCCACTTGGTGTCTCCTATCACTCCAGCGGCCTCAAGAAGAACACTAGATTTCCAGCCCCAATATCACTCGCAGCTACTTGGAACAAGAAACTCGCAGGAGAAGTCGGAGCTGCGATGGGAGAAGAAGTTCGGGCAATAGGCAGGCACATGTTACTTGCTCCAGCAATGAACATTCACCGAACACCCCTATGTGGAAGGACCTTTGAGTACTTCAGCGAAGACCCTTACTTGACAAAGGAGATAGCCATTCCCGTGGTAAAAGGAATCCAAAGTCAGGGAATTGGGGGCTGCCTCAAGCACTACGTCGCCAACAACCAAGAAACCAATCGAGCAACCTGCAGTGCCGAAATAGATGAACGGACTCTCCATGAGATATACATTCGAGCATTCAGAGCAGTAGTCAAAGAAGCAGACCCTTGGGCGATCATGGCTGCCTACAACAAGGTCAACGGCGTATACGCCTGTGAAAACAAGGACCTGATTCGCGACTTGCTAATGGACATGTGGGGCTTCAAAGTCATTGTCATGACAGACTGGTTCTCAACAAGAAAAGACCAAACTACTGAGGGATGTATCAATGCGGGACTCTCTCTGGAGATGCCATGGCCATTCAAGTACAAGGTCAAATTGTTGAAGAAGGCTTGCAACGAGGGTATTCTCACCGATAAAACGTTGAATGATTTAGTTCGAAAGAACTTACGCGTAATGATGCTGACGGGAGCAATCGGGGACGCAAAGGCACTACCCAGAGGGTCTCGAAATACCGCTCAACATCACGACCTTGCTCGTCGAGCAGCTGAAGAAGGAATGGTACTTCTGAAAAACAACGGAAACCTCCTACCACTCGACATGGAAACAATTGACAGGATAGCGCTTCTTGGACCCAACTTGAAGAAGAAATTCGGCGGATTTCTCAAGGGAGGTTCGTCAGGTGTGAAGCCGCCATTCGAGATAACGCCACTTGCAGGAATGAAAGAAAAATGCAAAGGTAAGATCAAGATTGTTACCGATGCTTCGCAGGCGGACCTTGCCATAATCTTCGCAGGTTTGGATAATGGCAAGGGTGGGGACTCAGAATTCGAAGATCGGACTTCACTGGATTTACCCGCCGACCAGATTGCATTGATTAATAGGACTGCAGCCACTAATCCAAACACTATTGTCGTTTTAATAGCAGGAAGCCCAATAGCAATGGACGATTGGTTAGAAGCCGTACCAGTTGTCTTGGAAGCATGGTATTCGGGGATGGAAGGAGGTCGTGCGATTGCCAATGTTCTGTTTGGAGATGTTAACCCATCTGGGAGACTCCCATTGACATTCCCCAAGAAACTCACTGACTCCCCTGCGCACAGCAGTGGCTCGAGCAGGACGTACCCCGGTGACGAAGAGAAAAAGGTCCACTACGATGAGGGAATCTTCGTTGGTTACAGATGGTTCGACAAGGAAAAGATTGACCCTCTGTTTCCATTCGGTTTCGGTATGTCGTACACTACTTTCGAGTACAGGAGTATACATCTGAATAAGGAATCCATCACGCACACAGATGACGCATTCATCGTCGAATTGGATGTCATGAACGCTGGCGAGAGTTCTGGTACTGAGGTCGTTCAAGTGTATTCTCGAGACATCCAAGTTTCTGTTGAGCGGCCTCAAAAGGAGCTAGTCGGTTTTGGAAAGATTCGATTGAAGGCTGGCGAGAAGAGGACAGTATCTATCACCGTTAGAGCAGAGGATTTAGCATTCTATGACATCCATAAACATGAGTGGGTAGTTGAGCCTGGCGACTTCGAAATCCTGGTGGGCCGATCGGCTCAGGATATTCTTACCAAGGCAATGCTTTCATACGCTTAACATCGAAACTCATGAGGTTCGCGAATCACTCTTTAGGCTTATACCCTGAAATCCTTGCACTGGAACCAAGATCGAATTTAGCCTTCTCAACTACTTTCACATTCTCAAAGCCTGCATCGTGCATCAATTGAAGATACTCCTCTTCCGGAATAGCTCCGCCAAGGCAGCCAGTATAGGTGATGACCTCGTCGCGTACTTCCTCAGGCAGCGAACCATGAAGGATAATGTCTGATATCATCACACGGCCGCCAGGACGGAGTACCCTGAAAGCTTCGCGAAATACCCTGGATTTATCCGGGGCGAGGTTGATAACACAATTGCTAATGATGATGTCAATCATGCCATCTTCGATAGGCAGGTTCTCGATGTCACCCTTCCGGAATTCCACATTCGTCATCCCAAGCTTGACGGCATTCTCCTCCGCTTTCTGAAGCATTTCCGGCGTCATGTCAACGCCAATAACCCGACCGCTCTCACCAACCCTCTTGGCGGCCTCAAACACATCTAAGCCGGCTCCACTCCCCAAGTCAAGAACAATCTCACCCTCTCGTAGGCTTGCCAAGGCGATAGGGTTGCCGCAGCCAGCATACGATTCAGTCGCCGACGCAGGAAGTCCGTCAACAGAATACCCAAATGACAGAACAACTTGTTTCATGTCAATTGGAGAGGACTTACAATAGCTGGATGTGGATTCTTTCGTGGGTGCGTCTTCTTGATCACAGCATCCAGTCACAGTTCGCCGGGCAACTTTCGTGTAGGCCTTTCTTACTTCGTCCTTTATTTCAGCGGATGTCATATCGCTGATTCGTTTCGTATCGCTCAACTTCTTCACCGCTTTCATTCGAGAGCCAATATTGGATGACCAATATTGGGCATCAGATATATACATTTAAGTGTATTGGATGTCCAATACTCAACATGTCAAGCGACGAGAAGGCGGGTAGGTGCTGTCCTCCGGATTGCTGTGACATGAGGGGGTTTCTTACATTCCAGATACTTTGGGAGTTAGGTAAGGAACGCTTGAATGGCCAGCAAATTGCTGAAAAGATATCAAAGAGACGCGGCTCCAAACCCACACCAGGTACGATATATCCAGCGCTTAAAGACTTGAAAGAACGGGGACTGATCGAGGGCGTTAAAGAAGGCAATCAAGTAATTTATCGCTTAACTGATGGGGGCCAACAAGGGCGCGTTGAAGCTGCGAGATACTTCTACCAAGCCTTCGGTGACATCGTTGAAGAATGCAAGATCATCATTGTGCGCAACGATGATTGCAGGAAATGTTGAATGACAACCTAAGAAACCTAAGCATAAATGAATTCTAGATGTCAACTGATTTTGCATAAGCCAAGGAGCCCACGATGTGTGGGGATGTTGCTAGGACGGACAAACTGATATACACGCCGACCTTTTTTGCATTCGGGCTTAGAGATTCGTGCTTGAGGAGATGAAGATTGAAGAGCAAGTCGGTTCTTGAGATATCAAGTGTTCTGGTGCTACGCTGCATTTTTGGCTGGTGGCTACTAACGACCGGATTCATCGCATTCCAAATAGACCTGTTCTACTACCCCTATTCCGCAGGTCTTTTACATTTTGGAATCCCGTTATTCATTATTTTCATTACTAGGCGAGACCTCAAGGATTACACCTTCACTCTCAAGAACGCGGAGTACAACTTGGAAGTTTCAATCAATGCGTACCTTGTGGGGATGATTCCATGGGGTATTGGTTTGTCGCTGATGTGGATATTTGGCATGACTCTTTTTGACTTGCCAACCGTACTTGGATTGTCAGCAGGTTATGTCGTGGCTACATATCTGCTTTTCAGATTCCTGCGGAAGTGGGAAAGGACCGGAAAGCTGACCGAAGAGAATGCACCCTCGCTAAGGAAGAACCTTCTTGTGGTCTTTGTCTTGCTGTTAATTCCAGTCTTCCTTGGTGGCTACTTTGGACAATTGACAGCTCAACTTGTTTCATTGATTGTTTGGCAACTAGTGATCTCCGGTTTCGGTGAAGAAGCATTCTGGAGAGGTTATGTCCAAACGCGGCTCAACGAGGGTTTCGGGAAGCCATTCGAGTTCATGGGTGTAAGCTTTGGATGGGGTCTGATTCTAACATCATTCCTCTTCGGACTATTCCACGTGCTGAATCCGTTCAATCCATTTGTAGGTTCGTTTGAAATCAACATACTGTGGGGAGTCTTCACCTTCTTCGGAGGCCTTTTTTTGGGATTGATTCGTGAGAAGACGGGTAGTTTAATCGCAACTGGCTTGGCGCATGGATTGCTAGATGCGGTTGGTGAGGGGATTGGTCTTGTGCTCGGGTTATGAAGAAGCATGCAAGAACAGGGCATGAGTTAGGTTTATTCCTTCGTCGCCATCTCTAGAATAGGAATAACCATGAGGATTAAAGCGGTACTTCGGGATACTGAGATTCTTCAGATGGAGGCAGGCTCAAAGGTACGAATCCTTGCCGCTCTCAACAAGAATATCGATAGGCTAGTAAACCTGTCAAGCCTGTTGAAGGTTATGGGTTTGGCTTTCAACGAGAGAATGAAAATGCTGGAGGCTCTCTCAGATATTCGACTACATGCGTGGTTTGCGAATGATGCAGACCAACACCTCATTTTCACCTCACGAGCGGCTTTACATGAAGACATGGATATCTGCACATATCAGTGGCAGTAGTAAGCTGATGGATTACGTAATGCGAGCAAGAATTGCAGACGCCTTTTTATGCAGGCTGAGCCAGAGGCAACAGGGTAGTACCTATGCTAAAGGTATACAATACGCTGTCCCGATCAAAGGAAGAATTCAGACCGCAGGAAGAGAACACTGTAAGAATGTATGTCTGTGGTCCGACCGTCTATGATTACCCCCACATAGGCAACGCTAGGTCATTTGCAGTGTTCGATACAATCCGGCGATATCTGGAGTACAAGGGATACCGTGTGTACTTTGTTACCAATTTCACTGATATCGATGATAAGATGATCAACCGTGCGAAAGAGGAGGGTATCACGGTTGCGGACTTGGCCAGCAAGTTCATCGCAGAATACAGGGCTATTGCAAACCAGTTGAACCTTAAGCCAGCGTCAATCAACCCCCGAGCCACTGAGCACATCGATGACATCGTAGAGATGGTCGAGCTCATCGTGAAAAACGGCAAGGGATACGTTGTCGATGGTGATGTCTACTTCGACGTAAGTGCTTGGAAGGATTACGGTGTCCTATCACGCGTATCGACCGAGGACCTGACTGCAGGAGCCAGAGTTGAGGTCGATGAGAAGAAGCAGGACCCACGGGACTTCGCCCTATGGAAGGCTGAGAAGCCAGGAGAACCGTCGTGGGATAGTCCATGGGGCAAGGGACGACCTGGTTGGCATGCTGAATGCTCAGTGATGGGAAAGCATTACCTAGGACTGCCATTCGATATTCACGGCGGAGGTCAGGACTTGATATTCCCCCACCATGAAAACGAGATAGCTCAGTCTGCAGCGGCATACGGTATTAAGACGCCTGTGAAGTATTGGCTTCACAATGGCTTTCTCGTAGTGGATGCTGAAAAGATGTCCAAGTCGGAAGGTGGTTTCTCCACAGCAAGAGAAGTCCTTGACAACTACGACCCACAGGCAGTGCGACTATACTTGGTTTCCGGGCAATACCGTCAGCCACTCGATTACAGTGATAAGATATTGAAACAAGCAATCCAATCGCTGGAACGAATTAAGAATGCGGCTGATACTCTTCGCGGCAGGATAACCATTCTCGAGAGAATGGGAAGTCGAGAATCCAAGGTGGATACTAAGCTATCGGAAGCTGTCAAGAAACTCAGAGAAGGGTTCCAAAAGGAGATGGATGATGACTTCAACACTCCTGGTGCTCTCGCTGAGGTCTTCACCTTCATCCGTGAGATTAACACTCACACGAAAGACGTAGGTGGCGCAGCAGTTCTTCGAGAAGCTCTTGCTGCATTGACAGAGCTTATAGAAATTCTTGGCATCGATCTGGCGTTGGATGAAACTTTGGTATCAGCTGAGTCGGGAGACTTGCTCAAGGGTACTATTGAGCTCCTTCTCGAACTCAGAGAGGACGCCAGGAAAGCCAAGGACTACACAGCTGCGGATAAGATTCGTGACCGGCTTGGAGAACTTGGCATCACCGTTTCAGACACGAAAGACGGTTCCACGTGGAAGATGAGTTAGCCAGACCAAACCACGTTATCAAAATCAAGAACTGGAGGACCTGATTTCAAGGTCCTCCAACTCAAACCTACTAATGATTCTGGTTCTTCACTTTAATCAGGAGGCCTGGGTCATCCAGCACGTAGATCTTTGGCTGTGAAACTCCGCTCTCGTCAATGAACTTCTGCACTAGTTCTCGCAGGACTTTCGGACATTTGTCCGGACTATCCGGATTCAATGCCTCCATCCTGTAGACCTCACCCATTTCCTGGGGGTCTAATTCTGTGATGATCTTGATATTGCGTTCAGCCACATCGAGCAGGATGCGAAACAGATCAGGAGGCTTCTGGTTTCCTATCTTGAAAGTCTGCTCGCTACCATAGGTTTCGATAACGAACCTCAAAGCATCTTTCACCGTCTTGCCCTTTGCTGCAGCCATGGCATCTTCGTATGATTGATTTCCAATCCCGTCCTGACACGGCGCTAGCAAAACAATCCATCCCTTTTGGTCATGACGCACTGCATTCCAAGCTGCATGAACACCCTTGCCAGCCTGATAGAGGTTCAACCCAAGCTCTCCCACTGACACAAACACAATGTCACCAGGCTCATCAACGTCAACCACTCTCAATTTCTTCAAAGGCGCGGCCGCTGCCTTATGGCACTCAATCAGGTCGCCTGCTTGCATGTACACCATATCGCCGTGGTGAATAATTGTATCAATGCAAAACATTGGAAGATCTGCCTTCACGATTGTAGCGATTTCGATCATGTCCTCAATGACTGGGTTCCCATCGCAGTTTCCAAGACTGCAACCACGGTTGAAACCAAGCTCCAGGTCAAACATCCTTGGATGGTTCACACGAATGGTTTCCCGACCAGCGACGCCAGGGCAAAAGAGCTTTACAGTTCCAGCTTGCCCTGCAAAATAGTGGTACTCCGAGTCACTCAACGGAATCACAAGACTTGACTCCAGAACCCTCTCATCAATGAGGATAGGCGTTCCTCGAGTGCTCTTGCCAAGATCACGGTTTCCATCATCACAATTGTGGATGAGTAGGTTGTCATTCCACTCAGCAAGCAGTTCGTCATTCAGAATTCGCGCTCTAATCTTGTCTGGGGTGGGGGGAGTATGAGACCCACTCGCGATGAGGATCTGGATATCTTCCTTCAGGACACCAAGACTCAACAGCCGGCCAGTAACAAGAGGTAGAAGGGCTCTCGTGTGGATATTCGGTCTTGTGTTATCATCGATAAGGAGGGTTATCTTCTTACCTTCTTTGTAAAGACCCTTGACCAAGTCATCGAAAGGTTTGGACCCTATCGGATTCGCCAGGACCTCGTTGAGCTTGGCCTTGAAATCCGTAAAGTCGGGCTGATATTCAGCAATCTGAAGGACCGTTACGTCAGTTAGGTCAGTTGGAATGAACTCATCGACTGTAACAGTGCCATACTTGAGTGGAGTTTTGTGGTAGGACATGCTTTTTCCCTCTTCGCAGATGACTGGTCGCGATATGTAATGATTTCGGTTTGTGATTCACCAGCTCAACTAGCATTGCGGCTTGATTTCATCCGTATTTAGCCCCCAAGGCCTTGGCAACGGAGCTGTCTTCTAGGACTATGATTCTTCTCGAATGCCACAATGGCCATAGACAGTTAGCTCTATGGGCGGTAGAGGCTAAGAGTCAGCGTATGTCCACAATATTCGCACTCAACTGGATGCTTGGTCTTGATCTTAATTACATCTTCTTCATCAAGAGCACCACCACATGTTAGGCAGATCCACGAGTCAAAGCTTTCACCCAATTCCTCGATGGTTGTGGGAAGCATGGCCATATCATCACCAAGCGATTCCACTTTCACACTAGATGTTTGGCCATCCTTGGGACCGGTTATGCTAATCACAATGGCTACCTTTTGATGCGTATACTTCCCTTCTGCTAACCCTCGAAGTTTTCCTAAGTAGTTGTCACCGATTACACTCTCGCTGGCATCCACAATGTGGAAATTCTTAGATGGAAGCAATTTCTCTGATTTCTTGAAAAGCACTTGGGGATTCCATTGAAGGGTGTATTCCTCAGAGGTTC
>JABCTJ010000006.1 GCA_018238375.1 Candidatus Thorarchaeota archaeon
GATTCACCGGTGAGAACTGCTTCATCTATGGAGAATCCAACAGCATAGACCACCCTGCCATCCGCTGGGACGCGGGCTCCTGACTCAAGCGCAACAACATCACCGGGGACTAGTTCTTTCGAGTCAATATCTATCCACAGACCATCTCTCATGACAAGGGCTCGTGGTGCAGCCATCTCCTTGAGAGCCTCAAGCGCCTGCTCCGACTTGTACTCCTGAACAAAACCGAATACTGAATTGAAGATGACAATCGCAGAGATCACGATTGCGTCAATAAGCCCATGACCCCCTTCACCCACAAATGATGTGAAAACGGAGAAAACTATGGCAACTAGAAGGATAATGACCATGGGGTCAGTGAACTGTCGCAGAAACATTCGGAGTGGGCTGATGCGGTCAAGGGCAATAAGCTCATTATACCCATGAGTTTCGAGACGTGTCTGCACCTCGGAACTGGAGATACCCTCCATCGTAGTGTCAAGATGTTTCATTGCGTACTCTACATCGTTGCTATGCCATTCATGCTCGGACATGTTGCGCGCTCCAAAGTCTAGCCAGATTTCAGACCTTTGCTAGGTGAGGTGCGGCTAATATTCGATAGAAATACCTTTCGGCTTAAACCGAGCTCATCAACACGTTCCTCTGACGAAAGGATTAAGAGATTGCCAGAACACGCAGCAGACCGTTTCAGGAAGGAAGGTAACTAGATATGAGTGAGAAGTCCAAATTCAGCTTCAAGTGCCTTGAACAGAAATGCGACACAAAGGCATGCCACATTCGACCGCGCATCAATGTCACCATGGGTGATATCGCAAGATGGACAAGCCAAAACTACCTTTCTCAGATCATACCCGGCATAACTCTGAGCATGCCATCTAATGAGAACGAACCTCTCGCTCTTACAACTCTTCGAAAGCCTTTGGAGAGTGACCCAAAGCAGACTGCATGCATCTTTTACCATGAAGAGTCAAATGGGTGCACAATAAGGTACTCGCGACCCATCTCTTGCAGAGCATTCCCGCTCGAATACAACGGTGAGAAGTATTTCTTGAGCGATAAGAACTGTCCCGGTGTTGGTGAAGGAGAAGTCAACAAGGACGCCTTGAAGGAGGTAAGAGACCTTGCCGAACAAGAGTACAGGGAGAAAATCGAAACACTGGCGGCATTGCCAGGCGTCTACTCCATCTTTATGGGAATGATGATAAGACAGTCCGCAGAGGGAATGAAGGACTTGTCAGAAGACGATAAGAAGCACATTGAAGACATCATGTCTAAACCATCGGAAGATGATAAGCAGGACGAATGACCATCCAAATCTAGACGTTAATCTGAATTAGGTTCCTTGGCGAGTAGGTCAGCACCTCAGGTCCGCCGTCCTTCACGCAAACCAGGTCTTCTACGCGTATTCCGAACTTACCTTCCAGATAGATGCCAGGCTCAACACTGTGAGTCATGCCCGCTCTAAGTTCATACGGATTCCCTCGAACGAGATACGGCGGTTCATGTACTTCGATGCCAATACCGTGTCCCAGTCGGTGCGTGAAGTACTCGCCATATCCGGACTCTTCGATTATGCGGCGCGCTATGCCGTCGGCTTTGCCGCAGGCAAGTCCGGGGGCAATCTTCTCAATGGCAGTCTGTTCAGCCTCCAACACAACAGAGTGGACCCGTTTCTGCTCATCCGTGGGTTCACCAACGACTCCTACTCGAGTCATGTCAGTGTTATAGCCACCTAGTGAACAACCGCAATCTAAAAGAACGATATCGTGTGTAGTCAGCTCTCTGGTCGACGGATGAGCATGGGGGAGGGCACTATTCGCTCCAAACTGAACAGCTGCGAATGTTGGTTTAGCGCCCAGACGGATTGTCTCGTTTTGGACTATCTGCTTCATCTCCATCTCAGTCATTCCCAGCTGTACCTTACTGAATGCCAGCATGACTGCGTCATCAATAATTCGCCCTGCCTTTTTGATGAGATTAAGTTCTGCTTGACTCTTGATGATTCGCATCTCACCAAGATAGGGAGTCAGTGATGCAGCACTTTTGAACCCCCCAATGGCTTTCTCAAGCGACCAGTATATACCAAGGGGCAGACTGTTATCAAAAAGAACCGAATAGCCTGCTGTCTTTGAACTGAGTGTTTCTGAGATTAGTGAGTATGGGCTTTCCTCCTCTTCCCAAGGCAGGATTTCATTAATCCAAGTCCCACTTGAGAGGTTAGAAACCTCAAATGCGGGAGCTATCATCTTGGGCACATCATCTGCTGTAAGAAGCAAACCAACAAGACGCTCACTCATCTCCAGATCCAAACCTGTAAGATACTGAAAGGCTGGCGAAGGCGTGAGAAACACAAAATCCGAATCAGTGTCGCGGATATGGTTTCTGACTCGATCTACTCTCTTCTGAAAGACCTTATCCTCGAGCATATGTCAGCTCTCTCTACGATTCATGCATGAAGTGACCAAGTAGATAATGCTGACGGTTTGTGTCTTCAAGCTGATTTCCTAAGACCTAGAGTTAATAGGGGAGATGTTTGACCGAGGGTCTACTTCGGGAAGGTTACTCATGGAGCAGGAAGCAACTCAACAGTCCACCAAGAAGCTTCCGCCAAGAGCATACCTCCTAGGATCGCTGCTTAGTTCTGCTCAGGGCATGTATGCTCCGTTTATGATGACATACATGATTGACATGAACGCCAGTTTCACTGAGCTGGGAGCTTTCCGCAGCGTGGGGAACATTGCGCCCGCCATCCTGCAGCCAGTATGGGGCGCTAGCTCCGACAAGGTAGGGCACAAGAACATATTCGTGGCGTTTGGTAGTCTAACTGGACTTCTCACCGTGTATCTGTTCCTCTGGGCTAGGACACCATTTGAAATGATTGTCCTTTACGCAATTCAATCCATGCTTTTCAGTATCCAAATACCAACTTGGCTCTCCCTTGTAGGCAGCTTCATTGATGAAGACAAGAGAGGAAATGAACTAGGGCGTCTCGAAATGGTCACTCGGCTGACCGCCCTTGTCGCCACGTTAGTGTCTGGATTCCTCATCGGACTAGAGGGTTTGGTCACCTTGCTACGAAATACGCTGGGTGGGGTGGGAATCATTCTCTTGCCTCCATCAGAAGCATTGGGTGAGCCATATTACATTTCATTCTATCTTACTGCTATACTGGGTATCATAGCTGCGTTGATTTCAATCACAATCCATGATAAGCCACTTGACAAGGTTAAGAAAAGAGGGTTTCCACCAATCCTCCGGTTACTCAGAACACCCGGAGACTTCAGGAGATTCTGTCTTGTCACCATATTGTTCTCATTCGCCATGGCCATGTCGTGGCCGTATTTCACCGTAATTCTGTATGGTAGACTAGGGGCCACACATTTTGGTGTAGGAATTGCATCAGCAATAATGGCCCTAACCGTCATCGTATTTACCGTTCCATTTGGACGCCTCAGTGACCGAATAGGTAGAAAACCCTTGATTGTCTTTGGGCGCGGCATTCTCTTCCTTGTTCCATTACTCTACGCTTTCGCACCGAATGTATACTGGATTTATGCAGCCAACACAATTGCAGGTATCTCCATGGCGTCATCATGGAATGCGCTCACAGCATACATCTATGACATTGCACCAGAGGAAGAAAGAGGAGCGCATTTGTCGGTCTACAATATGTTCATTGGAATTGTCTTTCTTTCAGGCTCGCTTGTAGCGGGAGTGCTTGGCGACGTCATTGGGGTTTTCATGGAGGAATACGCAGTCGCATTCACGATGTTAGTAGCAAGCGGAGTGTTAAGGTTTGTAGCTTCATTCTTCTACCTGCTACTTCGAGAGCCTCGGGAATACGCATCCAACTTCTGGGCAGAACTGAGAGGATTTGTTCACAGGGAGAGACTAGATTATCCGTAGGCTTATTAGGAAACGGAAAGTACTTAGTATCGCTATGTACTGCTTGATTATTGAATCAACGAGAATACGCTGATAAGAACCTGTGATTGAACTCTAGAGGACTGTGAAAATTGAAGAAGGCGCCAAGCTTCGAAGACGGCTGGAAAGTCGAGATTAGGAGAGGAATTCTTCAATATGCAGTTCTAGCCATTGTCAGTAGGCACAAGGAAGATGGCATTCACGGATATGGAATAGCTCGTGAATTGGAAGAGAGAACGGATGGCCTTCTTAAGGTGAAGGAAGGAACGTTATACCCTATCCTGCATAGACTTCGCAAGGAGAGGCTCATGAACGTTAGAACAGAAAAGTCAGATGCCGGACCTGTTCGTAAGGTGTATGTATTAACGGGGGACGGTGATCGGGTCTATCGAGAACTTACAGTTATTCTTAATTCTATTTATGAGAAGTTGGAGGCCTTGCGTTGAGTATGAGAGAGATTGCGGAGATTGTTGAGGACTACCTCAAGAGTGTTGGTCGAGTTCTGCCGTCAGGTTTTGAAACTGAAGATATGCTCGAGGAACTTGAGATACACATTGACGAGGCCTTTCAAGAGAAGGTTCAAAGAAGACCTCAGGCCAACAAAATCAATCTCTTGAGAGAGGTGTTGGACGATCTGGGTGAGCCAAAGGAGATAGCTGAGGAGTTCAAAAGAACTGGCGTTTATCTTCAGGAGCGGGAAGAATACAATAAGAGAATATTTCGGCTGGTGGTGCGATTCATCATCAACATGGTTGTGGTTGTTGCAGCATCATGGTTCGTGTCAAACCTACCTGATGCTGGGATATCCTTCTCTTGGGCACTTAGCGTGCTTCTTGTGTTTGGCATTTTTGAGTGGTTCATCCGAGTTTGGCAGATTCGAGAAGCTAGTCGGATAGTTGTACAAGACTAGGAAATAGCAGCGAGCCTAATCGAAGACCTCTGCAAAGCTCTCCAAGTACTTCTTTTGTTCCTTAGTGGGCTTCTTGGGAATGTGGATCTTGACTCGCACTCGCTGGTCACCTTGTCGCCCATCTTGGGCATGCACGCCTTTTCCTCTCAAGCGAAGAATCGTGCCACCCTTTGTACCCTTCTTGATCTTCATCTTGCTTGTGCCCCACATCGTAGGTACATCAACATCACCCCCGAGTACTGCCACCGAGAAGGGTATGTCCATTTCCATGTAGACATGCAATCCACGACGCACGAATTGTTTGTGGCGCTTAACTGAGAATATTACGATCAAATCGCCATTGAGGCCGCCACGTGCTCCCGCATCTCCACCGCCCTGAATACGCTGACCCATGCTATCCTCTACACCAGGCGGTATTGGAACTGTGAGCTCCATTCGTTTTGATTGTAGCCCGGTTCCGCGGCATGTCTTGCATGGACTGTCGATAATTTCTCCAAGACCTCTGCAGCTTGGGCAAGTTTGTGCTACCGTCATGAATCCTCCCATGGACCGCATGACTTGGCCTTGACCTTGGCACGTAGGGCATCTTTTGGGGGTGGTCCCGGGTTGAGCACCTGAAGCGCCACAGGTTTCACACCGCTCCTTTCGTTTGAATGCGAGTTCCTTTTCGGTGCCAAAGAATGCCTCTTCAAAGGTAAGCCGTATCGTTATCCTGAGAGTCCTGCCCGGTGGCGGTCCGGCTCTGCCTCTCTGGCCAAAACCACCAAAGCCTCCAAATCCCCGGAATATCTGGCTGAACAGGTCACCAAAGCCGTCCATGTTAATGCTCTGGAAGTCCGCAGTACCGTATCGATCGTAGTTTGAGCGCTTCTCGGGATCACTCAGAACAGTGTAAGCTTCATTGATACGCTTCAGCTTTTCTTCGGATTCTTTGCTGCCGGGATTCCTGTCGGGGTGATGTTTCTTAGCTAGATTCCGGTAAGCTCGTTTAAGCTCATCTTGGGTGCTACTTTTACTGACACCCAAAACGCTGTAGTAATCATTCTCAGCCAATCTACGTCACCCAAACAAGGATTCTAGTCGAGGTCCTCAAAATCCACGTCGACTACGTCTTCGTCATCTGAGCCCTTTGACTTTGTCGTATCACTACCTGGCATCTGGGTTGCATCAAAGCCCATCTTGCTTGGATCCATTCCAGCAGCCCCGGGTCCTTGAGCACCGTAAGCCTTCTCTGATATCTTGAAGATCACTTGCTGCAGCGCGTCTGTTCCAGTCTTCATCTTCTCGTAGTCATCCGTTTCGATGGCTTTCTTGAGATCCTCTGACTCCTTCTCAAACTCCGTCTTGAGGTCTGCAGGAACCTTGTCGCCGAGGTCCTTCAGTAGCTTCTCTCCTTGGTAGACCATCTGATCTGCGTTGTTCTTGGTTTCCACCTGTGCTTTCCTCTTGGCGTCTTCTTCAGAGTACTTCTCCGCATCCTTCACCATTCTCTCAACATCGCCATCAGATAGATTAGTGCTTACAGTGATGGTTATGGACTGCTCGTTACCTGTCGCCTTATCCTTGGCTGCAACGTTGACAATGCCATTAGCATCTATGTCAAATGTGACTTCAATCTGTGGGATACCTCTGGGTGCAGGCGGGATTCCCACTAGCTGGAAACGCCCAAGGGTCATGTTGTCCTCAGCCATTGGACGCTCGCCCTGCACAACGCGAATATCGACGGCGGTCTGGTGGTCTGCAGCAGTGGAGAAAATCTGACTCTTCCGGGTCGGAATCGTAGTGTTCTTCTCGATAAGAGGTGTTGCTACACCACCCAGTGTTTCAATGCCAAGTGTAAGCGGAGTGACGTCGAGCAGAAGAATATCTGTGACTTCTCCAGACAATACCCCTGCCTGAGCGGCCGCACCCAATGCGACACATTCGTCTGGATTGATGCTCTTATCCCCTACCTTACCGAACATTGCTCGGATGATATCCTGAATCATTGGCATCCTCGTGGCACCTCCAACTAGGAGTATCTTGTCGATACCTTCTGGTTCGACTTTGGCATCAGTGAGAGCCTGCCTAATCGGACCAAGTGTGGCCTGCACCAAATCATCTGTCATCTGCTCAAGCTTTGCCCGCGTGAGTTCCAGATTCATATGCTTCGGACCACTCTGGTCTGCTGTTATGTAAGGAAGGTTGATTGTTGTCTGTTTGACAATGGAGAGCTCGATCTTCGCCTGCTCAGCAGCATCCTTGATTCTCTGCATGGCAGATAGGTCCTTAGTGATGTCCATACCAGTATCCTTCTTGAACGCCGCAACCATCCAATCCATGACACGCTGATCCCAATCATCGCCTCCCAGCTGCGTATTGCCACTAGTTGAAAGAACCTCATAGACTTCTTCACCGATGTCAAGAATCGACACATCAAAAGTACCGCCTCCGAGGTCGTAAACAAGGACCTTTAGTTCCTCATCCTTGCCAAGACCATAAGCCAGAGCTGACGCTGTGGGTTCATTAACAATTCTCAGAACCTCAAGACCAGCAATTTTCCCCGCGTCCTTCGTTGCTTGTCGTTGACTATCATTGAAATATGCAGGCACAGTGATGACAGCTTGTACGATTTCCTGTCCCAGAAACGCCTCTGCATCCTTCTTCATTTTGGTCAGGACCATTGCAGAAATCTCTTGTGGAGTGTATTCTTTATCTCCAATCTTCACTGTGTAATCCTGCCCCATCTTGCGTTTTATTGATCGGACTGTCCTTTCCGGCATGGAAACCGCTTGTCTCTTTGCAAGCTCCCCAACAACAATCTCTCCATTCGGCATGATTCCCACAACTGACGAAGTAAGCCGTTTGCCTTCTGCGTTAGGTATTATTGTGGGCGTCCCTGCTTCCATGTAGGCAATGCCGCTATTAGTGGTTCCCAAGTCTATGCCGACAACTATGGTTTTCTTTGACATGTTTATTCACTATCCATTTCTGAGCTCTCATTAGCATCTTCTGTAATTTCACTGGCAGAGGGACGCTCGTGTCGATTCACACGAACCATCGCGGGTCTTAGAACCTTTTCCCTCAGCATGTATCCCTTTTGATAGACCTCAACCACTTTGCCATCGGGCAGGTTAGGATCAGAGGTTTTGCTAACAGCATGCTGATAGTAGGGATCAAAATCTTTGTTCAAAGGCTCAATCGGTCGAACATCCTCCAGAGAAAGGATTTTACTGATCTGAATCTCGATTGCACCTATGCCCTCTTTGGCTGCGGCAGGGTCTTTCTTGAAGTCGACCTCCATTGCGCGCTCAATGTTGTCATACACTTCAAGCAGTTTCAGAAGAACTCCTTCTCTGGCGAACTTGGCAGCCTCTTCAAATCTACCGTTTATGCGTTTCTTGTAGTTCTCGAATTCCGCCTGCAGCCTCTGGAGTCTGTCCAGAAGATCGTTAGCCTGTGCTTCATCAAAGTCCGGCTCAGGCTTTTTCTCAGGAAGCGCTTCGAAAGACTCAGCGTTACTGAGCGCTCCTTCCTCTTCGGGAGTAACATCTACTTCCTGGCGTTCTTCGTTATTATCCGGCATTTTCGGTCACTCTGCCTGTCCATAGATGACTCTAGCAAGCATAGCATGCACAGAAGTGCGCCGAGTTCAAAACATCGGCTGGGTTTGTCGCTGGATTGCAGCAATTCCCCCGGGTGACTCACCTAAAAGCTCGGTTTTTCCAAAATAAGGCTTTCGACTTGACCACGCTATGCAGAATCGTTGTTCCTCCTCGTGCAGAGTAGCAACCGAAAACAACTTTATGTTGACGCACAACAACCCGATGCAATGCGCGATGAAAATGCTCTCAAGCAAGCAAAGAAACTTGTGGCTGCCGCCAAGAAGATCTCAGCACTGACCGGTGCTGGAATCAGTGTTGATTCAGGTATTCCCGACTTTCGATCCGAAGGGGGAATCTGGGAACGTTTCGACCCGCATGAATACGGCACTTACGACTCATTCCTAAATGACCCATCGAAGTTTTGGACCATGGGACGGGAGCTTGCTAAGGTGATGCTCAAAGCAAAACCAAATCCCGCTCACACAGCTCTAGCGGAGCTGGAGCAGACAGGAAAGCTACTAGGAGTCATAACACAGAACATAGACAATCTGCATCAAGTAGCAGGGAACACCAATGTCATTGAATTGCATGGCAGCTACCTTCGCGCACACTGCATGGAATGCAAGGCAAATTACGTTGGCGAGGAAGTTCATCAGCGCGTTGCGGATGGTGAGATACCTCCTAGATGTGAGAAATGTGGAGGGGTCCTGAAGTCGGAGGCAGTACTCTTCGGCGAACCGATGCCTGAAGGCCCAATGGCTAAGGCGGTCAATATCTGCAATGATACTGACCTGATGCTGGTCATCGGGACTAGCTTGAGTGTATACCCGGCAGCGTTTCTTCCGCAGTTGGCCAAGAACTCGGGAGCAAAAGTGATTCTCATTAATCTCGAAGGTGCGAATCGTGACGATGTTGCGGATGTTATCCTGATGGGAAGAGCAAGCGACGTGGTTCCGAGATTGTTTGGTAGCTCCAAGTAAGACATCAGACTCCCAGCAGAAACTATTGCCTAACCACACTTCCTTCATGCGAACTCCTTAAACGGACCTAGTTCAATGCATTCTCGGCAGGTCATGAAGGCGATTCCATGGACGCTGGCTAGTCTTGGTCAGCTGTCGATACTATTGGAGGCAAGCTCTCCCAAACCAGGCAATGTCAACCGCCTGCAGTCTTTTTCAGACACGGATTACCGCCATTTCCTTGCTAGTGCATCATTAATGAGTCGGGGACTTCATTTGGCGGCTTCAAGGGGAGTAGCCCTTGCAGAAGACAAGTTGAAGCCGGAAGAGGTCAAGCTAGGCGAAATCATTCTGAGATGCGCAGAAGACGTTTTCACAGGGGTCAACAGAAGGAATACAATCTTAGGCACGATTCTGTTGCACGTCCCTCTGGTTGTTAGTTTGGCCGCAGTAGTGCGCCATGAATCGTGTTTTTCCGTAAAAGGAATCGATCCCTGGATTAGAAAGGTTCTTGATCATACAACAGCTGAAGACACCATCGACACGTATAGAGCATTTCACCTATCCAACCTAGGAGGGGAGATGCACAAGGAATCTGGCACATGGACCGAGTTCCATGACCGCTATGATATCCGCAATCCAAGTGTCTTCGATAATATTAGAGAGGATGAAATATCACTGCATCAACTCCTTCGTGCGTCTGCCTCAGTTGATGAAATAAGCAAAGAGTGGTCTGAATACTTCAAGCTCACATTGCACGAGGTCTATCCTCGACTCGAACGTTATTCTGTGGGGCTTGAGGATTTGGAAGAGGGCATAGTGAAACTGTTCGTGTGGCTTCTGTCGCAGCGCCCCGATGGACTAATTGTGAAAAAAGCAGGTCTAGTACGCGCCGAGGAAGTTAGAGTTTTAGCTGAAAAGACCATAAAAGAGTCTGGAATCGCAGATGGAGCTAAGCTTATGCTTTTGCTTGATAAGAAGCTGAGAGAGGAAGGAAACCTGCTGAATCCAGGTACGACTGCAGACCTTGTTTCTGCAGCGATACTGTGCAAACTTGTGGCTAGAGAATTCCCGTGTGTCTAGCCCAGAACTTCGTTGCATAAGATAACGACTGGGAGTAGCATGAAGGATGGTTGAAGGGAATCAGCACGACCCTGTTTCTACATAAGAAACTGACGGAAGATATGTTCGTACTTCGTACGAATCTCTTTCGCTCTGTCTGTGTCTGCCAAGTAGAGGGGTTGTCGCATGTCGTTGAGATTTGGGACCTTTCGACAAAGTTTGTGGCCCATGAGTTTGCGAAGGGCAAAAGAAACTGTTCGAGGAGCTAGGTCGACCTTGCTACTGAGATCCTTTGGAGTCATAGGACCATCCACAGCTAGATGATTCAGAACTATGATTGCACTCCTTGGGAGGTCGAAATTAATGCTCAACTTATCTACCCGATGAGTCCGTTCTCTGCGCAGCCTCGTTATATATTCCACTACTTTGAATATAAAGCATAAGATGAACGCATGGTCTTGCAGTAGCGCGTGGTTACTCAACTATGAACTCTCAATAGTAGGATTCAAGTGGCAAAATGTGCATTAAATTGAAACACTCACGGCTTTGGTCATCCAGGAGGCGCTAGGAACAGTTGAAGGAGAAGGTGTTTGTAACAAGAGAAATCCCGTCTGAGGGATTGGATATCATCAGAAGCAATTTTGAAACCACAGTCTGGCAGCCAGAAGTGCCCCCCACACGAGATGAGATAGTGGAGAAGGCAAAAGACTGCGCAGGGCTCGTGACTCTGCTCACCGACCCAATAGATTCCGTTGTCCTTCAATCATTGCCCAACCTGAAAGTGATTGCGCAATACGCCGTCGGGTTTGATAATATCGATGTCGAATTCGCAACATCTCGAGGAATTGTTGTTACCAACACTCCCGGAGTCCTCACAGAAACAACAGCAGACCTTACATGGGCCCTCATAATGGCAGCAGCAAGGGGGATACCCCAGGCAGACCGCTATGTCAAGGAAGGAAAATGGAAGGTGGGATGGGGACCCATGATGCTGCTAGGCAATGATGTCTATGGCGCAACGCTCGGTGTGATTGGAATGGGTAGGATTGGCAGCGCCGTTGCTCGTAGAGCCAAGGGGTTCTCAATGAAAATCCTGTATGCTGACGTCTTTGAAAATGAAACAACAAGAAATGTTGAGAGAGAGTTTGGAGCATCAAGAACTGACCTGGAAACGCTTCTGAGAAAAGCCGACATTGTTACAATCCATGTCCCCCTAAATCCTGACACTAGAGAAATGATAGGCGAAAAAGAGCTAAACATGATGAAACCGGGTGCAGTGCTCGTTAATACGTCAAGAGGGGCAGTCGTCAATGAAGCTGCACTTGCAGATGCTCTTCGATCCGGACATCTTCGCGGCGCGGGATTGGACGTATTCAATGAGGAACCACTTCAGGAGGACAGTCCGCTCCTCAAACTCAGAAATGTTATATTGACTCCACATATCGCCAGTGCCAGCTTCGCTACGAGAGCTAGAATGGCAACCATGTGCGCAGAGAACCTGACTGCAGCCCTTGGGAGAGAAAGACCGCCAAACGTTGTGAACCCAGAGGTGTTTCATGTTGAATGATAACTGTAACAGCATGATAAAATCAAGAAACTCGATTCGTAAGTTCAAGAAAGCCACAATTCCCGATAATGACATCAATGAGATTATCGAGATTGGTACCAAAGCTCCCTCAGCGGGCAACTGTCAGCCTTGGAGAATTGTTGTTGTGAAAGATGCAGCTACCCGTGAAAAGCTGGCTGAGGCGGCGTGGGGTCAGGGCTTCGTGGCGAAGGCGCCGGTCATATTGGCAGTCTGTGCAGTACCCGCTGAATCAAAGGAGAGGTATAGCGAAAGAGGAGAAACTCTCTATGCGCTTCAGGACACTGCTGCCTTGACGACAAGCTTGCTCCTGAGTGCACACTTCAAGGGATATGGTGCATGCTGGGTAGGCGCGT
>JABCTJ010000014.1 GCA_018238375.1 Candidatus Thorarchaeota archaeon
GGAATGCATATGCTGCACGTTTAGGCATTTTTTGTTCAACGAGCGTAGCAAAGATGGGTAGAAGGCCACAAGTGCACACTGGGACAAATACCCCTAGGAGAGACCCCAGTACCACCCCTGCACGTTCATGCTTTGCGATTCTTAGCATCACAAAGTCGAGTGGTACATATACCTTTACGATGCTGCCAATGACGATGCCAAGTAGAAGGTAGATCAATGAACCGAAGAAAATGCCAGCAAACACTCTGGTGAAGAGTGAGAGATTGAAAGTGGGGACATTGATGTGAAACCAGAGAATCAGGCCCAAGAGCAGCAGAGTCAAAATGAGGAATCTGACCTCATAGAGCCGCCTTGCGGGGGATTGCTTAGGTAAATCAATCTGAATCTCGATGGTTTCACTGTGCTCCGTGTCACTTCCTCCTCTTTGCTAAGATCAATGCAACAACGAGTACTGCGACCAGCCCGCTTCCAATCAGGATTGAGGGCCAAATGTCAACAGTCGGAGGCACAGGAGCGTCCTCGTTGATGACGCCTTCGATACTGAATACATTTCCAAGGATGTCCGTCACATTAATCATGTAGGATATCGTTGTCGTATTCATTGTGAATGGGCCGAATAGCATGCCGTAACTATCCCCATAGTTCTCAAGGGGAATCGTGTCTTCTCCAGTGCCGTTGTCATATTGGATAATCGCAGAGCTAATCATGCGTGCATCCAGGTTGTTTCTTAGAATACGGATGCGAATGAAGTAGCCCTCATCCTCGTCTTCAATATTCACGGTCACATTCGAAACAAGGCCGCCCACAGTGAGTAATACGGGATGGGGTTCCACAGGCGTATTGAAATCCTTCAAATTGAAGATTACTTTCGTATAACCGAAGTTTGTCGTTGTTGCGGTTATCGGAGTAGTCGAAGTGGACTCCGGACCTGCTTGAACCTGTGTTGAAAACTCATCGAAGATCAGTGATGTGTAGCCAAATGGCGTGGCATTAAATTGAACATCTACATCAAGCCTATTTGTTAGGTTGATGGTCACGTTTACATTGCTATTGGGGTCCATCAAACCTATACTGGGAGCTGCCAGAGCTAAATCTAATCCTAATACTGACTCTGAAACCGCATCTGCAACAGCCCTCAATGCGCGAGATGGATTCCACCATGCAAGAGAGTTCTCCGCATCGCTCAGATATAGCCTTGATAAGCCAACATTGGTTCCCTCACCCTCCAATTGTTCAATCTGAGTTCGCGCATTCTCGATGGCAATCTCAGCCTCATCCCAGAGTTGGAGGTAACGGTCAACCCAGACTCCTTGTCCGAAAACGAGTCCGTTCATCTTATCAAGGATGACAATCCTCATTTCCATGACTGCATCGATTATGTCATAGGGTGAAAGTGTTCCATCTGGCCCTGAAGGGTTCTCCACGAAAACCACATTTCTGACAACGCCATGGTTTGGCACGGAGTGACCGTCGTTTGACGCCATGAACGGTCTGAAGTAGCATGACTCACCCAAAGCATGGAAGAAGCTTCTACAATCCACCTCGAACGCATCATACCCATAGTCATCGAAAGCCTCCCAAACCGGAGCGTATGCTGCACCTATAGTGGGATGCGCAAAGACTGCCATTGCGCCTTGGCTGTGGATTCCGTCTACTGCCTCCTGTATGTCAGTCGTAATGACTTGTGCACTAAGCGGAAACCCGACTGTGTGTGGTATGCTGGACAGCTCAGCTCCAACAAAAATCGAACAGTCAGCATCGTACAAGTCAGCCACTTCCTTGACCGCTATCCCCCCGTTAATGCCATTCGGACCATCACGGTCATAGGAGTGATCTGCAACTATCCAAAAATCGAGAGCGACCTCAAGGCTCCTAATCATCATGTTCAGCGGTGTGTCCTGTCCATCACTGCGGGTTGTGTGGTCATGATAGACGCCGTTGAAGACGTCGTACTCTTCTATCTCCGAGCTATTGAGAGACGGTCCAGAACCGACCCTAATTATCGCCTTCTCGGGTGGGTCGACCTTTCTCTCCCCGTTCCCGGTCAGCCAGTCAATGATATTGAGGGAGAATTGGAAGTGGTCGTCCGGTTCAACTTGCCAGCTGGCTCCATGCCGATAGATAATGAAAGGCGCAGCAGAACCTACCGCTACAACTCTTCCGCTCCCTGGTTCAGCAATTGCAAGTACCTCCTCATCCTTATGGTTGGTCGCAATTAATGTTGCCGGGCTGCTCACTGTGATAGTACAACCCTTTAGCTGGTCACAGTCTGAGTTGAATGAGCTGATATCATACGTCAGGTGATGGTCTACTAACTGACCTTCGCTCTCTAGGACTTTACCCAACCATCTATTCTCATGGAATGTGATTCCGTAGGTTTCCGATATTGGATTGAGGTTGGCGGCAGTATACTCCCATCCGATATTTGTATAGTCCACACCCACCATGAGAAGTCCTCCACCAGCATTCACAAAGTTATGTACTGCAGTTACCTCCCCCGTCGTCAACGGTATCATTGGGAAAAACAAGCATAGCACATCGTAATCATCCAGAATCCCCGAGTCCAGCGGCGCATCCCAGTTATTTGACACATTGTAGCCATGCTCCATCAAAAGCCAGCCAAACATCGATGCATTACCAGGAGTCCACATATCAGAAGCGTTTCTAGTATGGTGCTCGTCAACGAGGATATTAGCTGACGCAAATGTCTGAGAGGTCTTATGGGACACACTTGTTTCAGTTAATACGTTCACAGGACCACTGGACATCGCTGGCCACAATGACACTGAAACTAAGAGAAACAACAGGAGAATGGATATTTTCCACGCTTTCATGGGGGACCAACAGTCCTCGATGAGAACAATGCCACAAATAAGCTATTCTCTTCAGATTTTTCAGAACTGCTCACTGATACTATTCGTGAAACATCTCTTCAATAGAATCGTCGATTTTAGGTTTCGGAGTTTTCCTCGATTTCGAGAGGCGCATCATCCGTTTTCTCGACCTCAGGTTTATCCTTGGATTCAGTAGACTCCTCTTCAATCTCCTCATCATAAGTGTGTAATTCATCGAGCTCGTCTACTTCCTCGATCTCGGGCTTCTTCTCGATGACCTCAAGCTCAGGCTTTTCTTTCCTCTTTTTCTTCTCCGCCTTTGGCTGCTCCATCGGAATCTTCTCACCCCGGACAACAGCCCTCTTCTTGGAGGTCCAGAACTTGGTTCTAACTTTGCGGAGTTTTCTCATTCGTCTGAGATCCACTTGGCCAGAGTTCTGTAACTTAATCAATCGCGTTCTCTCACGCTCTAGCGCCTTCGTCTTGTTTACCATTTTCCACACCGAAGGGTAATCTTTGCGAGTCCCTCGTTGTTGATGTTATAACTGTGTCGGGCGCTTGACCGCTTGGCCTAGGGCAAGCCTTTTTCTTTTGGTCAAGTACATCAATTGCTGTATCTATCAAGGTACAGATACGTGCGGTGTCGGGCGATGACTAAGAAAAACAAAGCATCTGTCAGCATCCGTATTCGGTTAGATCAGAAAACACTGGATCTCATAGATGAGCTTGCTGGAGCCAATGGCCGCCAGCGGTTCATTAAGGACGCAATCCTATGGAGACTTGATGAGGAATTGCCCCCGATGTTGATGGAACTCGCCGAAGAGATTGATCAACTGAAGACAAGGGTGGGCCATCTAGAAACGGAACAGTCGACCAGCGTATATCTTGACGAATTGAATGATCTAACAAAGACGAAAGTCTGCCGGGATGACCTTGATCGCAAACTTCTTGCATACTTCTTGCAACATGACGGTGCTACAACACCTGAACTCGCACTGGCTTTGACAGGGAGTCAAGGAAAACGCCGAACGATACTCGATCGCTTGGACAAAATCAATGAGAGAGCGAAATCCATCTTGGGTGTGGAGATAGTGATGCATAGAAAGGGCATTATCAAGGGTAAGCGTGGCGCCTGGTGGTTAGTAAACAAGAAGCGGTTAGTATAGCGTCGCTCTATTTGAACTCGTCCCTAATTACCAGATGAAGTTTTTTGAGCAAACGATTTAAAGTGAATGCGTCTGTGGGGCTTGGGGCCGTAGTCTAGCATGGATAAGGCACCAGCCTCCGGAGTTGGTCATCCCCGGTTCGAATCCGGGCGGTCCCGCCACATTTTTTCCTCTTCATTAATCAAACAATTCGATTGTAGTTTAAAAGCCCAATTAGGGCACGGATGACCGAACTGAGGTTTCTAACAATGAACGCTGTTGAAGAGATCAAGACACCCAGCTGTCGGGTCGTAGTAAGGTTCACCAAATACCTGAATGGGCCTCTGGGCCGTAACGTGCTTGACAACTTGGACGAAGGAGAGAGTTTCATCCTTCAGACATCAGATCACACTCTGAGCATCACCAAGCGAAATGGCAAGGCAGTTGTGAACCTAATCAGCGTTCCGGCGGCATAAGAGCAGCCGGGCGCACCAAGGCACCGCGCCCAGGGTCACGTCAGCATGATTCTCTACTCTGCATCATAGCGAAGAATCTTTAAGATATCTCAGAGTTTCTGCGAGCGGGGCCGTAGTCTAGCATGGATAAGGCACCAGCTTGCGGAGTTGGTTATCCCCAGTTCGAATCTGGGCGGTCCCGCCATAGCCATTTTTCTACTTTGGTCATATGATGCAGATTGCATTCGCCGCTTTGTGCCAAGGAGCATCACGAGAAACCATGTATTCTAAACGAGTTGCTGCCATATTCGCAGTTTCTGGAAGACTTGAGCAATCGTTTCCGCTCTCGCTGATTGCTTCTCAACTTCATCTCTGGACAAGTCGCGAATCTGGGCTGCCGGGGCTCCGGAGTTCGCACTCCTGGGGGGAATAACCACGTTTGCAGGCACAATGCTGCCGGGCGCAAGTCTTACGCCCTCTCCGAGTGTTGCGCCATCGAAGACTATACACCCTTCACCTATGCTTGCCATATCGCCGATGTAGACTCCATGTAAAACTGATGCTGTGCCTACAATAGTGAGACTGCCAATGATGGCTGGATTATCTTCGGTGTGTGCGTGTATTACTACACTGTCCTGAATGCAGGAGCTCTCTCCAATTCTGACTGAAGCTTGGTCGCCGCGTATTACTGCACCTGGCCATATGCTTGCTTGCGCACCAATCTCAACATCGCCCACAATGGTCGCCTGCGGGCTTACGTAAGCTTTCGTATCGATTTTCGGAGTCTTATCGCCAAAAGGAAGAATCGGCAATCCTGTCACCTCGCTATGCGTTAACTTAGAACCGGCTGTCTTCTCTAATAAAACAATGGAGTTGGAACGGGGCCTATTCCATAAGCTGTTTAATCACGTTCTCGTAGTGCTCTGCTGGTCTGGTACCTATCAGACGATCTGTAACCTCTTTCTTATCACCACGAAGAAGTTCAAACTTGGCTGGTTTTCCATCAAAGTAGATGAGTACACAGGGTATGGCGTAGAGGTTTTGCTTGGCAGCGAACTCTTGATGAATCTGTGTGTTGATCTTTAGAAATCCAACATCTGGATTATCGGCATATTTCTGATCAATCTCATCCAATATCGGCCCCAATGCTAGGCAAGGTCCGCACCAAGGCGCCCAACAGTCTACAAACAGGAGCTTGGTTTCATTGATTGCTTTCTCGATAACATCTGGGGTAACATCATTCACCAATGGAGTTCACTCCGTTTCGGTGTCCGGAAGTTGAAGCACCTAATAATGTTCCTAGTCCTCAGTGGGTTGAGGGCTGCTCGAAAAAGAAGGAGGAGTTCCCCCCGAAGTGAGAGAGAGAGTAGTGAGAGAGAGAGTGAGATTCGGGGGGGACTCTGATATTTACCTATGCCGCTTCGGCTAGGAGATTCTCAGCAATCTGGTCGTAGACCTCGTGCGGCATTACGCCTACGAGTTTGTCCATCTTTCGTCCGCTGCCGTCGTCAAACACGACACGTTTGCCTTCGCTGTATACAAGTACGCTAGGAATTCCTGAAATTTGATTCTCCGCGCTGAAGTCCCTGTTCTGATCCACATCGATTTTGACGACCTTCAGACCTTTTTCTTGGAACTTCTCATCGAGCTCTTCCAAGATGGGACTAAGGATTTTACAGGGCTGACACCAATCTGCGTGGCAGTCAATAAAGACTACCTTGTTATCGCCTATCAATTGTGCCAATTCGTCGGAGTTAACATCTTCAACCATTGCTAATCATCTTCCTGACCGCTACGGGTCGGTTGTGCATGTCGATTACACAACCGCATATAAGGTTAGCTATTGTGACGCCGACTTGGGGTTGTGAATCGCATTCTGTGCCAAAGTTTGATAAGAGGAAATCAAACGGGGTCTGTATTCTAGGTGGTTAAACTAGTGCCTGTTCTTCATTGTCCAAAGTGTGGCTCCACACTAGACATCAGGAAGGGAGGTCACATCTGGACGGTGCGATGCTACTCCTGCGATGCAGAGATACTAGTTGATGGTCGGAATAAGGATTTGTTCGATGCATACGAAGCATACACGAAAGCAATCAAGACCGGACGCATTTCCCCTGGGGATTCAAAAGGCTCTCCACGTACATCCGTAACGACTGACAGGATAACAGATGGACGGGGTCGTGCAACACGCAAGTCCCGACCAAGTCGTGCTCCTGTCCAATCACGGGTGGAGATTCAAAAGATACTAGAGAATGGAGGCGCCAAGCTTCAAACTCTCAAGGATGAAGTCCGTGCTTTGGTCACCAATGGGAATGATTACTTGGTATCCTATCGTCATATGCCCCAAAGCGATGCAGAGTACGGTAGTCAAGTAGACAGTCTCCAGTTACCGACACGGCTCAAAGAGCATCTCCAAGCTAAGGGGATCAAGCAGCTGTATCGCTTTCAAGAAGAAGTGTACAATTCAATCTTGAAGGGCAACGATGTGGTCATATCTGCTCCTACAGCACAGGGGAAGACCGAGGCATTCATTCTACCTATCGTGAGGAGTCTCATTGTTACGGTGCAAGAAGCCTTCATGAATCCGGGTATTCGGGCTTTACTGATATACCCAACAAAAGCACTGGCAAAAGACCAGTACAGCAAGATCAAAGGGATTTGCGAAGCTTCGGGGTTAACTGTGGCGGTATTCGACGGGGATGTTTCACAATCTCAGCGAAGCAAGATATACGAGAGGCCTCCAGATATATTACTCACGAACCCTGACATACTCCACTATCATCTTGGATGGGACCGTTCTCGATTGGTGCCCTTGCTTTGCACAGTGAAATACGTGGTTCTTGACGAAATTCATCTTTACACAGGATCGATGGGCACCAATGTTTACTATATCTTGAAACGACTTGAATTGGAGGCTGGTCAGTTCCAAAAGATAGGTGCCTCTGCTACAATTTCGAATCCGAAGGAGTTTGCTGAACAAGTCTTCGATGGGGATGTGCTCCTTGTTGAGTCAGCTACAGCCAAACGTGGACCAATCCATTTCATGATGTACTACCCGGAGAAACGCAGTAAGTACAGCATGATTGTGGATATCGTGCAAATCTTGCAGCGCGGCGGGTTCAAGACTCTTGTTTTCGGTAACACGCATACTGAGGTTGAGGTCCTAAACATACTCATCAATGACCTCGGAATCAAGTCGATGGTCCATAGGGCAGGGCTTCCTAAGAAATACCGCAGCCAAGTGGAAAGTGAATTCAAAGCTGGCAAATTGTCTGTTCTAGTTTCTACACCGACCTTGGAGCTAGGGGTTGATATTGGTCACCTTGATAGTGTGGTCAGCATGATAACTTCGATTACACGACTTACACAGCGCATAGGTCGTGCAGGCAGAATGGGTCAGGAGAGTGTGGCGATACTTGCCCTCAGGGAGAACGACCCGATTTCATCCTTCTACAAGAATCAGCCTGAGAAGTATTTCACAGATGTTGATGCTGCATACATGGAACCTCAGAATGAAATAGTTGGATACTACCAGCTTATCGCTGCAGCAATGAGTGGCAAACTGAATACATCTCATTTCCCACAACAACTCAAAATTATCGAGACCCTTGAGAGGGATGGCCTGCTTCATATCAGTGAAAATGGCAGTGTGAGAGTGGCGGACTCGGAGAAGGCTCGAAAGGCTTGGAGAGGCTATAGCATCAGAGGGATTGGCGATACTGTTCAGATTAAGCTGGGGAAAAGAACAATCGGAGATCGGTCCATGCCAATGGCCGCTCAGAGCCTACATCCTGGTGCAATCTATCTTCACGGTGGAAAGAACTATCTTTCTGTTGAATTCAAATACGCTCCTGGCTTTGGGAGGGCTACAGTCACTTCAATGCAAGATCGGACCTACCACACTCGTCCATTGTATTCACTTATGCCCAGAATCTTAAGTGTAGTTGAGGAACGAAAGATCTTGGGACTCAACGCCATATATTGCAGTCTCGAGATGACTCAGACCGTTCATGGATACGTCAAGAAGGAAACGCGGACTGGAAGAATTCTTGGAAAATTTTTCTTACCTGAGCCTCTTATTTACAAGTATGTTACACGAGGCTTTGCTTTTACTGCCCCAGAGCCAACAACGACTGTAAATGACTACATCGGAGGTATATTGAAGGTCTCCAAGGGCCCAAAGCTTGGTCCAGCCGAGCTCTATGGAGGTGCATTCCACGCGTTGGAGCATGTTGTGATTGAATCCAGTGATATGCTAACAGGTGGGAGTACCAGAGAGATTGGGGGTGTTTCGATGGGTGACTCCGGAATTATCTTTGTTTATGATGGATGTCCAGGAGGAAATGGTGCATCCAAGTTACTCTTCTCAAGATTGGATGAAGCCTTTAGAAGGACAGAAACCATCTTGATGACGTGCGATTGTAAGACTGTGGATGGCTGTCCCCTATGCACGTACTCATATCAATGTGGTAATAACAACCGACCATTATTCAAAGCAGGTGCACTAGAGAGTGTGAGGAAGATTCTTGGGAATGCTGAAACCAGTGTGGACACGAAGGAATACCGTGGTTATCAGCCAGTTGTCTAGTTGGAAAGGCGAGAAAGTATGACAGAGTTTCTCATTGGACGTGGTCACGACGGACCCGCAAGAGTTGGCGTGTACAAAATGGGGCCCACAAAGGTTCAGACTCCATTCTTGGTCGGCCCCCCTAACATCGAGTCCATCATGGGATATGCAACTCTTGGTAGAAACGATAATCCCGTAGATGGACCCACGATTCTTGCCGTTCCCTCGCCAATTCATGATTCGAAGTCACTCATATCAGGCATCCGCGAAGATGATTCACTCCTTCTACCCTCGTTCCCTGCTGTTTCGACTCTCGGCGCGGAAGCGGCTGAGATATTGCTAGAAAATCAGCTACGTTTCATAGATGAAGTTCAAGGCAAGGTAGACCCCTCTCGATTGATTGTCAGAATTCCCCCGCAATTGGAATCCGAGAAACTTACATCAATGCTGGCTAAATTCTCTTCCTTAGGGGTTGGGGCTGCATCTGTTTCCTTCGATGGGTGGCTTGGACCACATGATTACAACACGCTCAGCAACCGGACAATGCTGCCAATCGACTGGTTAGCCATTGCACTCGGTAGAATCTCCCCCTCTTCAGTCCCCTTCTTCTTCTATCTGGGCTTTGATGTGTTTGATGTGGGATATGCAACTGAGTCGGCCTCGAGAGGAGTACGTCTTTGGAGCCTCTCGGAGGAATCAATCATCGGCAGAATTCTTCCAAGGACTTGTTCATGCATCGCATGTGCAGATCATGGCGACCTTCGAGAACTAACCAGAGATGAGCTTCATACGGTGTTGTTGCGTCACAACCTGAACATCTACCAATCTATTCTATCCGAGAGCATCCAATCCTTGCGTTTAGGAAGGTTGAGATGGCTCGTTGAATCAATGGTACATTCAAGCACTAGTGCAACGTCTCTGCTGAGAATGACAGACAGATCACTATTCGCTTTTCTTGAAGAGTTCACGCCGACATCGGGTCAAACCAACCTGTCCCTGATAGGTCCCGAATCCTATAACTCGCCCACAGTGAAACGCTTCCGGGATTGCCTAGCATCCAGGTACACCCCCCCAGAGCATAAGAAACTCATTGTACTCCTCCCGTGTTCTGCTCGAAAGCCATATTCAGAATCCAGGTCTCATCAGCGCTTCATTAAAGCAATAGAGCACTCAGTTGGGGCCTCACGTTCTTCAGTGGCAGAAGTCATTCTGACCTCTCCTCTGGGAGTGATTCCAAGAGAATTAGAGCGGCTCTATCCTGCTGCGTACTATGATATCCCAGTGACTGGAGATTGGGATACCGAGGAAACCGAGATTGCAGCTGAGGCTCTAGTGACACATCTCCAAAAGTTTGCCGAGCCTGTTGTGGTTGTGGCACACGTCTCAGGTGGCTATCTCGATGTTGTGAAGAGTGCAGAGGATCGTGTAAATCAGACCATTGTATACACGACCGATCAACACTCACCTTCGAGTTTCGATTCTTTGCAGTCATTGCAGAATGTGCTGGAAGATATGCGCGAAGTTCTCTCGTTGAAAGGCGGTCCCCCTGCTCTCTTCGAAGACACCCTGCGTGCTACTGCAGACTACCAGTTTGGGCCAGGGGCTGGCGAAGCACTTGTGCCTGACGGCGCCAAACTTGGAGGAAAGCTATACAGAATGGTTGTATGCAGAATCAACAAGGAGCAGACATGTGCATTCATCAGTGACAGTGGCTCCCTTTCGCTCACGCTTGAGGGCGGCCGCCGGTTGATTCCACTCCACCGCTACTGGGTGCGATTTGAGGGGCGCAAATTAAAGGGCGGCTCTGTCTTCGCAGTGGGAATCAACGAGGCTGATTCAGGGATTCGCCCCGGTGATGAGGTAATTGTGTTGAACAACCAAGACGAGGTCATTGCTGTGGGTCGGAGTGAGATGTCTGGGCGTGAGATGTGCGTTTTCAAGAAGGGCCAAGCAGTTTCAGTGCGGCACAAGGTGAAGTGACACAAGATGAGCGATATCATTGACCGACTTGAACCCATCATTGTAGATTCAACAATTAAAGCTCGTGGCACTTCAGTGACAAAGCGACGTAGACGAAACCCCACAAAACCCTCAGCCAAATGGATTGCACCTGCAAGGATTGGAAACGAGGTTGGCGTGGCACTAGCGGTCGTATTGGGCACGATTGGGTGTTCTCATGCCCGCGGTGATTCGGGAGGTTGCACGATGTGCAGCTACCTGCTAGATGGCGATGAACGCAGTCCGACCACTGATGAACTGCTACAGCAGTTTGATGATGCGCTCTCAGATTTGGCTGATGAATCAACGCCTCTCTCTGTGAAGATCTATACGAGCGGGAGTTTCTTCGACACTACCGAGATACCAGCTGATGTTCGAACCAAGATACTCGCCCGAATTGCTAAGGACGAGCGGATTCAAGAAGTTGTCATTGAGTCACGACCTGAATATGTCACACCTGAGTTTATGCGTGAAACGCGCGACGTCCTAGGGTCTCGTAGAATAGAACTTGGGATTGGTCTTGAGAGCTCAAATGATGCTGTTCGTTCAATCTGTATCAATAAGGGATTCAATCTTGGCACCTTCAAGGACTCTGTAGCAACCGCTAAGGAATATGATATTGGAGTGCGCGCTTATGTTCTCTTGAAACCTCCCTTTCTAACGGAGAGAGACGCTCTCCTAGATGCCATTAAGACCATTGAAGAAGCCGCACGGTTGGGGGTATCAACGGTTTCTATGAATCCTATCAATATCCAGAAGTACACGCTCGTTGAGCGCCTCTGGCGGAAAGAACAATACCGCCCTCCTTGGTTGTGGACCGTCTTGAGTGTTCTAAGAGATGCTTGGAACAAAGTAGGGAGCTCGGTCAACATCCTATGTGATCCTGTTGCTGCAGGGAAGCCTCGTGGCGCACACAACTGTGGTTCTTGTGATGAATCCATAACAAGCGCTATTCGAGAATTCTCGATTCATCAAGACGTTTCTGTGTTTGACTCATTGGATTGTGACTGTAAACGTCAGTGGCATCATGTACTCAATCACGAGGACATCTCTTTGCTCATCCACTCACGCAATCGCAGGAAGCAAGTCGGAAAGGCTTAAAGCAAACCGAACACCAATGGCTTCGTTCCAAAAGTTTGGGGTCTTTGGCAATGACACGCTATGTAACACGTGTTTCAGTTTGGTTCTATAGTGAAGGTGCAACTCCCTCTGCAGTTATGCAAAAGCTGCTTGAACTTGGATTCAAGGCGGTGAGGGGTGCTTACGACTTTGTGTATGAGCATGGAAAAGACGAGATGGATAGTAAGGATTTGAGCAGTGCAATCCTTGAAATTTCGGATGCTATCCATGCAACACTGAAAGGGTTCAAGGTTCTGTATACGCTTGATACGCAACGCGCAGAAGATGTAGATCATACACTATTGCAGGACATTGATGAATTTCTGGACTCAACACGAAAGGAAATTCGCGATCTTGAGGATGGCCACGGGTAGCTGCAAAATTGAGAAGCAGGTGGGGGAATCTGACCCCCAACCTGTTGATGGGTGCACGTGGTTGATTAGTCAGATGTCACTTGCGGCTCACGGCGTTCATATTCACCTTCACCGCTCACAGATAATCTGATTCTCTTCTTCTCGCCTGGATTCATTCGTGTGAAGGTCCATGTGACATTGCTGCCTTTGCGGGCTGGTTTTACCACTGGCACTAGTTCTTCAGGGTCCACTGATACATACTCAAAGCCAGGTGGTATCCAATCTGCTACAACAACGTTCTCCGCAGTCACCTCGCCTCGATTTTCAACAACGAGCACAACGACATACTCCCCGACGTCCGCACCCTTGTTTATCGCCTTCTTCGTCGAGATACTCCTCTTCTTGTATATGACCTCCAGCTTGTGGTCTTCGCTAGCTACCGTAGCCAGTAGTCCTGCGGGGTATGTATTACCAGAGCATAGTATCGGACTGGGATACTCCTTCTCAGGCCTACTCTTCCATGCCATTATGGCATAGTTGATCTTCACACTCTCGCCAGGCGCAAGTTCTCCTACGGAATCATTGAGATTGCTCATCCGAAATGTGAGCTTATGTGCGGTTTCCGGGTCTTGGTTATTCGGTTCTTTCGTGAACTCGAAATCACCAGTGTACTCCTTCCCGCGAATCCAAACGGAGATATGCTCCTTTAGAGGTGGCATGACATCATCAGGAAGGTTATCCTCCACAAGAATCTCGTTCAGCTTTGCAGAGCCATTGTTGGTGACTTCAATTGTGACCTCAACGGGCGTTTTATCAAAACTGTCCACTGCGGGGGGTTCGAAGGCTTTTGTGTATCCGATTCTTGCTACGGGGATAATCTGTGCAGTTTTCTCGACCGTTCCTAGCACTCTTTTTGTGACAATTTTCATGGGGGTATAGATGACATCTTGGCTGCATTTTGGCGGCGACTTGCTCTCAATGTCAAACTTTGCACTCCAATCCTGACCGGGTGCCATTTCGAACGCAGGGCTCTCGTCTATCTTTTGCTCTTTCTTACCGCCGCCCTCTGGAATTAGGAACACCGCTGCCTTGTCAAGTCTTATCATTAAATCGCTCTCATTGGAGCACTCTAGTGTGCATTCCCATTGATTTGGCTCGGTTTCAGCGTTCTCGATTCCGGTGAGAAATTCTGTCAAGGCGGTCATGTCCGGATCTAGTTCCGACCGCTGTTGCTCTTCAGCTCTATAGGTTAAGGCTATTTCACCCGCGACTTTGGACTTGACATCGTCAACTTTACCAATCGCAGTCACAACCAATGTGGAAATTTCCTCTGGGTAGATTATGAAGTCCTTCCACACAACTTGCCTGGTACCCTCATCAAACTCAGCCACTCCTGATGATGCGCTCTCGATGGTGACCTCTGAGAGCTCTGGAGGAACAGTCTTGTTCAATAGAATGTTATCAATCTGTCCGTCTGAGTCATTCTTCAACTGGATTGTCATCCTAATCGGATTATCCGCGCCAAAGACATAGGCCCAATGCGGCTCTTCGGTTTTTACACTGCTACATGTATCATAAACCTCAGTGAGTGTGAGGAGTGGGGCTTTTACCCCAACCGTGTAGTATGTTTCCCACTTTCCACCAGCATCAATTTCTCCCCCAGGAAGTGTCTTCTTCCGAAGGCCAGTGCCTTTGCCAGTTTCACCTAGGTGGACTTTGACATTCCATATCCTACATCGATCCGATGGGTTGGTCACTTTTAGAACGCCTGAAACGTCTATATGGTCAAGGCCACTTTTTCCGCCTAGTGTGACGTTTTCGTTTTCTTCCAAGTCAATGTTTACAATTTTGTGCTCGCTCAATTGCGGCTCACCCACTTGTCTTTCTCTTAACCTCTCGAGTGCGTATTCTGCTCAAAGAGCAGCTCAGCGAATGGATTAGGATAGTGTATGTCTAAACTCGTTGCCCGCAGCCCAGTGAATCTCTAGGACTTGATCGTGCTCCATGACCACGGGTATAACTCCCTGTCCAAATTGGGATACATACTTCGCGAAATTCGATGGTTGATCTGGTGAAGTCCACCTTACAGGAATACCAATCCTGGGTTTGGCGTCTAGGCACAGGCTGACTGCGTCTTTCACCTCGAACGCCTCACCGCCCCCTATGGGGACAATGAGAACATCCATCTCGAATTCACCGAATGGGCCTTGCACTGCACTATCACCAAGATAGCCGACTTTCATGCCGCCCATCTCGATATAGAGTCCAAGGTTCTCGTACCTCTCACCAGACGTGGAGTCCTTCTTCTGAAGGGAATAGGCACTAATCTTTAGGCCAGGGGTTTCATAGGTTTTTTCAGCCTTGAGTGTATGAAGCAACCAAGATTTTCCACCCTGGGACTTGACCTTCTCAACGGTTTCCTCGTTTCCTAGGAACCAAGCCTTGGCATTGGCTGCAATTTCAGCGGCATTTCCTACAGAGTCATCGTCACGGTTTGTCGCCACAATGATTCTCACGTCAATGTCTTCAGGTACAACGGGTTCGCCATTCCAAATTCCTGGATTCAGCAGGAGTGTGATGTCCTTGGACTCCAGTACGAATGTCGTATGGCCGAAGTATGTGAGTTTCAGCAATCAAGCACTTCCCGTCGCTTCGCTAAGTTACCATTTAGCCAGAATACTTGCTACAAAGGACTCGTTGTGGTCTGTCCTTAAAAGATAATTTCGCACAAGCAGATTTCAGTATTGACTACTTGTGATATTACGCAGGTATTGCCGTTACCCGAAACCTCGACAATTCTGGACATCAAGGTCCTGAACTGATGTTCGGTTCCTGCTTCATCGAGGTTGCTTCTTGCTAATTCTGAAGAATTAACTGAAAGTCTTATGTCCTCTCCACGGGCATTTTACGTCCCCGGCCAACTGACGGTGACGGTAGAGTCATCATTGGACTTGGTTCTCGTCCTAGATTGACACTACATGTACAGGTCCCTCTCTGGAGTATATTAACACCTACAAAAAAGGATATTCGATTCGCTATTCGTCTAAGAGATGTCCAGTTTTGTACAGGTTTTCTGCAGCTGTTACACACCCTCCTTGACTCAAGCATTCCGAGTGCTATCTTTTTATGATTGCATCCACACTGAACAGTGGCAGTCGTTTGAATGCCTGTTTGCCAATCCAAAAAGAGGGGTTTGATGCTCGAAAAGATTCTCACCGATGAGTTCAGGAAACTATTGAAGACGGTTCTTGAAGATATTCAGAACCAACAAGACCGTCGAGATGAGGAAGAGTTCGCCAAGGACGAGGTGAGAATCAAGAAGGACCTCCTTGATACCGTGGAATCCTACTCGGCTGATGTTGTGCTCGATGAGGACTTCCTCATTGCAGCTGTTGACGGATCTGGGACCGAGAACTTTGGCACGCTGGATGATATACGCATCCACCTGCTAAGCACTGCAACCGTGATACTTGATACTAACACACAGAAAGGTCCCCCATTTTCGATAATGGAACGAGCGACTTTGGAATCTGAACTTGGAGCACAGCCCTCTCTCGATATGCATTGGCACTCGGGTATACGTCACGATGCAAAGAACAAGATGGCCGATAGTTTGACGTACATCTATCCTAACAAGGATTCAACTGACTTTGCAACACAATTCTTCCGAGATGATTTGGGACCTCAAGTGAAATCTTTCTCTGACTTGGATAGCACTGACTTTGCCCGTTACAAATCCAAACTGGAGAACATGGTTTCTCTCATCTCAAGGGCCGGATACCTCACCAACCCCGTGGTTCATGATGAACTCAGAACGGTGTCAGAATATGCCGCTATCAGAAAAGTACTGACTAGCAAGTTAAAGCCGAAGTACATTCTGATTGATGGTGCAATGAGTATCTTCTTGCACCATGTTCTCAAGTATCCCTCGATGCCAAGCGGATTCATGCTGAGAGAGATCTGCGCTCTGGCACGGGAGAAAGAAGTCATTCTTTGTGCTGTGAGTAAGAATCATACAATACCATTTGCACATAGGATTGCAAAAATGGCAGAAGACATATTCGGCGTTGAGGCGAAATGGTTCTGTTTGCTTCCATCAAAGAATGATCCGAATGGAGGTCTCCACATCATCAGTGACAGGACGTACCTACCGCCAAAACTTGCGGTGCCATACCTGTTCAGCTTCTCGCGAGATAACAGGCCTTCGCGAATCGATTTCGATCGAATCTGGTGGCTCAAGAACATCTTCGTACGTGGCGACCCCGTAACAACAAGAGCGAATGAGAAACAGCTATTTCGTGACTTAGAGTTCATGTCTAGGGATGCAAGGTGGTACGGCTATCCAGTGGCATTAGCTCTCGCCCACGAGGCATGTAAGCTCAGCTATGAAGACCTTGGGCTAGCGCGTGAAGTATACCGGGACATACTGCGTGCAACTAATCATGACCCCCGGAGGGCAGTTCCTCTTCGGGAAGACTACAATCTTTGACACGAGATGATAGATGATGTTCAACAAAGACAACCTAGGCGAACTATTCGGAAAAGTTGGTGTGGGTAACCAGACTAACTTAGAAATAATGGGAAGTAATCGCGACATTAGTGTCGGCGAGATATTCATGATCACTTCAGCACGTGATGGTCATGAGAGAGTCTTTTTCTTCCGAGTTCTAGGGCTCCAGAACTATCTGCGACAAGTAGATGACATGAGCCGTGTTGCTGGTACCCTCATGGTAGAAGGCGACGCGTATCTCTCGGGGATTGAGCGCAACATGCTCTTGGACGTACAGGGCCGAATGCTTGGCTACGCAGAGCGTATTGATAATGAGTGGGTGTTTCGTTCTCCACGCCGGTTGCCCGATCATCTTGCGTCTGTGTACAGACCAGTGCCCGGAATATCAGACGCAGAAGTCCGGATGATGCTTGAATCGCAGACCGGCGGCGAGATGTATGTCGGAGACCTCCAAGTAGGCGAAGCAACTCTTGATGTGCCTGTGATGATTCCCTCCAAGTTCCTACCCATGCACGTTGGGATATTTGGTTCAACAGGATCTGGAAAGAGCAATCTCATGATGGTTCTCATCAAGTCATTGATTGACACCAATATCGAGACAAACACAAATCCTGATGGTGATGTGCTTCGGATATCTGCCTTCTGTATCGACCCGCATGATGAGTTCGCCAAGGGGGTTGACAAATACGGAATCCACCATATAGTCGAAGCCATGGGTCCAACGCTTAGGTCAGAGGTCCTGGGGAATTTCTACTACCTGACAACACACTTGAGAGCCACGCCGCGGGATGTAAAGAAGTACGCCAAGGAAATCAGGATTAAGTGGGATGAGATTCAACCACGGGATTTGTACTCTATCACCGAGTTCACACCCCAGATGAACGCATTCATTGATTCCATGTATGCGGTTGAACACGAGAATTGGATTGCAAAGATATTGGAACTGGAGGAGGAACCTAAGGGGATGTCTACACCCACGGGGACAATGAGAGCAGTGCAGCGGAGGCTCCGGTTCTTGCAACGCTCCCCGATATTCATTGAGGCCGGAACATCGATTCTTGATGACATCTATGAGGCTATGGAAACTGGGCGTATCCTAGTCGTGAACACAAGCCTGATGAGCGACACCGAGCAATTCCTCCTGACAACAGTGGTTACTCGTACTTTATCTGACATGAGGCGAGCTGTGAAGAGTAGTGGCAACCTGGGAGATTTCGAAAAGCAAGGTCATATGCGACTACCAAATCCCTTCTTCAATCGAGTTAAGAAAATGGCCCGGAGTTTCTACGGGCGCGGAGGGATAAGTGACTCTACAGAGGTGAAGGATCCGCGCAATCTGCCGGTCATTCAAATTACAGTAGAGGAAGCTCCTTCAATCCTCAATCCAGAACTCATGAAGGGACGGTCTGTATTCAAGGACATCTCAAGGCAAGGACGGAAGTTCAATATCGGACTCTTAGTTGTAAGTCAACAAGTGAGCGTACTTGACAATGTGATTCTCAGTCAGATGAATACGGAGATTAACCTGAGGATGGGAAATGAACGTGAGATTAGGGCGTGCATTGATAACGCAAGTGTCAACATCTCTGGATTTGAGAATGAGTTCCGAGTGATGTCACAAGGAGAGGCATTGCTGACTGCCTCATATCGAGCGCTCCCATTGCCTGTCAAGATTCCGTTGTTTGATACTATCTTCGAACGCGATAAGGACAAGTACAAGAGTAAGAGGTCCAGCAAGAAGAGAGAGAAACACATTCTCTAAGGAGCAAGGCGATGACTGTAAGAGTTGCGCATATTTCTGACACCCATCTTGGCACAAAGCCCCGGGAAGGTGTTAGACATAACATCTGGGCAGTTGAGATGCGCACCAGAGTCCTCGAGAACGACTTCTACGAGCGTTTCTCAGAGCTGTTTACCAGGATAGCCGCGCTCGATCCGCCGGTTGATATTGTGGTCCATTCTGGGGATCTCTATAATCAACCTTGGGAGGGCAACCCTACTCAACCTCCTGTTGTTGCGAGAGAAACAGTCATTACCGTGCTAAAGAGATTCATTGAGAAAACCAGCATACCTGTTCTGATACTGGAGGGCAATCATGGCATATATCGGAATCTTGAGGTGTCATTTCTTGATAGCCTGAAGATGGCAATTCCAGGTCTGGATGTGGCTACGCAACAGGAGCTTAAACTTGCATTCCGGGAAGGAAAACCGCTCGTGCGTTCATACGCGAAACTGAATGTCTATTGTTTTCCTTTCATCGAGTACAACGTTCTCGAATCTGCTGGCGCAGTAACTGCCTTCAACGACTGGATCACAACTCATCAGCTTCCGGATTCTGACCGCCCATCTATTGCAGTAGCACACGGAATGGACATTGATCGTAGCCTTCAACCAGCAATCTTCAGCATGGGATATGACTACATCGCATTAGGTCACGATCACCATCAGCACAAGCATGCAAAGAATGCGTGGTACGCTGGTTCTCCAGAGCGTTGGAGGTTTGATGAAATTCGACATGAGAAAGGATTCCTTGTAGTTGACATTGAGAGTGGAAAGGTTCCGATAGTCACTCCGCACCATATTGATTTCGCACGGCCTGTTTACACCGAGAAGATTGCAATAGAGGCCGATGATACGGTTGAATCAATCGTTCAAAGGATAGAATCATTGTTCGACGAGAAAAATCTGAAGGGGCCGTGGGACTCGGCTACTGCCGCACGAGTGCGACTAGTCTTCAAAGGCGGGTCTTCGAGAATCAGTGGGTTCGACCTTAGCCTCGCAATGGAATCATTTCGCATGAAGATCCTATCACAGGACTCTGAGTATAACATCGTACAGCTTGTATGGACAATAAGACGTCGCGAAATCGACCATGATGAAGCAGCATACCCTGAGATCGAATCCGAGTATCTTATCGAAGATCCCGAGGAGGATTTCAAAACTTATCTAGAAACGCTATCACTCGACGAGAAGTACGACCCTGAAACACTAACTCGAATTGCAGTACGTGCTCTTGAAATTACAGTTGGACGCAGTGGGGAGAAGCTCACTCTGGATACGATTTCGAAGGAGGAATCCGGGTGAAACTACTTCGTCTCGAATTGAAGAACTTCAAGCCATTTCGAGACCTCGAACTCCCTGAGGGAGCGGGCGAACTGCCTGGAGGACTGATACTCATCCGGGGTCCGAACTCGACTGGGAAGTCTTCAATATTCGAAGGAATACTATGGGCTCTGTGGGGGCCTGATGCTGTTGGTCTTACTAATGATGAGCTCGTCAGTTTCACATCAACTTGGTGCAAAGCGGTCTTAGTTTTCGAGGTTGCTGGGACTCGGCATAAAATGGATCGATCCTATAGTTCAGCAAAAGGAATGGCTGTTGTCTTGTACACATGGACGGGGGATGCATGGAAGCGTCTTGCTGATAAGAGCAAATCTGTGAGCAATGAACTCATGCAGATTTTGAATCTTGATCTGCAGCAAGCCTTGAACACGTTGCTGGTCCGCCAGGGGGAAGTGGCTCTAATCGCCAATGCTACTCCCTCCGTGTTAAGGAATCTCATAGTGAGGATATACAACATCGAGCTATTGGATAAGATGTCAGACCATCTGAAGAGCTTCGAGTTGGACCTTGAAGCCCAGATTAGAGGGCTTGAAGACGATTACATTCGTCCTGAGCATATCGCGGAACAGATCAATGATACAAAGGTAAGAATCGAGGATTATGAACGCAGTTTCAAAAGCAACGAAGCAGAAGCCGGGGAGATCAAGGACCATCTGAAGGAAATGCCTGATCCTGAAGGTCTTGAGGCAATACACTCTCTAACTCAAGAAGTCGAGAGAATAGAGCGCGACCATAACTCAAGCATGCGTAACCGGAATTCTGACCTTGCAGATGCTGGTCTTTCATCGGCTGAAACTGAAGTTGTACAGGCACGTCTGAGAATTCTCAAGAAAGAAGCCAAGCGATACGAGTCCAGTCGCAAGAAACTCGAAACCGAAACTACCGAAGTTGACCGCGAGCTAGGAGCAATTGATGCGACCAAGACGGACCTAAGTGAGAAGACTGTGACTCTTGAAGGTGTTTCTGTAGATGATGATTCAGGCGTCGCTGAATGTCCAACCTGCGCAAAGCCCCTTTCTACCGAAGAGCGCGAGAATCTGCTAGTAGAATACCGGCAGATACTGAAACAGGACGAAGAAAAGGCCAAGACACTCAAGGGTCGTCGCGTGGAGGTGTCAGATGAGTTCCGTGGTGTTGAGGAGCACTTGTCTGATATTTCCAAGGCGCATGATGCAGTATGCCGTATCAAAGAGAAACAGAAGGATGTTGACAAAGCCGAGAAACGCCTTGAGAAGCAGCAGACGAAGCTCTTGGACGCTATCAAGACGGCTGGGGTGACTGACATTGAGTCGCTCCTCAAGAAGCATGGAGGGAAGAGTGTCCTTGATCTTCAGCGAAGGCTTGATGTACTCTCCACAAAGCTCGGTGAAATCGTGGGCCAATGCGACTCCTTCAGAAAACTTATCGACAGGGAGCAAGGCGCCATTAAGGAATTAGAAGCGAAATCCGTGAAGATGCGTGAGCTAGGTGCAGAGATGGATTCGTTGAGGAGTCTAAATGAGCATACCAAGTATGTTAGATTAAAACTAGTTAACGGCTTTGTGGCGGATTACGTAGTGCAAAAGCGGCTGTTGGGTATTATCAGGGGTGCTACGAACGAATACGTTCGCGCGTTTACAAACGGTCAATACACTGGAATTGATCTAGTTCCAACAGCTGCGCGAGGGCGTTCTGGCGCGGGATTAGCATTGAAGATACACGATCAGCGAGACAATGCCACGAAGAAGACAACACAACTGAGCTTTGGTGACAGAACTGCCGTTAGCCTAGGACTTCGTCTAGGAATTAGTAGGACGATGAGCTCTATTCGGCCGCTAAGGGACAGTCCATCGCTTGCGCCTCGGATTCGGTGTGTTATGCTTGACGAACCGCTTGGAGGCCTTGACAAGAACCGCAGAGCCTCTGTTGTTAGTAACTTGGT
>JABCTJ010000031.1 GCA_018238375.1 Candidatus Thorarchaeota archaeon
CTGAGATACGGAGGAAGTCTGAGTTCGAGGGGTTGGATGGAGCGGCGAAGAGAGCTGCTGATCAAGGTGGTCTTGCACAACATCGAACGCCTCAACTTCTTGGAGTGTGCTGGGAGGTGACTTTTTCAACAGGGCCCCATTTATGCCAACACATATTACGAATGGCATTTGGACGACCTTATCCATTTGCGTGGAGTAATTGGTGGCTTCGAATGAAACTGTCACAAGAGCATATCAGGGAATTAATTAGGGAAAGCAAGAATCACAGTTGTGAACCAGCTTCTTGTTGTGTCCAGCTAGTAGCAATCGCAGATTTGCCAAGTCAGTTCGGAGAGTTCCAAATCTGTGGATTTGTTAGTCCTTGCGATGGCAAAGACCATACAGCGATAATCAAGGGGGATATCCTGGACAAAGAATCTGTTGTGATGCGACTTCATTCCGAATGTCTTACCGGAGATATCATGGGGAGCAAGAGATGTGATTGTCGGGACCAGCTATTAGAGTCACTAAAATACATTGAAGCAGAGGGTCAAGGTATTCTACTCTATCTACGACAAGAAGGCCGCGGTATTGGCCTCTCTGAAAAAATACGTGCTTACGCCATTCAGGATTTGGGTGTCGATACTGTGGATGCGAACTTGATTCTCGGCTATCAGCCAGACGAACGTGATTACGGTGTTGCTGCTCATATACTCAGAACTCTTAGAATTAAATCAATCAGGCTGCTCACCAACAACCCTGAGAAGATCGAGCAACTGGCAAAATATGGAGTCAAGGTGGTGGAAAGACTTCCCATGATAATCGAGTCAACAGAGCATAATCGCGCTTACCTTGAAACCAAGGCTGAGAAATCTGGACACCTCCTTGGAGACCTCGCTGATATTCGAAATGTGGATGAAGTCCGATCTCTTGCCAAGCGCAGCAAAGATGTGAACTGAAGCTAAATCTAGAACGATTTCATTAGGAAGAATGTTCGGTGCTTTCGAGAAACCCCTGTGCCTTCCCTGACCCGATTAACCAGAGTGCCAATGCCAAGAGAACTGCAAAGTCTAGTCCCAACACGCCTGCTAGCACCCACAGAACTCTGAGACTACCTGTAGTAGTCCAAATATAGGCTCCAATAGGCGCAGCCAAAAGGCTTGTTGAGCTCATAAGGACGGAGTAGAATCCAAGGGCTCTTCCTTTCATATCATTTGAAACTTCGCTCACAACAAGTGCTCTCTCTGCGCCAATCCAAAACATGACTGGAACCGCCCAGAGGATGTTGAACACGAACAGCAGCAGCACACCTGAGCCAACACCGAAAGCTATCAGAATCAGGGAGTTCACCACAATCCCGAGAAGAAGAGCACCACGTACTGAGCGATCGGTCCATCCACTTGCTGCGTACATCAGCAGCACGCTTGTCAACGAGAATGCACTCCATGTTAAGCCAAATGTCGCTGTGTCGATTCCCCATTCTCCAACGCACAAGTTGCCAAAGTATGGCAATGCCATATTGAATACGAATATGAATGGGAGCATCCCGGCTGAAAGTATCCAGAAGGTTCTACCGAGATTCTTGAAGGGCATCTTGGGTCCTTCTCTGGCACTGTTTCGAGCATCTATACTCAGTGATTCTTTCACAAAGAGTATAGTCGCAATCATGGCCACAATCGCTCCCCCTGCACCCATCAGCTGCAGTTCTTTGGCAGTCATACCCAAGATCAACATACCACTTGCAATTGCTGGACTCAGTCCATCCACCAAGAACGCTGGAAGTAGGACCATTGTGAACCGTCTAGCGGCATTTCTTCCTTCATCAGCGGCAATCTCGTCTGCAGGGACTGCTCTTGCAATGATCAAGACAAAGCTCCAGCCAAAGCTGGCCATTCCGTATGCCAGAGGAATGAGAGGCCAAAACGGAAATAGCGCCAACATGAAAAGGCCTATTGAGAGAGGAATGAAGGAAGCTATCATTGTTCTTTTCCTCCCAACCATATCGGCAACGAATCCCGAGATGGGGAACCCTACAATCATAGCGATTGTACCCGCAGAGAATGTCAAACCCATTTGCCAAGGTTCAATAATCGTTTCAAGAAAAATCCCAAACTGCCAGGACCAGATCGAAAACGAGAACTGTGCCACTCCTACTACGAGCGCAAGGCGCCAGAGATTGTCGCTCAAGCCTAGGATAGTACGTTGTCCCATTCTTTTCTGTGCACTCTCAGTTGCTTCTGGGCTTTCAGTAGTATCCAAATCAATTTCCTCAGGAAGTTGAATGCGATTGTAACATACAGGCTTAAGACAATGACTATCATTTCATTATCAATCGTTTCACACAATGCTTAAAGTGTACAGGTTTCGAAGCATTCTGTAGTTTAGATTAGAGAGGAAGTCGTTTACTGTGATTGTCCTAGAGGGCGCTGACCTGCGGCTGAATAGAGCCATCACATTCGAATGGCTCTA
>JABCTJ010000033.1 GCA_018238375.1 Candidatus Thorarchaeota archaeon
GATCCCTGTTAGTGCGGATAGTAATGAGTGGCTGGTTGGGTCTGACCCTTGCGGCGCTGCCTATCACCTTGCCCCAAGCCTTTCGCATGCCGTCCTGAACACGGTCTGCTCCTGCACCAGAAATCATCTTGTTTTCTCGAAGATAATGGTGTGGCTTAACACGAATTCTAAGATGGTAGTTATTTCGACCAGTCACTTTGCCCATGTAACGGTTCGAGGCGATTCTGGCCGCCTCAAGGGCTTGGTGTCGAATTTGACATCTCTCTAGGCCAATGAGCGATAGCACTACCTCGAAATCACCGCCAGTATTGCCCATGTCAAAGCTGACTATTCTGCTAGCTGGCCGGCGATGGATGTATTTTTTGCGAACAAACGCAGGGCGATCACATTCTCTGTAGCATTGTCCAGGTCGCTTTCCCATCTTATTTCACCTGAGAGATATCTATGGCCTAGTGTGGCCGGAGTCAACGAGAAACTTTGAGGTGAGAATAAAAGGGTTATGGCATGACTTTCAGCTCCCGGAATTAGGATGCGCTGTAAGAGATACAAAACTTCCTTACGTGTAACGGTGTTTCTATATGGATGTAGAGCTTCCATCAAGGATGAAGTAGAATGATACTCAATCCGTTCCTTTTCCTTATTCTACCCATCGGAATAGGTGGATTATATGCGTGGGAAGCTTGGAAACGTCAAAGAACAGACAATCAACGGACATGCACCTCGTTAGCAGCCCTGTAGTCAATATGGACGCTTGCTGGTTTGATATACGCAAACATGCTCATACCACCACCACCAGCCCCTGGTGAGCTGAGAATATACCCAACCCCAGAAACCATGTTTTCAATTGCCGTTTACTTCGTATTTCTGCCGGCACTTGCAGTTTGGGTCCTAATGATGCTAGACTTTATGATCTATGTTTTGAAGACAAGATACAGATTTCGAGGAGCAGGCCAATCTGAATCCAAGCAGATCGATGCCTTGTATTCCCCTTAAGAAGAATGATTCTTAACGACCCATGCTAGTATACAGTGGGACAATCATTTCGCGTACGGAGAGAGAAACCTTGGGAACGGGAAAGAGAATCTTGGGACTGTTGATGTTGGTTATCGGACTTGGAATCTTCGTGGATGACCTCCACGATTTCGTGCCTGGCACAGAGTGGCTTCACTGGATGCCGGATTTCACCCCAGTAATTATAGGAAGCTTCCACCTTGAGCACCTCTACATTGGCGCCCTTATCATGTTGATAGGGATCTTAGTTCTTGCTCGTAGTTCGGACTATTGACCGAACTCAATGTCCATCATATCAGGACAGCGCACCGAGGATGAGAAGAGGAAAGACTATAGTAGCATCGCCAATCACAGTTTCGTAGTTTGCATCAGTCTGAACTTTTTGCCATGACACTCCTTCCTTTAGAGGTGCCCCGCTCAGGCTACCGGCTTCAGGACGGTCAAGAGTGATTTGTACAGCCAGGTCCAGTCCACCTCTCAGAATTGTACTGCCCATCGTGAAATGTTTTGTGAGCCCACCGCCGAGCATTATCGCAGCGGTCTTCTTGCTCTCTTTGATTATTGAGCCTAGTATCCTGAGGTCTTTCACAAAGTCCATTGTGAACTCCTTGGTCGTACTATAGGTGTACATGTGGAAACCAAGCATGGAGTCCATGAGTCCAGGAGAAAAGATGGGTACACCTTTGATTGCCGCTTGTCGGATTATTGATTTGTCGTCTGTGAGGGTCATTCCAAGCTCCTTGATGAATTCGCTGGGGGATAGCGTCGTCATCTTGTCTTTCGGTAGACCATCCAGAAAACCATAGATTTGCTTCTCGAATAATTCAAAGTCTTTCTCATACACGAAGAGATCCGCAATACGGCCCATCCCCGCTTCACGCAGTTCTTGGTCGTTCTTCTCTGTTGGCACTCGATAGTGTGCTCCGCCATACGCTTCTAATAGGTCATGGACTATGTTCGCGCCACTGGTGACAATAGCATCGATATGTCCGATATCAACAAGATGGCAAATGAGTGCTCTAAGTCCGCCTGGCACCATGGGACCTGACATTGACAAGAATGTGAAGTATTCAGAGTCCTCGAACATGCGTCTGACAATTCCTGCAGCTCTTCCAAGGCGTCCAGCCCCTAGAACCCCAGCATTGAGCATGGCTTGTACGAGTTCGTCTACGGACATGTTAGCCTTCACAGGGATATGGTTGACCCTCTCCATGACTGTCACCAATGTGGGACCCTTGAGGTTCAGTGATAAGTTATTCTGTGCCTGAGAAAAGAAATTGCGCGAGTCCAAGTCGGTTGCCGGGAGGGGCGTTGCTTAGACTCGCAGATCGGAACTAAGTCCAACACATATGTACAATCCTTTACGGTTCAGATTTCCGACCGCTTGCGATTTGTTGACGCGTATTGAATACACGGGGAGAGACCACCGAAAGTACTCGAGACATCTGTCACCATTCAACACGTTTAAACCTAAATGGGGATGCAGAAGACTCATGCAGACTCTAGCGACAATGCTTACCTACTCGATTATCCTGATTGGGTTGGCGCTTCAATTCCTTTGGCTTGCCTTGGCTCGCAAGGGTCGCGATGCTTACGTCCGGGATCTTACTCACTTTCGGAAGCCCTCTAACCCTCTTGCTAGGTACTACTCTTGGCGAGTAATCGACTTCCGCAACGCATTGATGGAATCATTCTTCTTTGAAGCCCTACTCCTGTTGGTCATTCTTGGAGTAATTCAATTCACGACAGGGTTCCCGTTCATCGAATACACGATGTGGGTTGGTATCTTTGTAATGACACTCTCGCTCATAAGTGGCCTACAGATGTCATTGAGGGTTAGAACCCTTGTAAAATTCCGTTTAAAGATGGCCGCGGACATTGGTAATTCAGATGACTTAGTTGGCAAAGCCAGGGAAATAGTGGAAGCACTTCATGTAGCTGGACGCAATGCAGATGGCAGGCTTTGGTTTGTTCTATTTGAGGTGGCACAGCAACCGAACCCCGTAGGCTACGCAGCACGCGATATCCTCCTTAGCCTGAGTAGAGAACCAGGTGAACCGCAGAAAGACGATACCACAGGAAACGTCGGATCCGGCGTTGAATTAGCCTAAAGGTTTCAGGTCACCTGCCTCATGTAGAAAATCTGGGCTCATTCAGTAAGTCTTATATGAAGTCTCTAGGGCATCACCTCGAACCCCCCCTAGGGGAGGAATCTACATGTCCAAGAAAGATGTTCTGAAAGGTCGAAGAGGCGTTGTCGTAAGCTACCGGAGAGGTAAGCACCTGCAACATCCTAACCAAGTGATTCTGGTGTTTGATGACATTAAGACAAGGCCTGAAGCTGCGGCACTCATCGGTCGGAGAACCAAGTGGATTTCACCTACAGGAAAGGAGTTTCTAGGTAAGGTCTTGAATGTGCATGGCAACAGTGGCGCCGTACGTGCCAAATTCCGCACGAATCTGCCAGGACAAGCCATTGGTACACCTCTGGAACTTCTATAGCTCCCACACTAACTTTATCAGAATCCCATCGGACGCTAACAAGGCTCCGATGATGGAAATTGGCTAACTGAGAGCAGAAATGCCCAGAGATGTATCATAGTTAGACTGAGGAGCCACCTCGAAGTTGCTTCTGAAAACATGGCGATAAGCTGGCTGGACAGGGACTGCGATGTTAGAGTGGGTGTTTTATTTTCTTGCGTACCTGTGTGCGGGTTTTACACTCAAACTAGGTGATGATCTTCTTGACGAGATGGAGCGGCCCACATTCGCCTGGCTACCTCTCGCAGTGTCTGGCATTCTATTTGGATACCTCATGACACAAACGGAGTGGGACTTGGTTCTGCTTGCTGCAATCGTAATTGGTGTGCTTCTCTCAGGAAAGGTAAACAGACCGCAGTTTATAGTTGGATTTTTCTTCATTGCACTCATACTGCTGGTGAGAGGTGTTCCTGCGGTCACTGACTGGCCTGATTGGTCCGCCCTCCTCATCATGCTTTTCCTAGCATCTGTGCTTGATGAGAAAGGCAATGATTGGACGGATGAAGTGATTTCCCCGAAAGCATTCAAGTTTTTCAGATATCGATTTACTCTCAAACTATCCGTTGTGCTTTTCGCAATACCGTGGCCACAGTTTCTAGCGGCTGCAGTGGGGTTGTGGATGTTCGACATCGGGTATGAGCTAGCTGGGCGGGTCACTCGGCATCGGCAATAGCCACATGCTGGTACGCGAGACTGCAGCAGACATCCGCAAAGACTGGCTCAAGACCAGCTGCACGTGCAACCTCAACTCCCTCCTGACTTATGAGAGCTACTCCGTTAGCGCCACTGCGAATTGCGTACAGATCCGATTGGATTTTATGTTTGCCTTTGGGACGAGCGCACCCCAGTAACACGGGCGTGTTCTCCATTCCAAGGCGAGCGACTGTCATCACTTTCCCGACTTGTTGGGGGGTTGGTGGAGTAATGTGCTCCATTGGCGTATTTCGGACTGGAAAGAGGATGATGAACACTACTGCAGCAGGTGAATTTTGAGCAATTATATCCAGTGCTTCAATCTCACCGGCTAGCTTGCCATAGTTTAATCCAACCAACACATGCGGAACTGTTGGTATTCCATGTCCATTCAGAATCTCAAGGGACCGTTCCATTTGTCGGGGGCCGTCCTTGAGATGATACACACGTTCTGCAAGATCAGCGTCCCCGATTACATCTAGCATGGCTGCGTCAATGCCTGCGTTTCCTAGGAGTTCAGCTGTCTTGGGACTGACCAGACCAGTGTGAACTACTACCTTAAGGTCAAGCTCGGACTTGACTCGGCCGATCGCTTCTGCAAATCTGTCAAGAGGCACATGCCCTTTGGAATCAGAGCCGCCACTGATGAGAACTCCCTCACCCCCTCTATTCTTTACATCCGTACATCTCTTGAAGAGATTCTCCGGTGTGAGTGTGGGTTCCATTCCTGTCAGCAGCGTTCCATCGCAGTGCTCACAATTTAGGGAACATGCGGTTCCAGTCACGCTAAGAGATACGAAGTTATGGGGACTCGATTGCGTGTGGTCTGGTATTTTGTAAGGATAGGCTGTAGGGCTGTAACAGAACAGGCTTCTTCCAAAGCGACGAAGACGTCTTTCGAATGCATCATTCATCCAGCCTTTTAGTTCCTCATCTGATGCGTCCATCACGTTAGGACCATCGGAGAGTATATCGAAGACCAATGTTCAACCTCTAGTCAGACTACAAGGCACCGGCTATTAGGATTATGATGGGGCATAAGGGCAAGTGCATGTATAATCAACTGGCGGGAAGAGGCGAGTTCAAGAGCGACAGAATTCTTACAGACCTCTAGTAATTTGAAACACAGAGATGTAAGAAGCATGCAAAATTCTCTGAATACATAAGAGCCATCCTTCTTGTGTCTACAATCATAATTGTGTGGTCCTTATTATTATTGGAGAGCTACCACATACTATGATAGGACTAGGCAAGTGGGCTATTGCTGTTTCACGCAGCACATGCTCACTCCCGAAAGCCCAAGGGAAGGTTTCTTCTCAAGGGAGGTCCTTACTCTCCATGATGAGTGGTGTATCACACTCTGGAGAGTCCGCGGCTGTTCACCATGCTCAGACGAGCCTTCTCAGTTTCAGTGATGAATCTGGGACGGGTGATAATGACCCCGCCGTGGCAAGAACTGTGAAGACCCTCTCTGTCGCTGGATGTGATGCACCAGCAGCAGGACAGGAGAAGGAAGCCAGGTCTGTAGGAGGGATCCCATCCCGATGATGACAGACAAAGCCCCTGCTGACTCTAGACTCCGATGGAGAATGGAGGATGGTGACATCTGGCAGGGGAAGGGTGGAACACAGGAGTTTCTTACAGTTGAGTGTCATTCACATGAGATATAAGAAATGGTTATAGGAGTGCAGTTAGCAAAACAAGAGTCCGAGGCCTGATAGAGAGATGAAAGTCGCCAAAAAGATATTCAAGACTGCCCTTGCAGAGGGTAGGACCTTTGTTCTAGAACATGAAGCAAAGGACATAATGAAGGAGTATGGAATACCAATCCCACCGTACGACACTGCGGCCACAGAAGATGAAGCCGTAAAGAAGGCAGAAGCAATAGGATTCCCGGTTGTCTTGAAGATTCTGTCAAAGGATATTCTACACAAGTCAGATGCGGGCGGCGTAAAGATCAATCTCAAGGATGAAGCGCAAGTGAGAGAGGCTTACCAAGAGATAATGAAGAACGCAAAGAATTACGGGAAGAAGGAAGGTATTGATGTGGACCTAAGTCGTGGAGTCTTCATCTCAGACTTCGCTGATATGGGAACAGAAGTCATAGTCGGAGTGACGCTCGATCCCCAATTTGGTCATGCTCTGATGTTCGGGCTTGGGGGCATATTCGTGGAAATTTTGAAAGATGTTACATTCAGGCTCATTCCGATGACAGAAATTGACGCTCGTGAGATGGTAAGTGAGATAAAAGCAGCGAAAATCCTAGATGGAGTACGAGGCGAGTCGCCACGTGATGTTGATGCGCTCGTAGACGTAATCCTGAAGGTTTCCAAGATGGTAGAGCAGAATCCAGAAATTATAGAGCTGGACTGTAACCCTACTTTTGTCTACGAGAAGGGCAAAGGTGCACTCGTGGTTGACGCTCGTATCATCATTGAGAACGGAAAGGAATAGTTTCTCTAATCTTCAAGTAATGCGTTGAACAGGATCAGACCTCTCTTGAGATCAGCATCCTGCAATCCATACTCTGATGACGTTTTGGTGCCGCTTGCCAGAAGAAGCAGGAGGGCAACAAGCCGTGGAACTAGCCGGGCATACTGAAGCAAGAAGTCTCTGTTACCGGTTGAGTCTACAATGAGCCCTTCAAGCCTGCGAATCATCAAGTTGAGTAGCTCAGGAACTCCCTCTTCAGGTCTGAGTCTATTGAAGAGGTTAAGGGCAGCTCTCTCATCACCAAGTAGTGTAGGAGAAACCCCGGTCCTCTCAAGAGTCCCAATTGCACCCATTATGATTGAATCATAGTGTTCTTCTTCGATGCGAGTCAAGCCCTTATCGGCCGCCTGAAGTTGACCGAGAAGCCTCAATGAATTGGTCAGAATCGTTCGTGACGAACCAGGTGCAGACAACAGTAATGGTGCCAAACGACCCCCATGTAGACGCTCCAAGCGTGCGGCCACTGAGGAATCTAGCTGATGCTCGAACCCTGGTGAGAATCCAATCCTAGCTGCCGCTGGAAGCTTTGGATTGGTTGCAAGGGTTCTGATGGCCGTAAGCGCTCTATAGTCATTCAATGATATGTAGAACAGAAGAATGCGAACAATATCATAAGCGACCTCGAAATCTGCCTCAATGGTGATATTCCGTCCTTGGCTCTTGCACATAAACGCGCTCAAGAGTGTCCACGCGGATCTGATGGTTGCACATAACTCTAAACGCGCATTTGCGTTAGCCAAGTTATGTTCTTCAAGGAAACTGAGGAGCTTATCTGTGGCACCAGATATCCTACTTAGAGTGGGAGCGTCAACTTGAAGGGAATCAATAGATTTCATGAACTCTCGAGGGTCGCGCGAGGGCGGCCTCATAATAAGCCACGGCTTCTCTCGAGTCATCGTCCACCACTTGGTTGTCGACGTGAAGTAGTCAAGAACATCAACAGACACTGTGATGTCCTCAAGACCAATCATCTCTCTTGAATCAAGATAGGCTGTGAGTCTGGACCATAAGCCCAAGAATCTCGTAAGATGTGTGGAGAGCCTTTCACCAGCAAGCTCCTGATCGGAGAACTGCCCAATGACAGCCTCCATGCGTGTGGGTGCGTCACTATCGAAACGAACCATAAGCAGACCGCGATAGACTTCGACTGGTTTCCTAGTCAAGACTCCACATTCTCCTATCAATACGTGCATCGTGCCGAGTCAAATGTACACTAATCGCGTACTATAGTCTTGATTAAATGAAACCTTGTAAGACCAGTGGACAACTGAGGAGAGCTGTGCGTGTCACCTACCGTATCTTCTTGACCTGCGTTCATAAGATCGCAGAGCGCGCCAGATGTCTATCCGCCTCACTGCTGGCCAGTACACCTGTGCAAAGTACAGTTCCGAGTAAGCTGACTGCCACAAGAGAAATCCGGATAGTCGTTCCTCACCAGAGGTTCTAATGATCAAATCCGGGTCTGGAATACCATTTGTGTAAAGATGACTCTCAATAAGATCCTCGTCAATATCAGAGATGTTCATCTCGCCACGCTCAATTCTCTCACCGATGGCCTTGACTGCATCGACAAGTTCTGCCCTTCCTGAGTAACCAACTGCAACGTTGAGCGTGTAGTTGCTGAAGTCTTTGGTCCTCTCTTCGGCCTCCATAATTACTACCTGCAGCTCCTCAGGAAGAAGGTCCATCCTTCCAATTGCTCTGATTCGCACCTTGTAGTGCCGGATATCGGGATTATCAACAACCTCGGCGAACTTCTCCTTCAGAATATCCATAATTTCCTTGACTTCGTCCTCATCCCTCTCAAGGTTTTCCACAGAGAATGCATAAAGCGTGCATACCTTAACTCCAGCCTCCCAGAGAATCTTTAGGACTTCCATGACTTTCTGTCCGCCTTTGTGATGGCCAAGCCATGGAACATCATACCCGTGCTGCCGGGCATAGCGACGATTGCCATCCAGTATGATTCCAACGTGTCGTGGAGCATTCTCCTTTTTCAACTGCCGATAAAGAAAGAACTCGTAGAGCCTGTACACGGGACCGGCGAAATTCAATTGGATATTCACTCCACTGTATGGTATTTGTCTAAAAGCTCTAATTAGCTTGGTGCTGGAGAATCATATGTACTAGCACTAAATCATGGTCGCAATCTTTTCAGCCGCGCGTTTCATGTCGAGAAAGATGAGCCCAAGCTTCGCATTGGCTGTGGTTGATACTGTCAGGCATGCGTTCAATCCTGCTGAAACGACTAACAGCCATCCATCTACACCTTTTACATTGACCTGCTCAAGGATTCCCTTTCCAAGTTCAATCGCGGCCTTTTCACCTAGGGTGAGCATTGCAGCGGTCATAGCAGCGACCTTTGCTTCATCAACGTCCGGTGGCAAGGCCGAGACAATCGGAAGACCCTCTACACTCACTATGGCGCAAGCTTCAATCTCAGGAATGCTGCCCTGCAGCTCGTTCAAAACGCCTTCGAGTGTGTCACCGCGTGTTTCAGCCATCTAGCGTCACCTTACTTGTACATGCGTTTCAGAATGACCTCTCGCGCTATTGCTTGAAACGCTCTTTTAACTCCCACGCCCTGCACAGCGATTGTTTCGTATATCGGTACATTGCCTCCAAGTCC
>JABCTJ010000035.1 GCA_018238375.1 Candidatus Thorarchaeota archaeon
GGCACTTTGCCAAACGCTCTTCTTGAAAAGAGGGGATTTGGTTTTCTCCCTTGACCCTTTCGAGCTGTCTGTCGGGTGAATGAGTTCAATGCGAATGTCTGGGTAAGAAAGGTTGGTGAAGAGGAAATATAGCTACCATCCATTGTTTGTTGTTTTGACCTTGTTCGGGTCTTAGACTCGCGGGGATGGCGCCGCGACTTGTTCTTCACCAGTCTTTCACCATCTGTCTGTTTTGGCGTTCGTATAAAAGGACATACAAAAGAGATGGAAATATAGCTACCAGGGTCATTTCATAGCTATATATTTGATATTGCTTTATCGTTCCAATTGATGGAATTATTTGGAAATTGGTAACTACTATAGTTCCTTGTTACTCGCAGCAGCTAGAAATAAATACTATAACGAGTACAATGGGGCAGAATGCAAAGATCAAGAGGGCGACCTCGGAAGCCATTACCTAGACATCCTAATTGGGTCATAGCAACTGCAGTCCAGAAAGGTCTGTCTGCTACCCTTGAGATGCAGAGAAGTATCAAGAGCAAGAACACCGAGAAGGTTTATGCGAGCTCCAGAGAAACCTGGTTGGCCGCCAGAGATGTCTACCTTCAGACCAAACGACTTCGGAGAGCAGACTTCTCATATATCATGAAGGCTGAACCCAACATGAGAGATAATCTTCTCAACATGTTGTACGAGAAGGCCGCAGCTTATGGCAACACTGAAGTCTTCAGAGTTAAGAGCTCTAGCGATACAGTCGGTCCGCTCAACATCCGTTTCAACGTATGCGGCGCAGCATTACGTGACTTCGCGATGACAATGTACCCCTTCCCGGATCCTGCATTTTTTGGAACACGAATGCATCATCATGATTCAAAGCGGAAGACCTTCAGGATTATGGGGTATGAAGCAGACTCGTACGGCCCAAGGACCCCTCTGATTCATCCCGACATGGTGCCCATGGACTTCGTTGATGCAATCAGGCATCACCTCGACTACCTTGCTACTTACTGCTACATCTATGATGTTCCGCCAAGAGACACAGGACGTTACTGGAAACTCCTTCAGCTCCGTGCACGAGCGTACTTGGACTACATATACTCAGAGCATCTTTATGGAAAAAGAGCCTTCAGAGTTGGCACGAACACCATACTACAGACGCTCAAGATGGACATCCAGGAACATTACAGTGTCCGCACTGGAAACGCGCCAACCGTCACTGGTTCAATAGAACTCAGGAAGCCATCTTTCTCGATGGCCTTTTTCGAATCACAGATCGCAGAAGCAAAGGCTATTGGCATCGAACATCCCTCTCTGAACGAGCTTGAAAGGATACTCCAAGGCGGATATCGAATCGGAGAACACGAGGAGGAACCTTGCCTGACAGAGAATGATGTCAAGCACATCTGGAGAGCAGCACTGAGAAGGAGCAGGAGAATTGGTTCTCAGGTCCACCGGCACATCTCTGACCAACTGTGCAGCCCTTGGAGTCTTGCAGAAGCAATTCGTAACGGGGACTCATTAGGCAGCAACGATGGCTATCTCTTATGTTCCGAGGTTTCGGTGAATACCGACCTCGGAGAGGGAAGGGTCGACATAGTCCTGTTGAGGAGAGAGGTCACACCTGACGGGTTGCGTGTATATTGGAAACCCATCATGGTTTTGGAGATCAAGACTCGACTAAGCCAATTCTGGGAGTTGACACATGAAACAATCAGATCCATGTCCAGAAAGAGCCATGGCTTGCTGGACCGGAAAGTTGGAGGGTTTTCCTTTCGCAGCAGAGTGCTTGACATCGAGGAGTGGGATGCTATCGTACGTGCCACGCCGAACAAAGGCACCATCAAACAGGTTATGGCATATACAGACGCTGTCTGGGGAGAGTACCAGAGAATAACAGGGACATCACAAGACAATCCGATTCTGGTTGGTACTCTGTTGCTGGATGCGACAGAGAATATTGGTCTGGCCCGCAAGGCCATTCGGAGCCTAGTTATCAAGGCGTATGAAACGATGATGAACAAACGAGGAAGCATAACTCGGACATTGATTGAGCCTATCTTGAACGACGAGTTGCCAAGGATTGCTGTCGTGATACATGAACGCGATGAAACGAGTGAGTCAGAAGGGACGTTCATCACTCCCTCTTGGAGGGCTGTCTATGATCCCTTGGAGAGCGCGAGTAGTACCGGAAGAAGGTTCATACTCGCTCTGTTCAGCAAGTCGCGAACCTCAGCTGGCTTCTCAGCAGGATGGATTTCACAGTATTATCATGGTCTTCATCTTGTCCGTGACTTGTTGGAGGACTACTCGGATAGTAGTGTCATCTGGTTGGATCTAGCAGATGAGTTCTCGCATCCTCAGCTTGCTGAGGCTAGGTTGCGCCTTCGTCCATATAGCTATCAAGAGAAGGACGTCCTTCGCAGTCAGCCTAAATACATCCGAGAGCTCTTCGAATCGATACGGGTGGTAGGTCTGCTTCGCGAGACTGATGACTTCCTGTTCAACAAAGGGCAACTACCTAATCTTCGACAACACCTCATTGACGTAGTGAATGGAAAGAAACTGATTATCGTGAGCGGCTGGAGCACGCTCCAAAAGGCAATCCCGGAACCACACCGGGCTAAGCTGAATGAGCTTCTCAATGGCATCATCACACAGCTACCCAATGATAGATCCACAACTGTCCTGTGGTTCGATGCTCCTGTACCGGGAGAAACAAGTTCAGCGCCGTACGCATCCCGCACCCTCCTTCCCTTCTATGACTCCTCGCGGCTCCGTGGTGAGGTAAATGAGATTATCTGGAACCTGCCAGTCGCTCCAAAGAGCGAAGTCCTGCCTCAAGAATGGTGGCTGCCTGTTCTTGCCGCGACACCGTTCCATGATGACATCAGAGCTATTATCACTCAGAATACAGAAGGCTTCGATATTCGACTAACGCTTATCCCGTCATTGACAAACTGGTCTAGGAGGTTTCGGAATGAAGGATTCGGAGTTGTGACAAAGGCCGAATCGACTGAGGAAGTGGTACCTGACTCCACAACGAGAGAGCGAATGAAGGTCCTTGCACTTACGTTGTTGCCCTGGCTCGTTGAGTTATGGCCTTCAGTTCGTCTGGATACAGACCTAGGCTCTCGCACCGTACGTGAGCTCCTTGGCGAGATAGAATCCGAATATGAGCACGGGAGCGAGAGTGTTTCTGCTAAAGCACGGACTCTAGAGGGCCCCTTTGGCAAGGAACCAAGCATATTGCAGCGACTCCGTTACCGTCCTAAGACTAGTCGGAGCGGCAAGGCTCTCGTTGCCACCAGTGTGAATACTATCAACTCAAGACGCCTCTACCGTGGCCCAAGGCAACTGAAGACAAACCCATGGCACCTGACCCAAGTCACATCTCAGAGGGCAAGTGTGAACCTGCACGCAAAAGACTTCGACCCAGATGTGTGGTTTGGCCTGCGACTATCCAGTGAGGAATTGGGGTTCGATTGGATAGCCATTCAAGATGCCAAAGCGCCCTACGGGATGAGATTCGGGTTCTTCCGCCAGCGAGAGGAAGGAACTGAGAGTGAAAACCTGGACTGGTCCATCACACGTCTTGATGTAGTTCGGGATTATGGATCCAAGCTGGACGAATTCGACCGAGTCACTGAGTATATGTTTACACGAGTTCACCAAGCGAAGTCTGTGGAGGACTCAAATCAAGAGCCCAAGTGGCTTGCCTGGGGTAGACCAGACACAGAGTCTGATTGGGTTTTGGTTGGCACGCTTAGCCATGTACTTCGACCCCGCTCAGCCACAGTGAGTCTTAGGGCTTTTACAATCAAATCTGAAGGAGCATCAACAGCGGCGACCCCTCCCATGGTCGACTTTCCGGAGAATCTGACTGGTGCTGCAAGACAGGCAATCGCACAGGTTGTCAGAAGGCTGCTAAGAGTGAGGTATGTCAAGGTCAGCCTCGACATGGAGGGTGATGCATGCGAGGTGCGCTTTGCAGATGAAGGCGACAGAATCCTCCGCAGGGTTAAGATCAGAACCACGGTGGATGTCATTCAACTTCTGCGTTGGCCGATGACCGAAGGCAGGCCTCTAAGATTGGGGCACAACCTCCGCGTGACTTGGAACCCCTTTCATGATTTCTCACAAGTATGTCCCGACATAGACTATGGGGAACTCCGGTATCTGGAGCCATTCGTTATCCTGAACCGTTCAGATGACCAGACAGGAATACTACCACCATTCATATCAGATGCATTGGCAGAGCATCGACCTGTCAGTGTTGTGATTCTCCATGATGCGGCAGTCTGTCCTCTCACGGACTTCTCAGAATGGGAGCATGGCAATTGCTGGGGGATACGAACCACAGATGAGGAGTCTGGCTTGGAAGACAAGAGTGAGGACGCATTATCTGACAGGCGAGTCTACGACTTCGTGAAGAAACTGGCCCAGACTGTGGGTGAGAAGAGAGTGCAGATAGAGTTTGACCACGGACAAGATGAGAACGACCGTCTTGTCTTTCATGAGAGTGAGCTCATGCGGAAACTCTCGAAGGAGTTCAGGCACATTCCTTTGCATCCACTGGCCCCGGGACATACGGCAAAGATCAAGCTAATGCTCAGACAACGCAGTCGAGCTAGGAAACAGAGATAGTGGTTTCATTCTGAGCGATGTCCTTCAACTAGATGAGTGTCCCAGAACTTGTGTGCTCGACGTTTCTCTCCGTCCACCTCGTACTCTTCAAGCCCGAAATAAGTTGTCACTATCATGAACACGGTGGAGTCGTCAAGGGGATTGACAACGAAGTCTTGGAACTTTTCTCCATGCATACTAATGAGCTTGAAGAGCGTTGAGGGGAGTGATATTGTGGCCTTCCTTGCCTCTACACTCTCATACTCGGGGTACAGCTGGCAGAAGTAACCCCAGAATCGGGGGTATTCTCCAGTCGGCCCTTGGACCATGTGTATCTCTGTGGGAATGAGACAACACTTTTGGTCGACCATCTCTTCATTCCACTGCAACTGCTCATATGGCTCCTCATGGTCCAGACTCTCTATCGCGCTCATACTCTCAGCTGCGATGAGCTGAAGCTGGAGAGTTTTGAAGTCGAGCTCTTCACCTTCTTCATCCTCATCGCTCTCAGGAAACCAGTCAAGGTCGACAATGACTGGAAGACCCATCATTCCACGCAGTATGTCCTCTTCCTGTTCACCGAAAGGCAAGGTCTCTGGGTCAAGATCTAGGAGGTCCTCATCTCCTTTCAGGTCATCGGATTGCCCCAAGATATGTCACTCCCTTTGTCAGTATTACAGAGGTGCTGTTGTACTTAAGGTTGGCTGAGTAATAATGGTTGCACAGCCCATGCATTGACCAGCAGTTCGGGCAAACCCCTTCAATCCAGCACGGTTCCGGACATTAGCCCCCCAGGTCACTCTAGCATGTCTAGGATTATCCAGCTTCTTGGCAGTTATCCTCCATGCTATGTAGTGTAGCTAGTTCGCTCGCCGCCTACAGCAGGAGTTTCGTGATGCTGTTGTCCTGGTTGGCTTGATAATGAATATATAAGTTCATATTCAAAAATGTTCAATATTGTCCAAGTTTGAGGCAGCTGTCTGCAACCCTTGCAGATTGTCGTCGGTTTGCGCTAGTGTGCGCTCAAGAGTTTCCAGTCGCTTTGATAGACTCTCAAGACGCTCTACGACTTCGGCGAGTCTGATGTCTATTTGACTTG
>JABCTJ010000220.1 GCA_018238375.1 Candidatus Thorarchaeota archaeon
GATGTTAGGGCTGCAAGAGGCGAAACAGGGAAGAAAGACAAGAAAAAGAAGAAGAAAAAATAGCTGAGAGGAAAATCGCGTGGCAAAATTAAAGGCGTGCAGAGATTGTCATTACTTGACTAACGAATCTCAGTGTCCAAATTGCAAGGGTACGAGTCTGTCTACATCATACACGGGCATTGTTGTGATTCTGCCAGGCAGAAATCCAAAAGATGACCCACGGAACACATCATATATCGCCGAACGACTCAACATCGACAAGCCGGGTAAGTATGCTCTGAAGGTTCGGTAGGACGAACAGACACCACGTTTACGTTGTTGATGGTGAAAGCTTTATTAGACAACCCCTGGTGGGAGGGCTGACTGGCCTCAGGGGAGGTCATAGAACTAGAAGTGATGCCAATGAAGATTGAAATTCTTCGCGAGAAAGAGAACAAGCCCCTCGCTAGGAGAGAGATCGACTTCCGAGTTGATCATGTTGGAGATACAACTCCAAGCAGGGCGGACATCAAGTCCAAGATTGTCGCACAGTTTGACGCAAACCCATTAGCTGTTGCGATAGAAACACTCACAACGAAGTTTGGCGTTGGTATCACCGAAGGCACTGCTAGAATCTACTCAGACCCAGAGCAGATGAAGAGAATCGAGCTGGACTATATGATCAAAAGGAATGAACCGAAGAAAGAGGAGGGCAAGTAGATGGGTCACAAATTGTACAAAGTCGACACCAAGACTGGAACGGTCACATCGACTAAGAGAACTTGTCCGCGATGTGAGAAAGGTACATTCATGGCTGAACACTATGACCGGTTCGCCTGCGGGCGCTGTGGTTATACCGAGTTCAAGCGCAAGGGCAAGTAAGCCCGTGTAATTCTATTTCTGCATCTTTCTCCTGTGGGCCTATTCGCCAACTATGGCCATGACCCATCTCACGAAGAGCAATACTCCAACGACCAACGTAAGTAAGACATCGATTGCGAAAACCCCTGGCATAGTAACTTCCGCTGACGCTGCCAAGAGCAGGGCGAATGGAAAAGTCACTATGAAGGGCAATGTAGCAATGGTGAGTGATACTTCATCGCTTGAAACCATAGCGTTGACTAGGAGAACAATCCAGATTGTGTAGATAACTGCCAGCAATGCAAACTCGAAAATCATTGTCCCTCACCTGATGACCGTAGCTTCTCACCATCCAGGTTAGCATTTGTCAGTTCCGGATGCTTGGACAGGGCTTATACACACCACTAAAGGAAGACGAGGAGAGAGAACGGCTAAGATAGAAACGAAAGAAGACCCCCTGACTCACTCTATGAAAACCCTTAAAACCCGTGCGACGTGATTCGAGAGATACAAGCAGCGAGAATGTTTTCATTTTGGCGTCTGTTTGTTAAAATAGCGGGTTGGGGAAGCCATCTGACCCGGATTCGTTCCGGCGGACTTCACAGGCCTATCCCGCAGGGCTCATAACCCTGAGACCGATTGTTCGAATCAATCACCCGCTACCATTTCTTCTCTACGAGGCTAGAATAGGCACTACAAGGCAAATTAAACTGACTCCACTTCCAAGAGCCAACTAACACGTAAGCTTCATGTATAACTAGTACATGAATTGCATCAATGTTCGACATAACTGTGAAAGGCATTAGGCATCGCATTATTGCAACGAACTGGCAGGATTTTCGGGTGTATCTCTATTGGAAGATACGTCAAGAAGATGGATCCATCAAAACTATTGAGCTTGGATTTCTCAACATTACCGATGAGCTTGAAGATGATTTGGAGCTTAGACAAATACCGGAAGAGATCATAGACTTCATCGCTGAAAATCGTCAGAAAATTATCGATAAAGCTACCTAGAAAACCAACTCGTTCCTGCATCCTACTTGTCGGCACTAACCAAATCAATCACCCGCCGCCATTTCTTCTGCCCAGACGAGGTTGATAGAAGCATATCGCTATGCTCACGACTTAATGTTCAGAGAGCTCAACCTCAAACCGGTCGCTATCGCTGCATTATCCAGCAATTAGCTGGTTGTGAAAGCGTTTTTTCGGGCCCTGATTTTTTGATGGCGAACTTTCGACAAGATGGCTGCGGCGAGTACAGCTACTAAAGACAAAGGATGTAGATAGTATACCAAAGGATTCCGGACCATGATCCCGATTGTTTGGTACACAATCATCCGCGGTACATGTGACACCACAGACGATTCAAGGGAATCTAGCAGAAGCCGAACTCCTTGTTCGGCAGTAATTACAACCACTACAACTGCGGAAAGATGATTCTCAGCAGGTCCACCAAGCGAAGAGAGTTTGACCGTGTAGGTTCCGTTTGCTGCCACATCAGTCGTGGTAAATGGCGTTGAGTGATACCAAGGCATGCTCGCATAAGTTAGATTCTCAAGATCGGTGACGAAAGGGCTCCACAGGCTCTCGTTTTCTATGGTGTGGAATAGGACCAAACCACCTGCTAATACCTCGTCGCAAGAGAAACTGAAATACACATCAACGACAGATCCGCCCCCTGGCAAAGGTATGTAGTCGAATTCAAAGAAGCCAATCTCGACTGTTTCATTACCGTTATCCGTATAATTACTGATTCTGATAATTGGGTCTGTCGAATGTCCACTAGGGTCTAGAGAGCTGACGAACGTATCTTCACCACCATATTCTACACTTGCCAGAGGAGGATTTACGTAGATTATGTACAGACCAAAGAATAGCGGCGCAAACAGGAGAAGTACTATCGCGAGCAAAGTGACTCTCTGTATCGCCTTGGAGTCCCAGTCCCATGAAATCTTCATGACCTTCATCTCCGCTTTTGGTGCCGTGCCGACGCATTCACAGATTTCGAACTCTAAGCAGCAGACCGAACAGAATCACACAAGACGATAGTATGCTGCCCAATCATGTCCATAACTATGTAGTATCATAAGAAGATGAATGTTGCCTGAAAGGGCATTCGCACACTTTCGCATCTCGGAGGGCTCATAACCTCGAGATTGGCCATCCGAATCGATCACCCGCCACCATTTCTTCTTGTTCCAGCATAGCAAATCGTTTCTGCAAATACTGCATCTAACGAAAACGCTGGTAAAGTGAGAGAACGGTCTATTTTGTCACGAGCTCATCTGTTCCAGCTGTGGCATCGTACACGAGATTCCCCCACGCTCTTTCAATGGAAGGCGGGTATTCGACATCCTGCAGTCCTCTACTGCGGCCTACCCATCGCCAGCATGGCACATTCTCGACAAGCTCTAGCTTGTACAGATTGGATCTCATGTCATCAAATCGCACCTCAAGACCGGTGCCTTCTGTGAACCCAAGCGCGTCTATATCAACTACCTCAAGCGGTACGCGACCTGTGACATTGCCTTGAGGAAAGGTAGACAGATAGTACCGCATCTTTTTTCCAGTCACAGGGTCATCCAGTATGGCAGCAACATGCGGCCTTGCATCAGAATCCCAAAAGCGAGGAACGGCTGGCCTGCGCAGTAGAACAAACTCATCTACCATTACCGGATGGTTAGACACACTTGACTGAATCGCGTTCCTCTCCAATATCAACTTTGAAATCTTACATATAAGCCAGTGTAGCACAGCAGAGTGCTTCAAGGATGCATTCTAGTGGTGTTCTAACGCGGCCTAGCAAAAGCATGAGAAGTAAGGTATCGCGACCATTGAAATGTGCGGCTCAACGGTAACGATTATGCTGCTGATACTTAACAAACGGACAGCACAAATTGAACACTATTCCACGGCTGCAAGAACGACGCTTAACTCTCATCAGGGCTATCAGGAAGTCCAATCACCAACGGGCGCCCCTCATAGATTGACCGCACCACCTTCTGCCGCGCACTAAAGAGAAGCCGCCATATTGTGCCCCTGGATACACCCATGACCGCTCCAGCTTGCTCCTGGTACAGCCCTTCCAAATCGACTAACCTGAGAGTTTCAGCTTCCGCAAGATCCAGGTATAGTGCTCTATCATCTACTAAGGGTTCAGGATTCATCCGGCTTGCCATAGGATGTTCCTTGATGTTAGGTTGAATTGGAAACCTACCTCTTTGGCCACTTCGTCTTCTATGCATTAGGTTCACCCACATGCGGTACTCGATTTGCATGAGTCGCCGCGCCGTTAGTCATCATAAGCGACATACTTATATTCGTTCCTATGCACAGAAATAATGTTGTGTATATGCACAAAAATAGAAACTTGAAGGTGAATTGAAAAATGGCATATGGTGGTTATGGTCGCGGCGGAGGCCGTGGTGGAGGACGTGGCGGCGGTAGAGGCCGTTGGCCAGGCAATGGACCGTTCAGTCATCTCCCCCCATGGGAGAGACCGGGCTGGCTCTATGGGCGGGGCTCCTGCTGGAGTCTAGGTTACTGGAATCCGGCTGTAGGAAGCAGTACAGCTGCGCAACCAATTGTTGCTAGTAACATTCAGACGCTGCAGCAACAGAAGGACATGATGGAAGCACAGCTGAAGTCGTTGCAGGAAACCCTCTCTCGAATAGAAGAGAGAATGAAGGAACTAGAGCAGCAATAGGCGAAAAGCGGAGGGGGAATAGTCCCACCTTCGCTCCCGCTTCTTATTTGGGTAGGTTCTTTTCAATTCTACCCCAGATCTTAGTCAAGATTTCTGTGAGTTCGTGCTTGGGTGCGAACTCAGGTACCGTCTTTGCAGCGACCATTGATTTTGTCATGGTTCGGTCGAATGGAACTCGACCAAGAACTGTGACCCCAATGCTTGCACAGTACTTTTCAATCTGCTCTGTATTTTCTATGTTGATGTCGTACTTGTTGGTTATCACTCCGGATTTCACGTTGAAACGCTGTAGTAAAGAAAGAATGCGCTTCATATCGTGAACCCCGCTGAGTGTAGGCTCAGTAACGACAACCCCCATGGTGAGTCCAGTGACTGTTGCGATTACTGGGCATCCAATTCCTGGAGATCCATCGATAAGGATTCGCGTCTTTCCAGCGGCCAAAGCGAGCTTTATGCCAAGCTGTCTTACATCTGTGACTAGCTTTCCTGAGTTGCCTTCACCAGGCAGCAGCTTTGCATGCGACATTGGTCCGAAGCGCGTAGTTGACTCGAATAGATGCCCAGATACGCGGTCTTTCATCTCTATTGCACCCTCAGGACATACAAAGGCGCAGACACTACAGCCTTCACATGCCATTCGGTCAATCTCTGGAGGGTGTGCAGCCTCAAAGCGGCAATGATCCGAACAGAGTCCACATTCAGTGCATAGCTCCGGATCTATGTAGGCAACTTTGGAGCCCACAAAATCCGTCTTAGTCACGATTTCTGGATGAAGGAGAATGTGTAGATCGGGCGCATCGACATCGCAATCCGCCAGTATTAGGTTGCCTGCAATGGCTGCGAAAGCAGCAGCTATCGTTGTCTTCCCCGTGCCACCCTTCCCACTTACGATGGCAATCTCAACGACCATCTTAGAGTGCCTCCTTGATATCTTCGAATACAGCCCTGAATCTCTCCGACCACTCGGGCATCTCCAGAACAAAAGGCACTCCTCTGGAATACAACTCGGCAATCTTCCTGTCAAAGGGAATCTCAAGAAGTATTGGCATGTTTTGTTCTGCACAGTACACGCGAACCTTATCGTCGCCAATGCCAGCTCTATTTACTATCAAACCATATGGAATTCCCAGTTTCTTAATTACATCGACAGTCATCGCCAGATCATGAAGTCCGAAGGGCGTTGGTTCTGTAACGAGAATCAAGTAGTCGCTCTCCCTCATGACCTCAATCACAGGGCAAGCAGTTCCTGGCGGAGCATCGAGGATATTGATAACCTTTGGATCTATCTCATTCTTCACCGCCTTGATTAAAGTGGTAGCGATGGGTTCTCCCACATTCAAGGCGCCATAGACCAACCTAATATCGCCAATGTCAGCTGAGTGTACCTCACCGACCTGCCTTCCGACTTCGGTGATGGCTTTCTCAGGGCAAACAAGTGTGCAGCCACCGCAAGAATGACAGAGTTCCTCATAGACAAGAACGTCTGTTTTTCCCACAAAGAGTGCGTTGAACTCGCAGAATTCAGCGCATTTGCCACATAATGTGCACTTCTCAGGGTCAATCACTGGCGTCGGAGATAGTACGGGAACTGATTCAATATCTGTAGGATGAAGTAGAGTATGCGCATTCGGTTCCTCAACATCACAATCAAGCAGCCTTGCATTTCCGAGTGAGAGAGCAAGATTTACTGCCACGGTGGTCTTGCCTGTACCACCCTTTCCACTAGCCACTGCAACAATCAATAGTATGCACTTCTCCACGATTTGATTGCTGTCTATTTGTGGCGTGCATCTGCACAGCCTTCTGTGAGATCTTCAAGCTCTCGCTTGACAAAGGAGGCTACGACATCATCGACTGAATGGCTGTTCGCCCTGAGGACAGCAACATTCTGACTCTCGAAACTTCTGATTCCTCGGGGACCCATACCGCTTACGATAATGACGTTAGGTTGGTAGCGCAGTACATTATCGTGCGCATGTCCTCTACCGCCAGCGTGTTCGCTAGTATTGGCATGAACCGTTTTAGCAGAAATTGAACCATTGTCGTTCAAATTAAATATTGCGAAGTATTGAGCGCGACCAAAATGTGCAGCAACCACTTTTCCTTCTGAATCATCACTTGGGATTAAGACTTTACTCATCATTTCTACCACCTACCGCGACCTCCACCGCCGCCACGTCCGCCACCACGGCCTCCGCCGCGACCACGTCCGCCACCGCGGCCCATGCCGCCGCCCATTCCAGATCCGTAGCCCTTTTGGGTCGGTCCGGCAGTAGCAAGCTTAGTCAGTGACCCCTGCTTAAAGCTCTCGATTGCATCCTTAACTGTGCCTGAAACGCCAGTCATGATTTCAATTCCAGCATTCTGAAGTGCAGGGTAGGCGTTTGGGCCTACAT
>JABCTJ010000062.1 GCA_018238375.1 Candidatus Thorarchaeota archaeon
ACGGAAGAATGGATGGCTTGCGATTGAAAAGGCTAAAGGAACTACTATCCTCAAGGCAAAGGTGGAAAACGCTGAATCAAGTGTGAAGAAAGTTCTTGTCCTTCTGAACAAGGGGAATATCAACGTACCCACGGAACTTGCTGGTGGTCTCGAGGCCGCTGTTGAACGAACTCTTGTAGAGGAAGAAATCACCAAGATTTTCGAGGCCTCAATTGTGAAGAAAGGCAGGATTGCGATTAAATCGATTCTATCACAAACGGCGGAGGGCATTACTGATCTCACACCAGAGCTGATTGCTAGCGGCGAATGGAAGAATTGCACCTTCAGACCATACAATGTGGAGCTTGAGCCTGCATTCGTGAATTACGGGAAGAAACACCCTTACAACGAGTTCATTGATTGGCTCAAGGAGGTTCTCGTAGGAATGGGATTCAATGAGTGGTATGGACCCTATGTTGAAACCGAGTTCTGGAACAACGATGTCCTATTCGTACCTCAAGATCATGTTGCTAGAGAAGTCCAAGACCAGTTCAAAATCACTGAACCCTACGATCATGGTGATGTTCCCGACGAGAAATACTACAGAAGGGTGAAGGCGGTACACGAGAATGGCGGAGATACAGGCTCCACTGGATGGGAAGCGCCATTCAGTCGAGAAGTAACCACCAGACTATGCCTACGTTCCCACACTACGCCAGTATCGATTAGATATCTCTGGGAACATCCGAAATCGCCGCAGAAGATGTTCATAATCGACCGCAACTTCAGATCGGAATCATTGGACGCAAGTCATGCTCAGGAGTTCAACCAGTTTGATGGTATCATCATGGACAAGGGACTCACTCTCCGCGATCTCATGGGTTATCTGAAGGAGGTGTGCCATCGCATGGGAATCAAGAAGGTGAAGTTCAAGCCTGGACAGTTCCCCTTCACGGAACCCAGTATCGAAGGTTTCGCGAAACACGATACGCTTGGCTGGATAGAGGTCGCGCCAGGAGGAATTTTCAGACCGGAGGTGACGCGTCCGCTGGGAATTGCCGATCCCGTTTTGGCATGGGGCATAGGTGCAGGTCGACTCTACATGGCGTCGATGGACATCAAGGACATACGAGATCTGTTCTCAAGGGACTTGACTTGGCTTCGCAGGGCATACTTCGTGAGGTAGTGATTAAGATGTTAGTTGAATGTATAATCGACGAGCTGTTGAAACTAATCGGCAAGAAACTGACGATGGAGCAGCTGGAGGACGCGCTATTCCTCATGAAGGCGGAGATAGACAAAGCGGATGATGAAATCATTGTGATCGAAATCAATCCCGACCGCACAGACATGCTGTCAACAGAAGGCATAGCGCGTGCCCTGAGAACATTCTTGAATGTAAGTTCCGGGATAACGGAGTACCCTGTTAGGAAGTCAGGACTCGAGATCATTGTCAAACCAGGTCTCAAGAAGATTAGGGAGTTCATTGCATGCGGTATTGTGAAAGGTGTGCAAACAAGTGATGATCTCATCAAGGAGTATATGCACCTCCAAGAGGCCCTGACTACTACACATGGAAGGAACCGCAAGAAGGCCAGCATTGGACTCTATGTCTTCGACGAAATCGAGTTTCCAGTGGTTTATCGCCCAGCAAGACCGGAGTCGATACGATTTGCGCCACTGGGTACTGAAGCTGAGATGGATGGTCCCGCAATCATCAATGAGCATGAGAAAGGCGTTCTGTACGGATCGATTATATCGAAGCACAAGAAATGGCCGCTCTTGATTGACTCCAAGGGCAAAACCCTGAGCCTTCCGCCCATCATCAACAGCAATACATTGGGTCAAGTTGACATGACGACGCGAAACTTGTTCATCGAGGTAACAGGGACTCACAAAAAGACCGTTGATCAAGCTTTGAACATCATGGTAACTTCTCTAGCTGAGCGAGGGGGTAACCTTGAATCGGTGACCGTACGTTACCCAGATGGCATCTCCATCATAACTCCCAACTTGACGCCGAAGAAAATGCTCCTAAAAGTGGAAAATGTTGTCGGCCTTGCAGGGCTTTCGCTCTCAGATGCGGAAACTATAGTCTGTCTACAGAAGATGGGCTATGACGCACGAATCAAGGGAAAAGGGAATCTAGAAGTTAAGATTCCAGCATATCGCACTGATGTTCTTCACCCAGTTGATCTAATAGAGGATGTAGCAATAGGATATGGCTTCGATAGAATCGAACCGTCGATACCGCAGACAGCAACATCAGGGAAACTGCTGTCAATTACGCGACTCAAGAATAAGATTAGAGACCTATTGGTTGGCACGGGGTATCAAGAAATCAAGAGCTATGTCATGACATCGCCTGAGATTATGAATACCAAAATGCTAAGGAATAAGCCACTAACTGTCACCGGCAACCCAAAGAGCCGAGATTACTCAGTTCTCAGAAACTCGCTCTTGCCAGTGCTGCTCGATTTCGCCTCTCAGAATCAACATGCGGACTATCCTCAACGAATCTTTGAGGTGGGAGATGTCGTCATGCCTGATGCAAAAGAGCAGACGCGAGCGAAACAAGTTCTACATGTATGCCGCTTGATCGTTGATACTCGTGTCAATATCACCGAGATGCTTACGGAAATGGGATTCATTCTACGGAACTTGGGTCTTGGCAGCGGAATCGAGTTCGCTGCTGAAAAGACTCCCGAATTTATAGACGGGAGAGCTGGAAAAATCCTGATAAACGGAGAACCCATGGGTGTCTTTGGCGAAGTTTCACCAGAGGTGCTGGATAATTTCGGTATTGGAATGCCAGTGGTTGCATTCGAGATGGAGTTGCCAAAAAACGGCATATGGCCAATGTAATGCTCAGGGACGCTGCTAAGAACCCCCGCAGAAAAGATATAAGAACACGCTAAGAACGCTTGTTTTGTAGCGCTAAATTTTGTTCTGGCTATGGGGAACCATTCGAATGACTGAAATGCAGCCATCAGCGGCCGATGCTGAAGACACAAGCACCGGATTCAAGTATAGGGTGGTATTGTTGGGAGAGGCTGCTGTAGGCAAGACTTCGCTTCTCAGAAGGTTTGCTGAGAATGTGTTCGATGAAGTTTACAAACAGACCATAGGAACCACTTTTGCCTCCAAGGATGTGGCTGTCGTTGGCGAAGATGGAATGAAACGCAATGTGCGTCTTGTTGTCTGGGATATGGCAGGGCAAGCAACATACCGCGAGTTGAGACGCCAATTCATGAAAGGAGCATCTGCTGCAGTGATAGTCTACGACGTTACTAGGCCAGAAACGTTCATGAGTTGCAATAATTGGTTCGAGGCGTTTCGTGAAACATGCCCTGAAGCAGTAGTCATCGTCGCTGCGAATAAGGTCGACTTGGAAGAAGAGAGGATAGTGCCAATCGAGCCCGGATGGATGTTGCGGGATTGGTTCCAAGCCAACTACTATGAGACCTCCGCAAAGACTGGAGCCAAGGTTGATGATGTCTTCACTAAAGTTGCTGAGATTGTTCTTAAGAGAAGTTTGGGTCTACGTAGTGACCTAGCCATGTGACATTTACCAAATCACCAATAATCAGCAGGAGAAAATCAAAGTGTTAGTGAGTGACTTCATGACCAAGATGATCATCACCGCGGAAGCATCGACATTGGTGATTAACGCGGCTCGAGTAATGGCTGCAGAAGACATCGGCTGTCTTGTTGTAACAAAGGGAGATGTTCTAGCAGGCATTGTTGCACAACGTGATATAATTGCAGCCCATCTTCTCTCAGACGAAATCTATCAAACGATGGTGCTCGCAGACATAATGACAACCCCTGTGGTTACCGTAAGCCCTGAAGCAGACATGGGGCAGCTCATCGCCCTCATGCATCAGAGTGGAAGAAGGCATATTCCTGTGGTTGTTGGTGATGCCATCACAGGGATAATAACAACCACTGACGTTATCCGAGTTCTGGCCACAATGAAGATGATTGCAGACGGCGGAAGCGATGACTAAGCCGGCTGGTAGCGCTTGATTTCCTTCTTCATTTCCTTCTTTATCTTCAATATATCGCGGGCTTGTAGTTCTTTTCTGCGGGGTACAGCTGCCACGACCCCATTCCACTTGTCGATTTTCACCATTATTGGATCACTTGGTACAATCTTGATGATCTCCGCTTTCGAGGAGGCCATCTGATCTAAAACTGTTCCAGCCTTACAACCCATCTTCAGTGTTGCGACGATTGCTTCAAGCTGAGCAGCAATCTGCATGCTTGCATGGGGCGAAACCGACCCTCCTGCCGCAATTGGAGCTTCGACTGATGCAGGAGCAACTTGAGCTGGGGCAGGTATGGGCGCAGGTATAGGTGCGGGGGAGGGAATAGTGGCGGGAGCAATAATCGGAGCCGGGGCTGGAGCAGGAATATTCTGAATCATAGTCTGTATCTCTTGGCGGAAACTCTTCAAGGTTGAATCGATGGAAGTATTGAGACTTGCCAAGTCGCCCCTGATAGCCGCAAGTGCCTCCTCCTGAGATGCTGCTTGTGCTTGCGCTTGAGGGATTGTCTGGATAGCCGTCATAATTTGTTCCGTTGCTATCCGGACTTCAGACTTGATCTCATTAAGTGTGCTTAGGATCGTGACCATACGCTTGAGTGTTTCACCCAGTGACGCGATGCTAGATTCTATCTCAGTAAGTCGACTTAGGAACTGCTCTGCCATAGGTGTCACCTATTCATAGTTGACATCAGATTGAGAGAATCCTAGCAAAAAAGGCTTTGTCTGACGGGTACTAACGCATACCTGCAAGATTGGGAGGACACACGCACAGAAGCATTAAAAGTTAAAGATGGAAAATCCACAAGAGCGGAAGCTAGGACGGTAAGAAGTTGAACTCTGAACCAGTATCGCACATGTTTAAGCTAGTTGCCCTCGGAGACGGGGCAGTCGGCAAGACTAGTTGCATTAAAAGATACACAGAGGACAGCTTTAGCGAGCAGTACATCATGACGATTGGCACGACCTTCGCGCTCAAGACAGTTGAGGCTGATTCTCCCGAGGGACATAAGATTACAGCAAGAGTTGTTCTATGGGATCTGGCAGGACAGCCCACGTACAACGAACTGCGTCGCCGTTACATGGCCGGCGCGTCAATGGGAATAATTGTCTATGATGTCACTCGTCCGCAGACATTTCTGGATATCGGCGAGTGGTTCACGAAGTTCATCACAGTCTGCCCCAATGCAGTTGTGGCCGTGGTTGCTAACAAGATTGACAGGCCGGATAGGCTTGTGCCACCTGAAGCAGGTGACATGGTGAAGGAATGGCTAGATGTTCTGCACTATGAAACTTCAGCCAAGAGCGGAAAAAACATAGACTCGCTATTCACTGAGTTGGTTCTCAGGGCGATTGAGAAACAGAAGAAGCTGGGTCCGATGGAGCCAGGGTTCCATGGTTCATCTCAATCGAAACCCTTTAAGACGACGTAGAATACTCTCAGATATGGGCTGGTACCAATGGTTGAGAGAGGGCAAATCGTCAAAGGGATTTTGGCTCACTTCTTGCTGTTGATCATTAACTTCTTCGTTCTGCTTGGTGTTATTGAAAGTCTACAGATATTCTCAGACGACATACCGATCATCAACGCCATTATTCTTAGTTACATGTTGCTACACACGATATCTCTGCTCACAATACAGTTGAGCATCCAGATTCTTCAACTGATTAGGATCAGGATGCCATCTTTTCTTATTTTCTACTACTTCAGATTCGATGATGACGAAACCATTCCGATCTCCCTACTAGACCCCACAAAAAGCAGACTGGCTGTGGTCATTCTTCTCCTAGTTATCAGCGGAGGACCCATCCTCTATCCGATATTCGCTGTGTACGGCTTCTTCCTAGCATACGCATATCTTACTTCCATCATCATCGACCCGCCGACGATTCTTCACTACTTCGAGCTGTTCTTGAATTACATGCCTCCTGTACTCATGATTATAGTAGCCATTGTAATCATCTCGATTGTGGCCATTGAGTTCAGACATGTCTAGCGAGCCCGGAAGAGCACCCGACACGCGTGTTGTGACGCATGTGTTTATATCGTCGCGAATTTCTTGATGCCTGATTCACATGAAACGACCCGACGTAATAGTAGTTGGTGCAGGGACAGCTGGTTGTGTTACTGCAAAACGGTGTGCTGAACTGGGACTGAAGACTATGCTTCTTGATCGCAGGTCAGAATCGGAGATTGGGAAAAAGGTCTGTGGGGATGAGATCAGTAAGTCACACTTCGAATTCACCGGAATCGAGC
>JABCTJ010000226.1 GCA_018238375.1 Candidatus Thorarchaeota archaeon
GGCTCTTGGATTGGACCGGCAATTGTTTGCACCGCCCACATTCGAGTAGGGGGACTAACGCTTGGAAAAGTCCAGAAACGAGCATGCTTGGCCTCCCGTCCCCGGTGACTATGAAGTTGGTGATCCGAAATCATGCGTAGCAATCTGCACGCTCGGAAAGAAAATCGAGGTCTCTGCTGATTACGCAATCATTGGCACATGTAAGACTGAGAATATTGGCATCGAGCGTATCATTGCAAATGTGATATCTAACCCATGCATTCGTTTCTTCATTCTAGCTGGACCAGAAGTACCTGGTCATAGAACTGGTACCTCAATAGCTTGTCTCCACGAAAAGGGAGTGGATAAAGACTCTCGGAAGATTGTAGATTCTCCGGGAGCAATTCCATACATAGAAAATGTACCGCTTGAGGGTGTGGAGCGATTTCGAAACCAAGTTGAGTTCATCAACATGATGAATGTTTCCAACCCACAAGAGATGGCAAGTCGTGCGGAGGAGCTGAACGCCAGAAATCCCGGCCTTTACCCAGAGGAGGCTATATGGGTAGAATTCAGAGTGGGATCTGGTGGGACACGTTCAGCAAGCATTGGTGGATCAGTTGCATTGCTTCCCGAATTCGGGGTTTCGTATGATCCCTGGAACTCTCTTGTTGCAAGGTCGGACTCACATGCAGTGCTAAGCGTACGCCCATCGAGTGTAGGTGTGGAAGTCCGGTCAATTGAATCTGGAACGATACTAGTTGGAAAGGAGATGCAGTAACGATGTTCATGTTTGAGAAGGAACAGGTCATCCACAATGTAGGTGGAGTGAATGTTGGCGGAACTCCAGGAGAAACCCCAACTGTTCTGGTTGGTACCATATTCTACGGTGGTCACAAGATTGTTGAGAATGCTAAGCGCGGAATCATAGACAGGGCAGCAGCCGACGCGTTGATTCGAAAACAGGATGAGCTCGCAGGGATCACTGGGAATCCATCAATGGTACAGATTTTCTCGGAATCGGAAGCCGCCATGCAGAAGTACATAGATTTCATAGTTGACGTGACAGATTCTCCATTCCTAATCGACTCCACTGAACCAATGGTGCGAATCGCAGGGCTTCGTTACGCTGAGGAAGTTGGACTACTAGATAGAGCGATATACAATTCAATCAACGTATCTGCTTCTGGAGAGGAGCTGCAAGCACTTGCTGAGATTCAACACGAGTGTGCCATAATTCTTGCATTCAATCCACAAGACCCAACAATCGCAGGACGTAGATTGATCTTGGATGAAGGTGCTCTGGAGCTTAAGAAAGGGCTTCTGCCGCTGAGTCGTGAACTAGGCGTGACAAAACCTCTCATTGACACAGCAACGACTGCGATGGGTGCAGGAGCAGGCTCTGCTGCCGCGTTCACTTTTGTATCTAAGACGGTCTATGGTCTGCCCACCGGCTCTGGTGTTCATAATGCTCCATCATCATGGACTTGGCTTCAAAAGCGCAAGAAGGCCAACAAGGAGGCATACCGAGTGTGCGATGCGGCATCGAACCTCATAGTGCAGATGATGGGTGCGGATTACATTCTCTACGGGCCAATAGGCAATGCAGAACGGGTTTTTCCAGCTGTCGCCATGGCGGATATCTTTGCCGCTGAGGCAGCGAACTTGGAGTTTGGAATGGAGCCACCTGCCAACCATCCATTCAAACGACTTCTTTAAACTGGCGGTGTCAAGATTGACAAAGAAACCGTTGATAGTGCGACCCCGAAAAATCGGGGTGTCGTCGCTTAGGATGGGCCCCTTCTATACGGTGGCGTCAGTTGAGCTGGGTAATACCACAACGAAATGCATCCTTGTGTCGACCAACCTAAAGACTGCAGAAATTTACGAGATTGAGAAAGAGGTCCGGCTCACAAGAGATGTGAGACCCCCTCGACCTGATGAAACTGTCTTTGGGTCTACGCTAGTTGGAACAGATCTTACGCGTGATTCGGTTTCAGAGATGATTGCTGATGTTCTCACCACGGTACTCTCCCGAGCAAGGATTGACATCGAACGAGACCTTCACTTCGTAGTGCGGTCTACCGGAGTAACTGCAAGTTTTGCTGAGCCTGCTGAGGTTGGTGCCATGGTCCAAGCATTAGCGGACGGATGTCTCACCGCAGGTGTTCCTCCGCGGAAGATGACTGCGTCCCTGTCACCGGAGAATCTTCCTCCTGGCATTAGGGACTTCACTTGGCTCAAGAAAGTATACTTTGACGGTGCAGTCGCAAGCTCCCTGCCTCCGGCAAATGCGGAAATCGTAGCTAACGAGATGGAAGGCGAACTTGTCACATCTGGGCTAAAGGGAGCTGCCAAGAGCACTGAGATTGACTTCCGGAATCCCGTGATAACCTTGGACTTTGGTACAACTCTTGCGGGTAGGGTAACCAATGATGGATATCCCTATGCCAAGACAGTTGGCTCCTTTGCTGGACTTGCAGGAGCAATACCAGACGCCCTAATCCGAGGAACAGGACATGTGGATAGCTCCACCGGATGTGTTCTCGACCTGCAAGGCAACTGGAAAGCGTCAGATAAGGAAATTGATCCGGATTGGATTGAACGTGCACATCAGATTGTGATAGTCAAACGGGTACCACGCGAAGCAAAGAGGTTCGGTATGGTACCAGTTAGTGCAGATGCTGCTGATGAGTCCGGAGTAGTTCTGATAGGTGTTGACGCGGGTGACAATGGTTCTGATCTAAGCAAGCTTGAGAATCTTGGAGGTGAGATTGCAAGTTCAGGCGGCATCGGTCTTCTGATGAATGCAATCGATATAATCCAAGCTGACATAGTTCAACGCATTGTGACTCTTGCTGAGGCAGAGGGCCTTATGTTGGACGATACATCCTTGGGCATTACAGGGCGAGCTGCAACTACTGGAAACAAACCCAGGCTCATTGCCGAACACTTGACGAAGCTTGATGGCTCCTTCTGGACAGACTCGCATCAATTGATGTTTGTAGAAGATGGCCTCGCCATGGGTGCTGCAGTCGCAGCAAGATGCATGAACTCGATGGGAACACCGCATAATCCCATGGGCGGGAGAAAGGGGGACAAGTGCATAATGGGCGCTCGCATGAAACTTCAGAGAGCTAAGAAACCACAACGGGAGTAATGATAGACTTGCTAGTGATACCAATCAAGACGCGAATCATCAC
>JABCTJ010000096.1 GCA_018238375.1 Candidatus Thorarchaeota archaeon
GAATGCCCGAGTATGTTAGAATTCAGCGGATGCAGCGCGACATTCCACTTCATCAGATTGAGGCCGGACTAGATGTTGGTAATCTTCGGGAATTAGTGAATCAGAGAATGAAATCCTTGAATTTGAGGAATCCGACGATTAGATTCAGGGAGATTGGCCATTTCCAGATGAGGAACGATGAACATATTGATTTTAATTCCATTCGACTGGTACGGAGGGATTACGATGCGTCTGGAGGCGTTGAGTCTTTCATCTCTTTTGAAGAGCCTGATTCTGATGTGATATTCGCCTTTCTCAGACTCAGAAGACCCAGTGAAGATGCACATAGACCTGAGGTTAGGGACGGGAATTGCGTTATGATTCGAGAACTGCGAGTCTACGGGCCCGTAGTGAACATCGGAGAACGAGATCCTAACGCTTGGCAACATCAAGGGCTGGGGGAGAAGCTGATTGCCGCTGCAGAGCAGATTGGACAAGACGAATTCGAAGCCGATAGAATCCTAGTTAATAGCGGCATTGGCGTGAAGCCGTACTACCGTGCTCTTGGCTTCACAGATACTGGTCCGTACCTCAGTAAAAGCTTGCAGAAGAAGTAAACTTGAAGGAGAGAATATGGAAGCGCATAAAATCACATACCAACGATTATGGGGGAATGGAAGAGGAGTCATAGTTGCGGTAGGAGGGGTCTCGCAGAAACGGTGTTCGGCATGATGAAGCAGAAGAACAGAGCGAGTCTGAGTTTACGAGGTCACATGCAGCAGCGTAGGGAGTTGCTGCCTCGAGTGGTTCCACACAACATCAAACGGCTGAACTTTTTGGAGTGTGCGGAGAGGTGAATTATCTGACAGGACCCCTCTCACCAGAAGACTTAATGGTTTTCTGGCGTAACATGCATGAGAAACATGCACGATCCATTGTATGGACGAAAACTGGTTCTTTCAACACTCCTGATACTTGTGATTGTAACGGTCTCCACCTGTGTCGTAGCTTGGCATGATGGCTACGGACAGCTCACGAAGATATCAGATATAAACGAGGGCATCATACCTGCAGGAACTGTCGTTACAGTGAAGGGTAACGTCACTCAAGTCTTGATGGAGCTGGGAACTAATACACAGTATGTATTCATATCTGACGGTAGCGGTAGCCTGCACTTTGAGTGGGGAAATTCAGCCCCATCAGAACACTCGGTCATCGTCGTTCGAGGAACGGTGAACTCGGAGTCCAGTCTGAGGAACGTGACCTTCTGCGACGTGGTCTGGTTGTTCAAATAACCCACAAAAGAAAATAGAAAGTGGCGCCGAGGATGAGATTCGAGCTTAGTAGAATAGTTATCCAACTCAGGTGCTATTTGATAGCTGCCGTTCCAAAGTATCAATCCAATATGTAGATCGAGAATCATCAGGCTTCAATTCTAATTTCCTTTTCCAGCACTTGAGAGATTCCTCGTACATCTTTGCCCACTGTAGTGTATGTGCAAGTTGATCCCATGATAGCGAATCATTGGGGTTTCTATCTACAATATCTTGATAGATTCTAATTGCTTCATCATATTCATCACGGTTATAATATCCACTGGCAAGTGCACGTAGTGCAGATACAGAATTGGGATCAAGTTCGAGGATCCGATTTACCACCTCCTGCAAATCATCTTGACGTTCTTCCATCCCTGACAGTAGATGTGCAAGTAGTTCCCACGCCTCCATATAGTCGGGGTACTTTTCTAGGAGATTGCGTGTCCAATCCTCTGCTTTGTAGATACGACCATCTACTTCGAAACTACATGCGAATATCAAAGTAGTTTCTTTGTCTGCTCTATCCGGGTATTTGTCGTAAAGTTTGAATATTACTTCTCGAGCATCGTACCCCTCCCCACCAGCAATATGATTCCACGCTTTCTTTACTAGACTATCTCCTCGTCGTCTTTTTTTCTTGGTCATTGTACTATCTCTCACGGTTGTTGTAATGTGATGTTCTAGTCAATAGTATCCTGAAAATAGGTAATAAACACAGAAAGAGGAGTTATGTACAAACATGGTTAGATATCTATGCAAAATCATTCCATTTCATCTGCAAATTATCCATTGCCCAGTGGACATACCGATGACACTTCTGACACAATAGGGTCCATTCATCGGTGTTAATATCCTCAAGATTCTCCCTGAATCTCAGGAAATTTTTACTATGCGGACTACCATCCTTTCTATGGATGGCTAGTCTTCGATTATCAGAACCACACATACTACACTTTTCACCAAAGAGACGCTTACGTAATTCACCAATGGTTTCTCTTGCGTCATGCTCGTTTCTCTTAGACGCCTTTTCTCTATTAGAGAGTTCATGCAGTTCTCTAATCTGCGAAATATGTGTATCATTGTGTTTTTGATACTGCTCAATATCCTTCCATTCTGCACCATGTTGTTCATGCATCCAATGTACTCCTCTGTGGCATGCAACGCAGAGCGCAACCCATTCGTCAGGATTCAGAGTTCTCAGATTGCTGACTTTCCAAAGAAAATTCTGGTCATGTTCAACGAAATCCTTTCGATGGATTGCTAATGTTCTCACATCCTTAGAAGTCCCACAGATTCTACATTCAGCACCAAAGAGAGCCTCACGTAATCGATGCATTCGCCGAAGTTTTTTTTCGTATCTCTCTTTCTTAGCGAGTTCACGTTCATCATCAGTTTCGAAATGTCTTCTTCCTCCAACCGAATCAGGTCCCCACCTTCCCCGACTCTTCCATTTCATCTCATTGAACACGCGTTTTATTGGACTTGCACCCTTAAGGCCCAGTGCCTCTGCAACCTCTTTCTGCGTAAGACCCTCATCAAAGTAAAGCCGCCGCACTTCGTTAGAATCCGCCTCTTCTCGACGTGGACTTGCAGGTCGAGCTATCCAGCCATGTTTCTTGAACATCTTCCATATCCTAACCCTGTCAATGCCAAGTTTCTTTGCCACCTCTCTCTGTGTCAGATCCTCCTTGAAGTATAAACGATGAACCTCTACTTCAGTAGTCTGCATATCTGCATCTATCTCACGATGGAGTCTATCCAGCTCTTCTAGCGTTAGTCGACGCTCACTCATAGATATCTTGATGTCGACTTCTTTGTCATGGTAATCATCTGTGTCTCTAACTTCTACCATCGGCTTTCTCTTCCCATGGCACGATCTCGGAACACCCTTGAAGGCAGGTTCCTCCACAGAGTATTAAACCACCACATATCCTAGTTTAGAGGGGTCCAACCATAGTTGCTTCCTAATCTGGTCCCACTCATCCATAATATCAAGAGCTGAATTTCACCAAGACACAAATGGGGGTCGTTGTACAGTTTCTTTAATCAGTCCCCATTGATTCTAATGCTCCCAACAGGAGGAAGGTTGACACAAACTTGAGCAGAAATTATGGCGCCGAGGGTGTGATTTGAACACACGCGTCCATAGGACACCGGTTGACTTGATATCCATGCACCCGAAGATACAGATTTTCAAGACCGGCGCCGTAATCCGGGCTTGGCTACCTCGGCTTATTTGTCTGAGTACTGAAATGGCTCAGACAGCCCCACTTCCATTAGGAACCCCTTTTAAGCTTCATGCAGTCACACGAGCAGAAGGAGTGGTGCAGATTTGGAGCGCGGCTTCAAGTTTCATGAGCACACAGCAGATATCACCATAGAGTGTTGGGCACCAACGCTCGAGGAGGCATTCGAGCAAGCTGCACTTGCGTCCTTCGAGGTGATTCTTGACACCACGACTGTTAGACCGAATGAGTCAGTCGAAATCTCCGTTGAGGGGATCGACATGAAGGAGCTCTTGGTTGAATGGGTTGGTCGACTCATATCTCTCGTAGACATTGAATCTCAGTTCTATTCACGTTTCAAGGTGCATGAAATATCAGAGGTTTCTGCTGGATATCACCTCAAAGGAAGCGCGTTTGGTGAGCAAATCGACCTGCAGCGCCATGACACTCGCACTGAGGTGAAGGCTATGACATATGCCGACATGAGGATTGACCGTTCTCCAGAGAGGACAGCTCTATGGTTCACACTTGATCTCTAGGAGGCATATCATTGGGACTAGATGTAGCAATTCCGGATACAACACTTCGTGACTGTTCTGACCTCAGAGAAAAGACAATCAGAATCGGACGTATGGGGCGGGCGTTTGCCATTTTCCGAGTGGAGCGTGTATTTGTCTACGCAACCGGCATGTTGCCGACAAGCCAAAAACACGATTCAGCACTACTCTTGAAACTACTGCGATTCATGGATACCCCTCAATACTTGCGTCGACGAGTGTTTCCCCACTCTCCTACACTCAAGTTTGCCGGACTACTTCCCCCGCTGCGAACTCGCAGTCATCCCTTGTCAGCTGACCATTCAGATCTATCGGTTGGAGACGTGCGTTGGGGCGCCCAAGCAAAGCCCGGGAAGATTGACTTGGGTCTGAAGGAACTTGTCGACTATCCGCATCGCCTACAGGGGAAAAGACCTGCATTGTTCCAGGTTGTTAAGGCAGTCCCTCGACTCCGCCTAGAGGTTATCGAGCGGGACGATATCGAAGATTACTATGGATTTGAGGTCGAAAAAGTGGGCGATCTGGTTTCGCTTCTCAAAGACTCTGTAGGGGTCACTCGTATTGCTCTTTCTAGACACGCGCCTCCTTACAGCAAACTTGAAGGCGAGATCAAGTCCACAGTTACCGGAACCAAATCTCTGCTGGCAGTCTTTGGTGGTCCCCGCCATGGGGTAAGTGAGCTGCTGAGCAAGGAGAAGGCCCTTCTCAAGGAGCATATTGATTTCTGGGTCAATACAGTACCTCAACAAGGCACTGAAACTGTACGGCTTGAGGAAGCAATACTGACTAGTCTCACACTTCTCAATAACGCTGTAGGTAATCAGGTTGCAAAGCCTGGCTACCATCAATGAAACAGAGAGAAACCTGCCTTTTGAGAGAACATAATAAGCCACAGCAAAACTGCGGCTAACTGAATTTGAGAGTTTCCAGTAGACTGCTTCCTGTACGGTTTAGTCGGTGGGGAAGGGTTAAAAACAGACTCTTGTTCTGCGCGCGTTGTAGTAAGAATAGCACAGTCCACAAATTACGATGCTTTTCGTATTGTTGACGACTGAGCTGCAAAACTACAGGTGATTACATATGGCTCACAGAAAGAAGCATGCCCCAAGAAGAGGAAGCCTCGCTTTTCTTCCTCGAGGCAGAGCCGCCAAATTTGTGCCTAGGATTAAGAATTGGCCATCGTGGGAAGGTAAAGAACCACGATTGCTGGGTTTTGTTGGCTACAAGGCTGGGATGACTCATGCAGTTTACACCATAGAGCATCCCGATAGTCCCTACTTAGGCCAAGAAAAGATAATGCCAGTCACGGTGATTGATACCCCCCCGGTTAAGCCCTTCTCAATGCGTGGCTATTCTGTTACCCCCTATGGTCTGAAACTGGACATGGAGGTAATGGCGGATAATCTCTCTGAAGATCTTCGAAAGGCAATGCCTTTGCCGAAGAAGTACAATCATAAAACCAAGATGAAGGAGTTCAAGTCCAAGCTCGACTCATTTGTTGAGATTCGCATGTTGGTTCATACCCAACCCAGACTTGCGGGAGTATCCAAAAAGAAGCCCGATATTATGGAATACAAGGTAGGCGCATCATCTGTGCAGGATGCCTTCGAGTATGCAAAGGGTATACTTGGCGCCGACGTACGTGTCGCTGATATCCTGAGCGAGGGAGCCTTGATTGATACTATTGCTGTGACAAAGGGTCATGGATTCCAGGGTCCCGTGCGGCGTTGGGGTATCAGAATACTCCAGCATAAGTCGCGAAAGACGAAGCGTGGTGTGGGTTGCATCGGTCCTTGGACGCCCTCCAATATTCGGTACAGTGTTCCACGGCCCGGACAAACAGGTTTTCACTCGCGCACCAGCTTCAACAACGAAGTTCTAAGAATCGGTGAACGAGGTGAAGAAATTACACCTTCAGGCGGTTTCGTGAACTACGGAATAGTGCGTGGCGATTATGTTATACTATGGGGCTCTGTGCCTGGTACGGTGAAGAGACCGGTCCGGCTCAGATTCGCTATTCGTCCAAAGCCATCACACAAGGGAATGGTGACGCAAGTCAGCTACATCAGCACTGCGTCTAAACAGTAGCGGGAGGATGACAAGTCATGGCAAGCGCAAAAATATACTCGTTGAAGGGAAAGGGCGGCGAGAAAGTAAAACTCCCGTCACAGTTTGATACACCTTACCGACCTGATATCATCAAGAGAGCCGTGCTCGCTGTTCAGTCGCGCAGACGGCAGCCACACGGTGTCGATGAGCTAGCTGGGAAGAAGAATACATCTCAGAGCTGGCAGACCGGACATGGCAAGTCAAGAATGCCTCGAATAAAAGGTAGCGGCACCGGTGCAGCTAATAAGGCAGCATTCGCGCCGGGAACCGTTGGTGGACGTGTGGCTCATCCTCCTGAGGCTAGAAAGGTTATCATTGAGAGAATAAATGTGAAGGAGAACAGACTCGCGATACGGTCAGCAATTGCTGCCACCGCAGTTCGCAAGACTGTTAGCGAGCGAGGTCATAAAGTTGATTCTGTGCCAGAGTTTCCACTGATTGTAAGTGACAAGCTCGAGTCATTGGAAACCACAAAAGAATTTCGATCAATCGCTACTGCTCTTGGATTGGGCGAAGATCTCACCCGTGCGGTAAAGGGCCGGGGCATCCGAGCCGGAAAGGGCAAGATGCGGGGCCGCAAGATGAAGACGCCGAAATCCTTCCTCGTTGTAGTAGGTCGGGACTCGGGGGTTGGCTTGGCAGCTCGGAACCTCCCTGGTGTGGACATTGTTGAGGTACATGGGCTGAATGCCGATCTTCTAGCTCCAGGAACTCATCCTGGCCGCCTTGTACTCTGGACCAAGTCAGCAATTGACCGCTTAGGTGCCGAGGAGCTTTTTCTGTGAGGTGATATGAGATGAGAGACCCAAATCAAGTAATTATTCGACCAGTAGTAACTGAAGCATCTCTTGAAGCAGTCGACTCGCACAACAAGCTCGTTTTCTTTGTAGACCGTAAGGCTAACAAGAATACGATAAAATGGGCTGTAGAATCTCTCTACGATGTCGTTGTAGAGAAGGTTAACACACTGATTATGATTGATGGAACAAAGAAAGCATTCGTGCGACTGGCACCGGAGTACAGTGCCGCCGATGTCGCAACCCAACTGGGGATATTCTAAGGAGGCCATAAAATGGGTAGAAGAATTCTTGTTCAGCGCAAGGGCAGAGGCACCACTCAGTGGCGATCCCCCCGACATCTGAAAATCGCACCCGCTAAACACCCCAAGTGGGCTCCTGACAAGACCTACTTAGGTCAAGTCATGGATTTGCTCCACGAATCGGGTAGAGGTGCGCCTCTCGCAAAAATCAAGTATGAAGGTGAGTCCAAACTTCATTACATAATGGCCCCAGAGGGCGTTCAAGTAGGTCAAACAGTCGAGTGTGGTGAGAATGCCGCTCTTGCCAATGGCAATACACTGATGCTAGAATACATTCCTGAAGGCACCCCGATTTACAACATTGAGGGCAGTCCGGGCGATGGTGGCAAATACGTGCGTTCATCAGGTCTGGCTGCAAGCATAGTTTCCATCGATAAGTCAAAAGCAGTGGTACGTCTGCCAAGCGGTCGTCAGAAGATATTCAGCCCGCGGTGCAGGGCCACGATTGGCATTGTCGCTGGTGGTGGTCGCCCGGAGAAACCTTTCCTGAAGGCTGGGGCGGTCTTCCATCATGTCCGTGGAAAAGCCCGGAAATGGCCGGTGGTCCGAGGAGCAGCAATGAATGCTTGCTCTCACCCGCATGGTGGCGGTTCTCATCAATCTCCAGGTAGACCAAGCACTGTGAGTAGACATGCACCTCCTGGCCGGAAGGTCGGTAACATAGCTGCTAGAAGAACTGGCAGAAAGAAGTAGAACTGAAGACCTTTCTCTTCTCGTTCTCTTCGCCTTTGCTGTTGAAACAGTATTAGGCTAACCACGATGCTGCCCTTGTAATATCCACATTCATATCTCGCGAATATCTCCTCAATCTAGAGGACCTTCTATGCGTTTGATTGCTGTGCATCTCCCTGAACGATATGTATCGGACCTTCAGGCTCTGATAGACAAGAACCTCTATCCTAATCGTTCCGAGGTCATCCGTATTGCGATACGTGATTTGCTGAAGCGCGAACTCTGGGAGCACGGTACGATTGGCCGAAACGAGACAAGCGAGGCAATGGGACAGTGAAATCGTGGATTGACTCTGCACGGGATCACAGTCGCGGAGAGAGGTCATCATCAACGACTCGTGATATGGGGCAGGCTCGGATTGTAGTCGTTGGGTGCGGCGGTGCAGGCAACAACACAATCAAGCGCTTGATGACCATTGGAATTCAAGGCGCGGAATGTGTGGCCATCAACACCGATAAGCAGCATCTCGCAGTCACAACTGCCCACAGGAAACTCCTGATTGGAGAGCGAATCACCCGTGGTCTTGGCGCAGGTGGTTATCCCCATGTTGGCCAAGCAGCGGCGGAAGAATCAGCGCATCAAATCACGGAACTTCTTCGTGATGCTGACCTCGTTTTCATAGCTGCAGGCCTTGGTGGTGGCACGGGTACTGGAAGTGCGCCTGTTGTCGCAGAGATTGCCAAGAACAACGACGCGATAGTCGTTGGCGTTGTCACCATGCCCTTCAAGCTGGAGCGAACACGTATTGACAAGGCAAATGCGGGATTGGCCAGACTACAAGAGAACGCCGATACAGTAGTCGTTATTGATAATCAGAAGCTGATGGAACTTGTTCCGGATCTTCCACTTGAGGAGGCATTCGGAGTTGCTGACGAAGTTTTGGCTGGGATGGTCAAGGGCATAACTGAAACTATCACAATGCCAAGTCTGATCAATCTTGACTATGCAGATGTTCGCACAATAATCTGCAACGGAGGGGTAGCATTAGTTGGCCTTGGCGAGGCTACAGGCGAGAATAGAGCCGAGTCTGCAATAAGAAATGCATTAACTAGCCCGTTGCTTGAGGTTGAATGGAGCGGAGCTACAGGTGCTCTGATTCACATAACAGGCGGCCCGGACATGTCCCTCGCTGAAGCGAACAATGTCGGTGAGTTAGTTTCTGAGAAGATGAGTGCGAATGCAAATGTCATCTGGGGCGCCAGGGTAGATCCCCGACTGAGTGGAGTACTTCGCGTTATGCTCATACTCACCGGAGTCAAGAGTCCACAGCTGTTGCCACGCTCGAAAGAGGAGTCTGGAATAGCCACAGCCACCAGGCGTCTAGCAGAGTTTGGAGTCATTTCAGCACACGAAACCATTCCCGACCCGCGCGGGGTCCGTGCAAGAGGTCATGATGGTAGCAAAGCACCATCGCTTTCCCGCCGGCCTTCCTGGGAGGAACGCCTTAAGCCCCTTGAAAAACGACTTGCAGGACGCGCACGCAAGGATAAACTCGAACTACCAAGGAAGAACGCCGAGGAGTTAGGTCTTCGAAAAATCTTCGAAAGAAAACGTGAACCTGTTTGAGATATCTGACATCAGAGCTGTAGACCTAATTTGGACTAGACTTGGCTGAAGAATTAACACATTGGCATTATCTTGTGCATACTGAATATTCATGAAAGGCCGTGCTCTTCGAGCCATGAATCTGCGATTTCCTTCACTCGCTCGTAGAGGGGCCCTGTTCCATCGACTCCTTCTGCGGTTATCCTGATCTTGTTCATGACCAGCACTGTGCCGGTGTCTGCATAATAACGAACACCACCGGGCGGAAACTGTTTCTCAAGCTGCCTGGCCAAGCCTTCGAGGCTCACCTCAATCTCAGCAACCGAGAATGACACTATGCTTTTGCCATAGATGAAGATCTTTGGAGTCTTGGATTCATCTTCATGATCGACCACGTCGGATAGGATTATGCTCAGTGAGTTCTGATCGAAACCCTTCAGAGTGCCTGTGTACTTCTTACCATTGCTCAGCACGACATCAACTGTCGCGCCCATGACCGCTGCAATTTCGCGGTTGAATGCTCTTAACGCTGCAACTTCAGACATCTAGTATCACCTTACAGGTCTAGACTGCTATACTGAAGGCGGCAGGTCACTGGTTTTAAAACTGTCCATACAGCCGGAGCATTCAGAATCTCCTGTTTCAGAGGATTTGATTGTTAGACTACAAGCTCCAGTATTAGAAACAGTAGAATTTCACCCACTAGGAATAGAAACGCGTTATCCCACGAATGTGGTGAAAATGCCTCAGCCAGAGTCATGAGAATGGGGATTGCTAGTAGTGCTAGTATGAATTGACCCGTGCTGAAGGACGAACTGAATAGAATAACAGCCAATAATCCTGTGATGAAGACACAAGCACTCCCTTCAATGCTCCGAGTGTATTTCTTCTTGGTGAACAAAGCATGTGTTTTGTATTTATGTTTCCCAAAACGAATGCCAATTGGTTCTGCCAATCCATCTCCGAATCCATTGATCAGTATTATGATGAATATCAGTTCCATCTTGTTGATTGACATTAGATAACCAGTGAGAGGTATTGCTACTAAGAATGATGCAGCGGTTTGAGTTGTAAGCCATGTAAGCGTGAAAGGCCGATCTTCGGGTCTATCTACGCTTAGAAATGCAGTATTAATCACACCCACTCGTTCGCGAATAGGCTTAACGAAGAGTAGCATGAACAATAGACCAGATAGGAGGCCCATGACGGACAAGAGGAAATTGTCCATACTCCCGGTGGAAGCCCCATTGGATGTGTGAATCATATCCATAAAGAAAGGAATGAACATGAGGGAGAAATGATTGATTTTTCTCGTATAATTGGCTTTTACTCCCTTTTTCGATACCAGCAAGCCGCCAGCATACCAGATAAGGAAGGAAATCCCGAACCTCACCAGTTGGGCCATAATCCATTCCATCAAATTTGTTACCCCCATCTGGATACAGGATGCTAGGTGGACATATCCAGTCAATATGGTTGACATAGAACGATGAGTGATAGCGTATAACATTCGACCGAATTTGGGCCCAAATCATTACCAATTCTACGAACCAAACAGTATCACTTAAGCAGGCGATTAGAATTCATATGCCAACACTAACCTGATTACACGTCTAGTCGAGAGATGAGTTGCTGATGAATAGACTTCTTTGGTGGCTACTTGCTGGAACACGGGGCGGAACCAACCGTGCAAGGATAATCATGACTCTAAACGAGCGCCCAGACAACGCTAACCAGCTTGCAGAAACCCTAGGACTCGATTACAAGACAATTAGACATCATCTTGACATTCTTCTCAAGCATGGAATAATCGTGACTCAAGGGGATGGATATGGACGGATGTTCTTCCTCTCTAGGGACATGGAATCTGACTATGATGAGTTCAATAGAATTTGGGCGAGAATTGGGAAAAGAGCATTAAATGAAGAATGAATCGGAGAGATGAATATGAAAAAGAACACGTTGCTTGCTACTATGTTTATGGCGATGATAATCGCAGCTCTAATTGGTTACTTGCTGGCAGCATTTCTTCTTCCTCCTCCACATAGCACACCACTACCACCACCTGAAGAAATGCAGCTTATGGTTACTCTGAAGACAATGCTTTCCTTTGTCAATTTGGTACTAATTGTACCTCTGTTGATCATCTATGTTGGAATCTATAGGGAAGTGCAATCCAAATTCACATCAGGTCTCATAGTAGTAATCCTTGTCTTTGCACTCTATGCTCTCGCTTCCAACCCGCTTATTCACATCCTCTTTGGATACTATGCATCTGGACTTGGTCCATTCACGATACTACCGGATGCCTTCACTACCGTAGCTCTAGTGGTACTATTCAACCTCAGTCTTGAGTAGAATGAGGTGTCATAGAGAATGGGTTATTAGTTTCTTGCATTAGAATACACATGAGTGAACATCTTGTCCCACTTTGCATTACAATACCTTCGTAGGGAAACATTGCCCACCGCATTTTGCCCCGGCTGTGGTAATGGGATTCTCATTAACTCCTTCCTCAAAGCGGTGAGCGACCTAGGACACGACGATCTGAGCAAGTTTGCTTTTGTATCCGGTATCGGATGCGGAGCGTGGATTCCATCCCCCCACTTTCGTGCTGATACGCTGCACACTACTCATGGTCGTGCAATTGCCTTTGCCACCGGTCTCAAGCTCGCTCGTCCAGAGCTAGAGGTTGTGGTAATCAGCGGTGATGGCGACCTTGCTGCCATTGGAGGCAATCACCTCATTCACGCGGCACGCAGGAATATCGACCTGACAGTCATCTGCAGTAACAACTTCATCTATGGCATGACTGGGGGGCAAGTCGGTCCGACAACATTCCATGGTGATAGGACCAGCACAACGCCATACGGCAATCCGGAACGTCCCTTTGACCTTTCACGCTTGGTAGCAGCTGCGGGAGCGAACTACGTAGCAAGATGGACGACAGCACATCCCAATCAAGCTGCTCGTTCCATGAAAACTGCACTGGAACGAAAAGGGTTCACATTCATAGAAATGGTGAGTCAATGTCCCACTGCATATGGACGCAGGGCCAAGGCTGGTGACTCCTCGGAAATGCTGAAGTGGTTCAAGAAGCTTCCAGTCCGAAAGAAAGGTGAGGCAGTTGAACACACAGTTCCGACTCATCAAGGCATGGACCTCGGCGTGTTCGCAGACCGCCATGCACTAGAATTCATCGAAGCGTTGGAACAGACATTTGGACAACTGGGTGAGATGAGATGAGAACGGAGATTCGCATCGCTGGGACTGGCGGAATGGGAGTAGTACTCGCAGGTGTTATAGTGGGAGAAGCTGCTGTCGTGCATGGCGGACTCAATGCAGTTCAGAGCCAGAGCTATGGTTCTGAGGCAAGGGGCACTGCAGCGAAGAGCGAGGTAATCGTGAGCGACGAATCAATTAGGTATCCGAAGGTGCGTAAGGCCGATTACTCGGTTCTAATGTCACAAAAGGCCCTTGAGATGTACCTTAAGGATGCCAGAGATGATGGAGTTCTGATAGTCGACCCCGATCTGGTAAGGGCTGATGATATCAAAGGCGCCTATGAGGTTGTCAAAGTACCCGCCATGAAGATTGCTGATAATCTTGGTCTTCGGTTGATTTCGAATATGGTGATGCTGGGCGCGTTAGTGAAGAAATCAGGTCTCTTCGATTTGGAGGTTCTGGAGAAGGCGGTTGCGGACGTTGTACCAGAGAAAACTCTTGAACTGAATCTGCAGGCAATCCGAGCCGGTGCTGATTTAGTTTAACCGCCGTGAACCAAAGGCAGGACGACTATTTCGTCCCCATCACTCAACTCTGTTTCAAGCCCACCAGTAAGTCCAACGTCAACTTCATTCAGGAGAACAAGTGCCTCACTATCAATGGATTCAGGACTGTTCCATATCTCACTGACGTTTTCTTCTTTCTGTAGCAGCACCTCAAGCAGATTATGGAGGGTTGCATTCTCTCTTACTTCTACGTGGAAGACCAGTGCTTGCATCCGTTTGCCTACAGGGCCTCGAAATCTGATTGCCACCCGCATATGCATCTCTTCCACGTTCACATTCCAAATGATTGTTTCAAAACCTCAGGATTAAGGTTACCCGCCTTGTACGTCTTCCCCGTCTTGATATCATTGATTGTTATCTCAGCCGGACTGAAAAGTAGCGGGTCCACCTTGTATAAATCGAACGCGAAACCCTTGAAGAGGTCATAGAAGGGCTTCCCGTACTGAGAGGATACAGATGACGGAACTTTCTCTATCAGATCTGCTAGGTCGTCATCATCGTCTGGCTCCACGAAGTAGAAGGTTTTCCCGCCATACAGAATGCAGTCGCTTGTGACACCCATAGCTCTGTTATCGTTCTTGGCCACGGGAGCTATGGGAGCTACTCCGTGTGCAGTCCTAATCTTGTCAAGATTATAGGCCAATTTGTGAAGCTTGTATATTCCCATTTCAACAATCCGCGACGATATCTGTACAGAACCTGCTAGGCTAGCAGTTGGAACCATGATGCAGAATAGGTCCGCTGGAGAGATACCACATTTGTCTGCTATGAACTCTGTGACATTCTTGGGAGGCGGGGTTCTGGTTTCGAGTACTATTACTCCCCGCTTTGCCCTGTCACGATATTCCAATTCATCATACAGCTTTTCTGTTACAGCAAGAGCTCTAGCTGGTCCTGATCCCTTCACGATGTACTTGTCAACCTTAATGGTCCATCCCGCGTGCTGTGAGCACATTGTGGCTATCTTGGGATTATCTGTGTTGACAATGACAGCAGGGAGCGTGAGGTTTCCGATATGTGTTTCAGTAACTCTGACCGTGCCCAAGCCTCCCAAGCATGTTTCGCCAATGAGCCTACCAGCCTCGATACTCCCGGGGCAATCTATGCCTGCATCAATCAGAGTTGTTCCGTTGTCGAGCTCACACACTGAACATTCGAGGTCCTCTTGTCCATCAATAATCTCCTTCACAATTTCAAGGGCCTTCTTGTTCACGCTCAACGTCATTTCAACAACCTCCCCCGCATGTGCTCGTTCTTGGATGTACGTACGTATACCTCTTTTCAGGCAACTGCGACGGGAACATGGGCAAGTGTCAGGTTCACCTACACAACCTGTTCGAGTGAACCGAAGCGCCGTGAGTGGAGCGGTGAGAAAAGTTTATCTCCGTTGTTAGTTGGCACACCGCTAGCAATGCCCCAGTAGCTCAGCCAGGTTAGATCGCTTCCTTGGTAAGGAAGAAGCCGCGAGATTCCGCTTTATTTCAAGGCGGAACGCGAATTCAAATCTCGCCTGGGGCTCCATTTCATTTTGAAATGTCATATCATTCTAGTCCGAGTTGACAGCCACGTAATCCTTGATGATGCACTCAGTATCGAGGCACGTTTCTTTCCTTAGTCGCTCGCTTCGCTTGATTCTCACAAGCGACCTGAAGACCAGATATCCTCCCACAATGACCAGGGCCGTTATCCCTATGACGAGAGCGACAATGAACGACAGCACCGCGTTCACATCATAGTAATTCGACGTGGCGATGAGGATTGTCATCAGGGATAGCGGAATCGTAAGAATGCCAATCCCCGTGCGCAATTCAGCAAGATACGTACGTTTCTCAGCCTCAATGGTTCTTATGATGGCCAGTGTGGTTCTGAGGTTGGGCGGTTGCCCGGGCAATTGCATCTCGATTTTGTCCTGTATGTCTGTCACCTTGCTGGCCTCTTCATTCAGTCTAGTCGCTCATTGGTCTAGGAAGTCACCATCTGATTCTAGTTCTGCTTTTCGTTTGCGGCGTCTTGCGATGAGTAGACGTGCTTGCTCTGGACCTACCATCTCGGAGATCCTCTTGAATGCCTCAGGGTCGTCTGCCCTGTCCAACCATTTGCCTATGTCCTTTTGCAGCTCCGGCGACAGGTCCTTTGCGAGCTTCTTCTTTCTGCCCTTTCTATCTAATCCGAAATCGTCGGGACCTAACAGGCTCATTCTTCATACCCGAAACACTCTATGGCCTGACTCGTTATGACCTTTCGCATAGTTCACCACGGTCTTGCTCCGCTATTCTTATAACCGTCTGCAAGTGACCACGGAGTTACATGGGTCGGTGGTCTAGCTTGGCAACAGGCCGCCATTATAGGCGACTTGCCAGATTGATTCTTGGTTTGGGTCCAAGGGATCGCGAGTTCGAATCTCGTCCGGCCCACCATCCTGCTTCACATGTCAGTTATCACAGTAATCAGTGTACTGTCGTGTAATAATTCGACAATAGCCGAAATCCTTATCTTCATGCTATTGAGGCTAGCCATTTTATGGCGGAGCCAATGTCTGTCAGGGATCAATTTGCTCGACGCATAGCTGGAGAGATTGCTCTCTCTAAGCATCCAGGACAGGTAATGCGTGTTTGGAGGAAGAGATTCCGACTTCCTCAGGTTGTCCTTTCCAAGTACCTAGGTATTAGTCCGAGTGTGATTAGCGACTACGAATCTGGTAGACGGAAGTCCCCTGGAACTGCAACAATACGACGCTTTGTCATGGCTCTGTTGGCCCTGGATGAGCGCAATGGTGGGACTGCGGTTTCGGCTTTTGTACGCTTGATGGATATCAATCTTGTAGATCTGAACGTTGTCCTTGCCATGAATGATTTTCCCATAGCCATGAAGGCCAGAGAGTTCTGTAATCGGCTGAAGTGTGAGGTCCAATCCGGAGAGGACCTTCTTGAACGAAACCTCTATGGCTATACTCTTATTGATGTTGAACGAGCAATAAGGGAGCTCAGCAGTGAGGCATTCATGAAGCTCTTTGGGGCCACGACCGAGCGTTGCCTAGTCTTCACTAATGCAAGCACCGGCCGGGCTCCAATGATTGCCATAAAGACCCAAGAATTCAGGCCCTCACTGGTGGTGCTGCATGGGGTAAAAGAAATCGATTCCCTGACGATCGAGTTGTCAGAACAGATGCGAATACCCCTTGCAGTGAGTAAGTCTACATCTGTGGATGCCCTAGTCAAAGAACTCCGTAGCATCACACCTGACTAGCTGAGTATCATCTTTAGAATCGCCATTCTGGTGACTACTCCACTGTATACTTGATCAAAGTACTTCGCTTGCGGTGTGGCATCAACCTCCGCATCAATCTCATCCACTCTTGGAAGCGGATGCAGGATGATGCCATCCTCCGGCATCAATGCCACTTCGTCCAATGATATTCGAAACTTGCCTTTTACAGCCTCATACTCGCTAATGTCTGGGAATCTCTCTTTCTGTATTCGCGTCATGTAAACGACATCAGCATCCTTCATGGCCTCTTCTACACTGTCTACTTCCTTCACCTCCAGCCCTGCCTTCTTCATCTCATTCACTATCGCTGGTTTCATTCGGAGTGTTGGAGGTGCAGCCAACTTCATTTTCACATCGTAGTGGGATAAGGCCATACCTAGCGAGTGCACAGTGCGTCCGTACTTCAAGTCTCCACAGAGTGAAATGGATAGACCGTCGATACTGCCTTTGAACTTCTTGATGGAATACATATCGAGGAGCCCCTGTGTAGGATGCTCCTCCGACCCACTTCCTGCATTTATGATGGGTATACTTGAGAACTCTGCAGCAACTCTTGCTGAGCCATCTAGCGGATGGCGCATCACTATGACGTCCGCATAGCGCTCCACGGTACGTATTGTATCCGCGAGGGTTTCACCTTTGCCCCCTGCACTTGATACGGTGACATCTGCAAAACCAAGGACGCTTCCTCCAAGCCTTAACATGGCGCTCTCGAACGAGAGACGGGTGCGTGTTGAGGCCTCAAAGAATAGACATGCCATTATCTTTGTACTTAGCTCTTTGCTTCTCTTGATTGCAACGGACTCCATCGCGGCGGCTTGTTCAAGAATCAGTTCGATGTCGTCCCGTGTCAAATCATGGATGCTGATAAGGTTACGAAGAGTTCCCATCTCGAGATACACCTCGGTCATCTGGGATAATAGGCACCAGACCATCACACTTTAAGCTTTCCTGATGATTAGTCAGTTCATAATGGAGTTTCATGTTCCAGAGGCCACTCGTCCAAAGTTGCGCTTCATATTGATTTTTCTTACAATCATGTTGGCTTCCTTGAAGAGCTGGGTTGCCAATTCGTCTTCATACTCCTCGATGTAGATTACTTCGTGAATGCCCGCGTTGATCAGCATCTTTGTGCAAATGCTGCATGGTTTGGTCGTGACGTAGATTTTAGCTCCTTTAACAGAAATCCCGTGGTATGCTGCTTGAATAATGGCATTCTGCTCGGCATGAAGCCCCCTACACAACTCGTGCCGTTCACCAGATTTGTAGCCCTTCGCTTGTCGTATGCATCCCACCTCATCGCAATGAGCAAGCCCTTTTGGCGCGCCATTGTATCCCGTGCTGAGGATCTGAGATTCCTTTACTATGACAGCACCAACTTGGTTTCTTAGGCACGTGCTCCTTGATGACACCAAGTCTGCAATCTCAGAGAAGTAGACATCCTTGCTTTTTCTAACCACCAGCAGTTTCGCTCCTCTCTTAATTCCAGCGGGCGTGAAACTCTCATTCCTTATGAAGTTCTTTATCCGTCGTGACTGAGTTGAACGACAAAGGTAAAAAGCGCACTACAAGTCATTGCTACCAATCTCGGGAAAAACCTAGAAGATACGGAAGATTGTTGGCATGAGAAAAAACGACGGAATGGTCATTGTATGGCCTGCATACCTCGACTCCAAACTCACTCGCACACAGGGCCGACGTATTTCCACCAACTTGGCGGCACCGGATGTCACAATCGACATTCTCCAAAAGGCAGCAGAGATGGCTGGTCTTGAGGCGGAGGCTGCGATCGACAAGAAGTACCCCCGGGATTGGCAAGGCAATTCTGGCTATCTTCTAGTAGCAAACCCAAATAGGCACAAAAAGAAGCGACTGCTTCTTATGCTTGCTAAGAGCGTAAGAAGAGTTGTGGCTCGCCAAGAATCGGGACGACAAGCGGCTGCCAAGAAGAAGGGCAAGAAGCGGAAGGGCAGCAGGAAATCACGCTGACAATCATCTGGAGGTTAGATTGAATTTGAGGCGACTTGGCAAGGTTATTCACATCTCCAAGAGAGGGGCTCTCATTCTACGTACCGAGAAGACCCCGCCGTTGGGACGTGACGTCATAGTTGTCGATGTGAAGGTGAACAAGGTTGGTACCGTTCTCGATGTTTTTGGTCCTGTGAAGCAACCCTATGTTGCAATACGTCCATTTCAGAAGAAAAATACCGAGAAATTCATCGGACAGATGCTCTATCTATACAAGAGATGATGTACAGAAGTGTACATTAATGCCTAATCGAATACGACAAAACACGAATTTTATTGGCATCTTCCGAAATCTACATATCGAACCGTGCATAAAGTCTGGTAATGCCATGCGTCAGGCTCAAAGGTATGTACAATGAACGATGTAGCTGACCTAATACTGAGCGCTCTGCGCGCTGCAGGTGACAAGGGTCTTCACATCGACGAACTAATGGCAAACCTCAAAACCGACGCTAAGCAAACCGAATCTACAATCGCACAACTGACTTCCGAGGGACTGGTAATGCTAAAACAAGAACAAGAAGATAAACGATATACTCTCAGTAGTCAAGTGGGCGATGATGCTGAGCTTGGCAGTCTGTCGGATCTCGATGGATGCCCATGCTTCCACTGTCTGAAGATTGGCAAGTGTGGAGTGAGGCAACCTGATTCACCAATCGTGTGTAGGGAATTAGAGGACTGGATGCTCAGCACGGATTCTTGAGCGACGGAATTCTTACAGATCTCTGGTGATTTGAAACACAGAGATGTAAGAAACATGCAGGACTCTCACAATACATGGGGGGCATCCACATGTGCCCACATCGGGGGGGGATCACTAAATTACGATAAAAGTTCAATCTGACCTCCAGATGACAGGTCCCTTTTTTATAGTAGTTTAGTAATTAGGATAAACAATGTATCTAATGCTGCTAGATTAACTCATAACTTTCATGGTGAGAACTGTTGATTGAGATCAGAAACGCCGTGGAGGAGGATAATTCCGCTTTAATAGGGCTCCAGAAGAAATGCCCCATGGGGAGAAGCCTCATCCTCCAGTTCGACAGCTCCCCCAGCTACTTCAACCGTTCCAAACATCAAACCGAGAACCACATCATTGTCGCAGTTGAAGCAGGAAAAATAGTAGGCTCCGCCTCCTGCGCCTTCATGGAAAAACGAGTAAATGGAAAAAACCTCAGAACAGCATACAACTACAACCTCATGGTTGACCCCAGTCACAGACGCAAAGGGATCGCCACACTCCTCACTGAACGTAGAGAGGAGATAGCCACGGAACACAACATTGACATGATTTTCTGTCAGATCACCCAGGACAACATGCCGTCTATCAGAATACAGGAGAAGAGAAACTTCATACACGTCAAAGACATCACCAGCTACGTACTCATGGTCTACAAACCCCAAAGGCCATCAACCAACGGCGTAATTCGACCAGCAGAGGAACCCGACCTCCCACGCATCGTGGACCTCATAAACGACACCTATAGTGAATATGACCTCTACAAACCCCACAAAGTTGACGAGTTCAAGGAACTCATAGAGAAAAGAGTCCACTACGACCTCAACAACATCCATGTCTACGAGAAAGAAGGAGAAGTAAAAGCATGCCTCGGATACTGGGACTACAATAAGGTCATACAGATGACAGTCCTCCAGCTCGCAAGAAAGGATCAACTCATGAACCTTGCACTAGCCTTCCTAGGCATATTCACCAAGCTACCAAGAATCCCCAAACCCGGACAACGCTTAACACAATACTTCCTCCAAGACATAGGCTTCACAAAGCTCGAATACCTCACCGAACTGGTAAAACACGTCAACAACATAGCGCTCAACAACAACATCAGAGTCCTCATCACACTGGGAGTAGAAGAGCCCATCACAGACGTCCTATCAAAGTTCATGAACACAACCTCAACAGAACACATCTACGCCAAACCACTCAAAGAACTAGATCTAACCGGATTCGGACAAAGGAAGGTCTTCCTCTCAATGGAATAAACCAAAAAAGAGAAAAGCCACACACAAGCCCACCAAAAACAGACAGCTATATTTTGAGCTTCTAATTACAATCCACACTACCCTCTAAACATCTTACCCGATATTCTTCCTAATCGGACCTTTTGCTACAAGATAAATCTCGGCACTAGTGCTTCTTGATGCTTCGGGTTTCACAAGCTTCACGGACTTGAACTTAGTGCGAGTTGACTTGAGAAACTCCTGAAACCCTTGACCTTGAAAGACCTTGGTTAGAACTTTCCCGTTCTTCGTGAGAAGTCTGAGTGCAAGTTCAATTGTGTGTTCTGCGAGGTAGATTTGCCTGACGGCATCTAGACTCCATGTTCCCGAAACCTTGGGTGAACAGTCGGAAAGCACTAGGTCTACAGTCCCCTCGATTGCCGCCTCGATTTTTCCAATGATATCAGGGCTTGTGATGTCTCCTAGGATGAACTTCACGTCCTGAATTGGCGGCATGGGACTCAAATCCACAGCAACAATTCTGAGACCCGGGTCAAGTTCTCTTAGGACTTGAGTCCACCCGCCTGGGCTGCAACAGAGTTCTAGGACCTTGTCAACACCTTTGAGAAGATTGTGCTTCTTCGCAATCTGTCTAAGCTTGTACGCAGACCGACTCCTGTATCCATGCTTCTTGGCGGCTTGGTAGTAACGTTCCTTCTTTCGGTCCTTTTCACCGCCTCTAGGCTTTCCCATTGTCTTATCCCTCTCCTGTGAGCTTCCTGATGATGCCTGCCACCTCGCTGACCGAGCCATTGGTCCTTATTGCAGTAGGTCGGAAGTGCGTTTGTGATACTCTATAGCCCATGTTTCTGAGTTCCTCCATGACTGCTGAGGTCTTGGGCGGTACAAGGTTATGCAGATCACACAGCTCGTGTAGGTCGACATAAGCGTATTTCATCAAGCCACACTCATTTTTCATCAGGTCCAACAATCGAGGAACCCGCTTGTGGAATGAATCCTCGTAATCGGGAAGCATTTCTCCAGCTAAGTTCAAGAACTCGGAATCATATAGGTTGCCAATCCACAAAGGACCCGCACTCCGCACCTTACCATCGCAATTCTCTTTCTGATGCTGGAATCCAGAATCCGGTGAAATGGCTCTGAGGGATACAGACTCAGAATGCATACAGTTCGGACAGTAACGTATGAAACCCATACTATCAGCCTGCCGGTTGGATGTAATTCTATCCGCCTTGATTCCGAACCAGACTCTGATGTAGTGGTCCGTGCTTAATGCAGCCAGTGGACTGATGGAGCAGTCATTCATTCCCGCCACGGAGTATGTGAGTCCCACCAGCAACCTAACCGCAATCTCATGTGAAAACGGCGCTCTTATGGACGACCCTCCATACTTCCTTAGGGCAACACGAGGATATACTCCGCACAAGGCTGGCATGTCAGTTGCAGTTAGACCCAGCATTGCTCCACGCGGGTTGAGCGATTGAATCGCGGCGTTCAAGTACGGTGCTGGTGAACCAAACGGGTCAACATCCACAAAATCAAATCTCTTACCCCGTGACTCGGTTATCAACAGCACCTTGGCGTCCCCCTTCTTCACTGATGCCCGCTTTCCAAAGCTGAGCAGTTCTATGTTCTTCTGTACCATCTCCACAGCTAATGGGTTGACATCGAACATCTCTGCTTGGAATTCGCCTGCGCACTCGTTTAGATAGCGAAGAGTTCTAACGCCTGACCCGGTGAGAGGCTCACACATCAGGTCAACAGGCTTCTTCTTCATGTATGCAGAGAGGAAGAGAACCGAAATATCCCGATTCAGCTGCATGCGTTTGTTGTAGAAAACTGGCAGGTCTGACGTGGCCAGTTCCTGACCTCGACTGTAATGCTCTACATCTGCGCACAGGAATGTGGTCCTGCCTTCTGAATACTCCTTGATGACAGTCATGCAATCGTTTCAGTTCATTCTGATGCGCCAATAAGAAGATAACCATGACTCGCTTACAGCAGAGTGCTGGTCCGTAACCTCTAAAGGGAGCGTAAAGCTGAGCCTGCATGTACATCCACAGGTGTTTGAAATGACAACTAGAGTGAAGATATCTACTGACAAGGGTGACATAATGGCGGAGTTCTGGAATGACGACGCAATCAATACAATCAAGAACTTCATCACGTTGGCCCAGAGCAGTTTCTATGATGGCCTAGCTTTTCATCGTGTTGTGCCTGATTTCGTAATTCAAGGTGGCGATCCACTTGGTAATGGTACTGGTGGCCCTGGATATGCAATCCCCTGTGAAACGACTGGAGGAAGGCAGGTACATGAGGATGGGTCGTTTTCTATGGCTCACGCGGGAAAAAACAGCGGTGGGTCTCAGTTCTTCATAGTTCTGAACGGGAACAATTGCAAACACCTTAACAACAAGCATACAGTGTTTGGGAAGGTCACCGAAGGTTTTGATGTAGTTCAGAAAATCAGACAAGGCGACAAGATGCTCAAGGTTGATGTTTTGGAAGTGGATTCCGCCATAGAGAATCAGAAACTACAGAAACTCCCTTCAAGAGGCTGAAGCGTCCTCACATCTCCAGAACTTGGACTTGATGACAATGAGATTTGGTGTTGTTCCTCTAGAGTTTAAACCTGCAATCGACCGCATCGTGGTGAACGGAGTTCCTGACTTCAGTCGCTTCGACATTGTCGAGATTGTACGAGAAGCTGTTGGGATGGAACACATCAGTGTGATTGAGGTTTCCATGGACATTGAGCATATCGCTCCGGGTGTATTGACCCCCGAGGTCATTGATCGACTGGTCGATTTGAAGGATGAACTCAAGCACTCATACTCGGTTCACTTGCCTCTCTGGTCCACCGAGCCAGCTAGCTTCAACGAGTTTGTAAGAAGGGCAACAGTCGACACCACTGTGAGCTCAATCAAGCTCGCGGAGCCCTTGGAACCTGAAGCCTACGTCTTCCACGCAACTGGTGCTCTAGCTACAGAGTTCTCTCGACTTGACTTCTCCAAGGATATGGTCACGCTGGTCTGTAACTATATGTCCATATTCTCAGCAAAGAGTGTCGAGGAAGTTCTCACCAAGTCTGAACTGGACCCCAAGAAGTTTGCAATCGAGAACATCGAGTTTCCATTTTCGCTTACTCGGGAGATAGTAGACGAGTACGATACTGGCATATGCTTTGATACAGGGCATGCATTGACACGCTACTCTGGTGATGAATCGGTAATTGAGTTCTACAATGCTCATAAGGACAGAATCATCGAGTTCCATCTGCATGATGGAATCTATGAGGAGCGAGATGGCGTTGTAATTCATGACGACCACATAGCACTAGGTACGGGTGAGATGCCAATTAGGGAGCTCCTTATGGAGGTCGTTAAGGACAAGTTCAACGGTCCGGTGATATTCGAACTGACGTCACCGGAAACCATAGAATCGCTCCGGAAGATCAAAGAAGTTGTTCCAGAAGCACTCGAATAGTCATAATCTTTTTATCATGAGTGACTTTGTAGCGATTTACCAGCCATGGGCCCGTGGCATAGACTGGTGATTGCGCCGCTCTGATAAGGCGGATGTCACGTGTTCAAATCACGTCGGGCCCACCATCTTCTTGGAGTCTTCTTTGAATTTCATCATGAACGTCTTCTGGTATTTCAGTACCATAGTCCGGATTTCTTCCGCATCTTTCTTGCACCCAGAAGACACCAGAACATTAACAGAACTAAAATTACAAGTACTACGAAACCCGCAGTCGCTTCAAATGCCCCGGATGGAAACACTGTACCTAACGAGATCGTCCAGAAGAAGATGACCGCTAAAATCACCAGAAATAGTTCAAGGCAGATATGACTAGCGTAGTTGTCAGCAGCCCTACACATTGGAGTGCAATACACTCCCCAGATCTGAGTGTTTGGTGTATGTCTTCCGCACCACTTGCAGCACTGTCCAGCATACCCATACTGACCCTGTCTTGGGTATACAGAATCGAATTCATCTGCTCCCAATTGAAACCCTCTATGATTACAATCATTGGAACGGATATTAGGTTTATTGTAAACTCCTTTTTTCAACTCTTCAACATGCAATATATCCGATGAACAGCGATGCCGGGATCACTTCTGAAACATGGCGCAATAGCGAGGGGAACGATAATCCCAGTAGACCTCTTAGAGCTGAAGCTTGAATGTATATTCCTCATCTTGAATGGCCAGATGACTCTCTACAACCTTTCCGGTCTTGTGGATGAAGCGAACCATCTTCTGGTTCTGGGGGTGGACGTATGCAATGAATCTCTTGACACCCTTGCTCTTGGCAATGCGCATGAGATGACTCAGCAAGAATGTCCCTACTCCTCGACCTTGATAATCATCCTCTACAAGTAGTGCGAATTCGGCCTCGTTTTTGCTTCGGTCCAGCAGATATCTTCCTGCTCCAATTATTTCTTCAACCTCTTTTTCGTCGTCGGTACTGATTACCGCCACAATCGAGATGTCGCGGTCTTGATCTACATTGTAGAAGTCTTGGAGTGTCTGCCTTCTGAGGCTTCTCAACGGAGTAAGGAACCGGAAATAGATAGACTCCTCACTTAGGTCATAGAACAGCTCCTTGATTCGGTCTGCATCATCTGGACGAATCAATCTGAATTGCACGTTGACATCCCCATCAGGACCCTTGAAGGTTTCTTGGCACTCGTATTCCGTCGCAAAGTATGTGCCTTGGACCTGAAATGGCACTTGGTCCTCGAACACATAGTGCATCTTCTTGGCTGCCTCCAACAGCTCATTCCTGAACTTCGGATGGGCAACAGCAATCAGTGATAGAACACGTTCTCGTATCGTTTTTCCGTGGAGTGTGGCCAAGCCGTATTCGGTGATGATATAGTCAACATCACCCCGTGTTGTGACGACCCCCGCTCCTTCGCTGAGGCGCGGCACAATCCTTGAAACCTCCCCTTCCATTGCGGTTGATAGCATGCAGATGATGGCTTTGCCACCTATGGATTTTGATGCACCGCGGATGAAGTCAACTTGGCCTCCAATCCCGCTGTAGAATCTATGACCAATCGAGTCCGCACATACCTGTCCTGTTAGGTCAATCTCAAGCGCAGAGTTGATTGCTATCATTTTCTTGTTTTGACCAATGACGTGCGGGTCATTGACATAGGCGGTGTCATGAAAATGGAACATTGGATTATCATCTATGAAGTCATAGAGCTTCTTTGTGCCCATTGCAAAGCTGGCAATCACCTTGTCCCGGTGAATTGTCTTTTTCTTGTTATTGACAATGCCGCTCTCGATTAGCGGGATCAGACTGTCACTGAACATCTCTGTATGTACCCCCAGGTCTCTGACCCCTGTTTCCATTAGATTACTGCAGACTGCCTGTGGAAGAGCGCCTATCCCCAGCTCCAATGTGGACCCGTTTTCAATAAGCCTCGCCACAAACGAGCCAATGAGGTCTATTACTTCATCCACTTCCTGTGCCTCAAACTCTCGCAGCGGCTCGTTGTGAGGGACCAAGTAGTCCATATCATTGACCTGTATGAAAGAGTCACCGTGTGTGACAGGCATTCTGTTGTTAACCTGAGCTATGACAAGATTCGCACTCTCTGCTGCTGATTTCGTGATATCGACTGCGATACCGAGAGAACAGTAGCCGTGTTCATCTGGGGGGCTCACTTGAATCATCGCAACATCAAGTGGCATTCTCTTGCGGCGGAAGAGTCTAGGGATATCAGACAGCATAATGGGCGTGTAATCTGCCCTCCCCTCCGCGACTGCATCACGTATATTGGCACTGACGAAGAAGGAGTTATGCCTGAATTGGGCTTGGAACTTTGGATCCGCGGAAGGCGTATCTCCAAGGGTCAGGAGGTGGACAATCTCATTATCGGCCATCTGATCTGCACACTTGGCAAGTTCTTGCACTAGATGATAGGGGACGCCACAACCCGTTCCGAGGAAGATACGAGTGCCTCTCCCAATCTTCCCAATAGCCTCATTGGCTGTCAGGACTTTCTTCTTGTACTTCTCAGTCCACTTAATTCTAGGCATGAATACACCTCTCTCCACTGAGCTCAGAACCAACCTCCAAGCATATAGGGATTTCCAAGCAACGCGATATCCCCCTTTCCGCATCTCTCAGTTAGTCGGAAGCCTTTTGTGCTCAGTGCGTTGGGCCGAGTTCATTATTAGACAGCCTTCTAGGTGACGACAATCATGTCTGAGAACGTTGGAAATAGGTATCTTGTTATTGTTGGTGCAATAAT
>JABCTJ010000117.1 GCA_018238375.1 Candidatus Thorarchaeota archaeon
CTGAGAGAATTAGCCATCTGAGGCGCGCGTATAACCACAGGTTGGGAATCACGCGAAAGCAAGAGAATCTCCCTCAAAGGCTGCTCAAAGAGGCCATGCCCACAGGCCCAGCAAAGGGTGGACTTCCTGACCTAGACGAGATGCTGGACGAGTACTACGATTTCAGGGGTTGTGACAGGGAAACGGGATTTCCGAAGAGAGAGAAGCTTCACGAGATTGGTCTTGATTATGTTGCTGATGACCTAGCGAAGAGAAAGATGCTTGCTAGAGGAAAGTAAAATGGCTGACCTCAGTGTCGAAATTACAGGTCTTGCTCTTAGGAATCCTATTCTTACCGCTGCTGGACCTGGAGCGCGTGACGGCGATACTCTTCTCGCGGCTGCAAAAGGTGGCGCAGGAGGGCTTGTAGCAAAGACTGTAAGCGTGAGCGCTGCAAAAGTGCCCACCCCGAACATTGTTGCAGTCGGCAAAGGAAGAGTAGGCTCAAGACGGGGCATCCTCAACGCAGAATTATGGAGCGAGCTGCCGATTGAGCAATGGCTTGACAAGGAGTACAGGACTGCATTAGGCACTGGTCTGCCAGTGATTGCTAGTCTGGGATACACTCCAGAAGATGTTGCTAGCATCGCGCCGAAGATTGAGAAGGCAGGAGTCCACGCGTTAGAATTCAGTACCCACTATGTTGGGGGGCATGTCGAGATTGCAAAGGCGTTGCGTGAGGCTGTTGAGATCCCCATCTTTGCGAAGCTTAGTCCGAAGGTAGATGTTGTCGAAGTAGCCAAGTCAGTGGAACCTTACGTCGATGGAGTGGTCGCGATAAACTCGCTGGGGCCCTGTCTTAGAATTGACATTGAAACTGGCAAGCCAATGCTGGGGAGTGAGTCGGGCTATGGTTGGCTTAGTGGTGCATCAATAAAACCGGTAGCAATACGGTGTGTGGCAGATATCGCCCGAGCAATCCGAAAGCCTGTAATCGGTGTGGGAGGAGTTAGCAACGGAGAAGACGCGATAGAGTTCATCATGGCCGGAGCTCATGCTGTCGAGGTATGCACAGCAGCAATCCTAGAGGGGCAGACTGTGTATGGCCGCATTGCATCTGAGATGGACAAGTGGTTGGATGCGCATGGCTATGACTCTGTAGAAGACGTGCGAGGGTTGGGGCTTAAGCACCTCACTAAAAAAATCGTTTTCACGCCACCTCCAAAGGTGGACATGGAGAAATGCACACTCTGCGGACTCTGTGAGAAGTCCTGTGTCTATGAAGCAATTTCAACTGATAAGGAAGGACAGGAACTACGCATCGACGAATCAAGATGTCAAGCTTGTGGCATGTGTATCTCGGTTTGCCCGCATGACGCTTTGAGCTACAACTGACTGAATAGGTGCCATCCTACAAGCACATAATATCGTCAAGCCCAATGGTTAATCGCTTAGGCTTTCGCGTGGTGACTGCATAGTCATTCTCAAGTCTGACACCACCATGCGCCTTCAAGTAGACGCCGGGTTCAATCGCCACAACATGACCCGCAACGAATCCACGCTCCCGATCATAGAAGCTTGGGTTCTCGTGAACTTCCAGGCCAATCCCATGACCTAGACCATGTGTCATTCCATCGACAGCTTCAGGATTCAGCCTGGTTGAATCAAAACCGTGGCTCTTCAATGTCTGATAACAAGCCATGTTTACTTCATCAATGGGTGCATCATCAGTGAGTGCATCAACGACTGCATCTGAAGCAGCAATGACCGCCTCAAACATTTCGCGCACTTTCTTATGCGGTTGTCCCTTGACGACGGTGCGAGTGACATCTGCCACATACCGCTCCTGCTTCAATCGAGGGAAGACATCGAGGATTATGGGGACTCCAGCCTTAAGCACATCCTTTGACTCTCCGAGATAGTGCCAATCGAAACCTTTCTTGCCCACAGCGGCAATTGCATCCTCAGCTGATTCGGCCCCTCGGTCCAGCAAGAAGTGCTCAAGAGCGAGCTTGATGGCCCGCACGGTTAGCGGGTTACCCTTCAAGAGGAGTTGCTTCTTTGGTCCCACCTTGGACTTCTTGATCATCTTAGTGATTTGCTCAATCGCGCTGATTGTAGCATCTCCTGCCTTCTTGATAGTCTTAATCTCAGCCTTTGACTTGGTGGCACGTGCATCCTTGAGCAGGTCTGGAACCACTTTGACCGTGTATCCAAGTTTCTGGATAGCCACGAGTATCCGAGCTGGAAGATGATTAGGAACTCCCAGTATCTTGCCAGTGAAGTGTTCCTGAAGGATTGTCCCGTACACGACATTGGGATGATTGGCTGCCCTCTTTCCTGCCTTCCTGAACCTCAGATAGAGTTCCGAGAGGTCGTACGTTCTCTTTAGAAAACTCTGTTTCTTAATTCGTTTGATGGTGTTGAATGCAGCTATTCCAACAGGTTTGTCACCCTTACTGTGAAAGTAAGCGATATCATCCGGAGACCTGAATCCTGTAAGCCAGTAGATATCTGGCACCTCGAACACATTGCCAACAACGAGGAGAGCATCAATTTCATTTACATCCATCAGAGC
>JABCTJ010000126.1 GCA_018238375.1 Candidatus Thorarchaeota archaeon
AAAATGACAGTTCTTCTACTGGTTGTCGATGACTGTACGATTGGATTCAATCTCTAGAGCTTTCAGTGAAGGAAGGACGGCATGCAATCGACTTGGCTGCGTCATTCTGTATACGGGTGACAATTGCGCACTATGTGAAACCGCTCTGGAGGTTCTGCACGAGATTGTTGCCGAGTTCGGTCTTCCACTCGATATTATTACTGAGGTGGACATCGAAACCGCAGATGATTGCGACCTTTCTGGCATTGTCGCTATCCCCACCATGAGCATCTGTGGGGAAATCATTCCCGGATTGCCGGATATCTATGATGTCCGACGCGCTCTCATGAATGCAATTCTCCGGGGTTGCCTCTTTAGGTAAGCGCGCTCTGACTGTCTGCTTTGATTTACACTCGTTTTAGTACAACCAAGTGTTCTGTAGCCATTCTGCTATCCGCATAGCCCGATGCCGGGTTCACTTCTGACTTGAACATGGATCGCGAAACTATCGGGTCAACGTAAGTGACAAGATGCTTCCAGCCCATTTCCGTGAGATGTTCAACCAAGATTTCATCGATGGGGATTGATCTTGTCCTAATCTTGGCAGGACCCACGAATATGCACATGTGTTCCTTGACTCTTTCTCCAAGAGTCGCGAATGCGTTTATTGTTCCATGGAAGTACCTGTCATACAGCTGGACAAGGTGGTCCTCAACTATCTCCTTTCTGCAATCTTGATACTTCTTGGAGTGAATGTGAATCTCGTCAACAGAGTTGTACGGGAGTTCTCTCTTGCTCAATGACCTTACATATTCCTCATTATGCCCCAGCCAGAAGAGTTCGAGCTTCGTCGACCTGATGTACTCCTGAGCTTGCAGGTAGGGCGGAGATGTAATGAGAATGTCTACATCTCTGTCTAGCTCGGTGTTGAGGGAATCAATCCCTGATCTTAGCTTGTACTTCACCGGTTGAGGATTGAGATTGCTGTGTTCCTTCATCTTGTTGAGGAGTTTCTCAATCTGTTTTTCCAGCATTCTGTAGAACTCGGTTTCCCAGTCTGTCCCTAGCAGCCGGTCTACCTTCTTCTTTGAGTGTTTGGACTTGTACAGCTTGTGCACCTTCTCATCACTGTATGAGAAGTACCTGGTCGCCTTCAGAAGAGGAATCGAGAGCATTTTCTTCATCTTGCCCTTGGTTGCATGAACAAGTCCCCATGCCTTTGAGATAGTCGGGAGAAACTCTTCCGGGAACCAATAGGTCAGGTTTGACCAGTCAGGTATGAACTCATAGTCAGAATCTCGCACTCTGGTAACTAGTTCCTTAACATTGATCTTTGGAGCTTTCATGACTGCAGTATCATGGATTAGGTTCATTATGGGATTCAGGTCCCAGAGTTCGTAGTCATGACCGTATACCCTTGATACGACACCGACTGTGCCATAACCAGCAAAAGGGTCGAACACGACTGACCCTGGCTTCGCATAATTCTTCAGTGTGTACGCGATAACCTGAGGGATGAATTTGGCTGGGTACTTGTAGATGGAGAAGGTTCCATAGGTCGTCTTGGGAATCTCTGGGATCGAGTTCCTGAACACCACGTCGACTCTCGGAGCAGCATCCTGATTGGATCGCATAGCTTCGTTGGACGGTGTTCTGCCTTTGCTCATTGCTGTACACTCTTGAGAGTTCTTCAGGTTTGGGACTGTTTACTGTTCCTGTCTGTATGAAGGAATGCTCTTCTACGTTTGCCACAGACCGTAACGGCTCCCATTTTTCTTAAGCAATATGTCATCTTCTGCACCAGCCATCTCGGCTTGTTAATAGCCTTGGCAAGGTCCGTACTAGTAAACGGCCTAGTCAGAGAGTCTGGAATGAACAAGAGGAACTCTTCAGGTTTCTTGAAGAGATACTGGTTGGTAACCTCCACCAGTCTGCGGTCGACGATACTCCAGCCTTTTCGCCTCCAGCTCCCCTTTCCGTCATTGCGTCTGATTTCCTCTTCGCGGGTGAGCAGGATTTCGAGTGAGAAGTTTTGATGAGCGATGAGCTCTGGAAGACTCACAAGTTCCTCAAACAGATTCTCAAGCGACTTCTTCTTGGGTGAACGCCGTTTCCCGAGTTCGATGCTGCCATCGAGGCTTTCTCGAACTATCCACTTCTCGCGGGCGAGCGGATGAACCAGCCGCACCGGATGACTCCTAATCAGGGTCATTAGTTTCTTTTTGATGGCGGAGAAGTTGCTGGTTTGAATCTCGATAAGTAAGTCGCCACGCACTATGTCAATTACAAAACCATCAACTGGTACTTCCAAGAGGTCTCCTGGGATGCTGTACCTTTGTTTCAATGCAGCATGCAAAGAGCTCTCAGCCAGTACTCCAATGCCTTGAGAGCCTCCCTTAGGAGTCATGTGTGTGAGTGATGTTTCACTCCTTTTGTCAGTTCTGATGAGAAGATAACTTCGCGCTTTCCCCCAGTGATAGATACTGCAACTACTCCTGAAGCCAAGATGGTGGCCAGCCGGACCTGACCTCTCCACCTTTCTTCCATCTGAAGTCGCATTTCTCTGCTCCTTCAGCAAGGGTCATTGTACGAAACAGACCTGAACCGTTGCCCGAAACTTGCACAATCGTAGACATCAATGTCCTTGACTGATGTTCGGTTCCTGATTCATTGAGGTCTGCTCTGCAGATCCTACTGGAACTGCGACTAGTCTCACGTCCTCTCCACAGGCATTTTACGTCCCCGGCTAACTGACGGTGACGGTAGAGTCATCCTTGGACTTGGTTCTCGTCCTGGACTGACACTACATGTACAGGTCCCTCTCCGGAATATATTAACACCTACGAAAAAAGGGTCTTCGATTCGCTATTCATCTAAGAGATGTCCAGCTTTGTACAGGTTTTCTGCAGCTGTTACATTCCCTTCTCCCTGCTCGACGCAAAGTCAGTTAAGCACATGTACTTGGTGAACTCATCTGCTCCCTGTTGATGAAAGAACTTGCATATTGCGCACTCAGTATAGTCGATTCCGACGTCGAAATGTTCTCCATCTCCCTCCACATAGAGGAATACCCAATCCTCAGGGTACTCTCTTTTCTGAGACCTCTCGGCCATCTTCTTGAGGACACGCTTGATTATGCGAGAAAAGCGGAGTCTGTTCATAAGCAGCTTAACCAGTCTAGAACCATGTTTCGAGTGTTGCTCAGCAATTTCGTAGTTCAGCTTCCCAATCTCTTCCACAGGCACTCCACGAGCTTTCAGAACCTTGTAGAGCGCCAAACCCATTGCTGTTTTTGGTAGAATGTCCGAGAGCCGGTTCTTTCGCCCGCCAATGTAGGGAATCTGCGGTATGAGGGATTCAAAAGCCTCTTGGGTTTCATCAATCACAGAATCAAGAGTAGCATCATCGAAGTATGCCTTCCCTGCTTCTCTTGTTAACCTGCACATCTCTTTGAAGTCCTTGAGAAGCTTTGATTTCATAGAGATGTAGTAATTGGAGTGTTTCTTGTCACTCAACGGGAACCCCTGATGAGAGTCATGACTGTCCAGCCTTTAACCTTTTGAGGCGCGCCATCAGTGCGGGACTCCGCGACAACTTCTACCCGAGAATTACAACTGCATCGATGAACAGCTCGTATTCTTCGTCCTCATCGAGGTTCCTAATCAGCGCACGTTCTACCTCAAAGTCACCCCTGATCTCAAGGAGTTGTGACTGGTATAGGATTTTAACTCCCGAGTTGCCAAGGAGCTTATTCAGCTCATTTGGCATCTTGATGTCCTTGTTGCATGAAAGCAGAATTACGCGATCAGTATGATCGGTGAGCTTGATTGCGGCTTTGATTGACGCTTCTCCTGTGTAAATAACTAAGGTTCGCTGATCATTAAACACGGTCTGATCGCCTAGTGTTCGGTACAACCCGTTGTTTTCAAACTCAGTCTTGAACACGACGCGTTCTGTCTGGGCAGCATCATCACACTCAGGCTCATCTCCCTCGCCACTCTCCCTGCGGCGATAGCTTTCGATTGCCTCATGCAGAGCATCCGCTGCCAAATTCGAACAATGCAATTTGATGGGCGGCAAGCCATCCAATTCTCCAGCTACATCATCGCGCTTGACTTTCATTGCCTCATCCAAGGTCATTCCTATGACCATCTCCGTGGTCATGCTGCTTGTGGCAATTGCGGACGCACAGCCAAAAGTTCGGAATTTGGCATCCACAATCTTGTCGTCTTTCACCTTGATGAAGAATTCCATAATATCTCCACATGTTGGATTGCCAACGGTTCCAGAAGCCACGTCATCTCCCTCAAGAGCACCAACGTTTCTTGGATTTCGAAAGTGATCCAGAACCTTTTCGGAGTACTTTGTTGACTTCATTAGTCATCACCTATTTTCTAGCCTTGTAGATTGGCGACAATTTCCTAAGGCGATTTACCACTTTGGGAACCACCTCGAGAGCCCGGTCGATATCGCTATCTTCATTGAAGCGTCCAACCGTGAACTGCAGTGAGCCGTGTGCCTCCTCGTGCAACAAGCCGGTTGCTATTAATGTATGCGACGGCTCAAGGGTCTTTGAGCTGCAAGCTGACCCGGTTGATACTGATATTCCCTCATCTTTGAAAGAGAGCAGTATCGACTCTCCCTCGATTCCATCGAATCTAACATGAGCGTTACTTGCAAGTCGTTCCGTAGGATGGCCATTCAGATAGCTATCTGGAATCTCTTCCAGAATCTGCTTAATCATTCTATCGCGCCAACCCCTAAATCGCTTGACCTCGCTCTTCATTTCTTTCTTCATGATTCGCACAGCAGCTTGCATGCCGATGATAGCTGGCATATTCTCAGTACCTGAGCGAAGCCCTTTCTCCTGTCCTCCACCCTGAATCACAGGGTTGGGGCGGGCTCCCTTCTTGATGTACAGAACGCCTAGGCCCTTTGGACCATAGATATCGTTGGACGATAGTGACATCAAGTCGATGCTGTCACGCTTGACATCCAGATCAATTGCACCCTCGGCGGCCACTGCGTCGGTGTGAAACTTAATCCCTCTCTCCCTAGCGAGCTCTCCAATTTCTGCAACTGGCTGAATTGTACCTATCTCATTGCTTGCATAGCCTATGGAAATTAGTATCGTTTGATCCGTGATTCTTCTTTCGAGTTTCTTAATGCTCACTCTGCCATACCTATCCACGGGTACCCGTGTAACATTGAAGCCCTGGATCTGGAGGTACTTGGCGATGTTGAGGATAGAGATGTGTTCAACCTCGGAGATAATGACATGGTTGCCCTTTCTTTTGTTCTTCATCATGTATCCCAATAGGGCGAAATTGTTGGATTCAGTCGCACCAGACGTATAGACAATCTCATCGGCATCAGCATTGATGAATTCTGCAATCACCTTTCTGCTCTCTTCCAGTGCATCTGTAGCAACGTCACCCACTTTATGTAGCGCTGAGGGATTTCCGAACTTCTCGGTGAAGAAGGGCATCATCTCACCTAAGACTCTAGGGTCAACTGGTTTCGATGACTGGTAATCCAGATAGATTTCAGGGCTAGACGTATTCAACTTGGCATGTCACCTTACTTCAGTCTACGAATCAGGAAGCGTTGCACTCCATCGTCAAGCTTCTCATAGGAGATGAGTTCATGACCTGTGCGCTTGCAGAACCTTTTGATATCCGACTCTGCGCCCGGATCATCAGCGAGCAGCTCTAGAATCTCTCCAACTACAACAGAGCTGATCGATTTCCGAGTCTGCAGGAGCGGCATAGGACAAAAGAGTCCCACGCAGTCCAAGGTCTTGGCTGGTTCAGCATCATTCATATCAGCAACACCTAACCATCGTTAATTTTGAGTTCAATTCGCTTTGGAACCTTATAACTTTTAGCATAGCTCTGGCAAAAATCGCAAGCATTTTCAAGAGGGCGCAACGTCGCGGATACTATGCCTGACTTCACGAAACTCATGAGGAGAGCACGTGATGACGTGCATCTTTGCATTGGTATTTGGTCCGATTTGCTTGGGTCGCTTTATGGCGACAGCTTGGTTTGTGCCTACTCGAAGGGGTCGGGCGTGAAGCCGTGGGACGGTGAAATCGACTATGTTCCTCTCATCAGTGACGTAGATATCCACGTCCATCTGAAACCAGAGGTTCCCATCACCACTGATGATGTCAATTCATTCGAGTTGGCAATGAAAACATCCATGAAGTATGAGGAACGATTCCTAGAGGCAAATCCCGAGCACCTTCATGTCCCGCGAACTCAGGTTACGTTCGTTCGGATGCTCGAAGATATGATCAGTTATGTTGCCCCAAGAGCATCAGATGTCAAGATGCTGATTGGTCAGTTTAAGGATACCAAACCACTCTCGGCGGAGCGAATTCGTGAGATAGACTATGAACAGCTCCTCTCCATGAAGCCATTTCTTGAAGACATTCCGCGAACGCTCATAGACCGTACTGGCCTTGACCTGTGGAACCT
>JABCTJ010000127.1 GCA_018238375.1 Candidatus Thorarchaeota archaeon
TCTGCCGAGTTAGCCGCTTGCTGAAGACCAACGCCTTCACCAGCTGTGTCGGTACCTACAATGTACAGTCCCTTGATTGGAGTGTAAGGTCCGGGTCGATCAAGCGCAGTCTGTCCCGGTATCAGAGCCGCTCTAGTTGCATACGATGTCTGAACATGCTCCATCTCTATGTGGTTGAATATCTCCGGATAATACTCATCCAATCCATTCCCCTTCATTCTCTCGACTTGTGCTTCAACGGTCGTGCCCTCTTCCAACGTGGTGGCAATTCCAATGAGTTCCTTGCCTTGAGGGGCGCAAGTAGGATCAAAGCTTGAGAGCGAAAGCATCCATCTGTTGGGATTCGGATGCACAATGACCCTAGACTTACGATCGCCAAGAACTACCTTGTTCAGCCCGAGCCACAGCGTCAGACCCCGTGTGACCTTCATGTGGTCCCACTCTTGGAAGAAGTCATTCACCTCAGCACGATTGGACTTGACTATCGCAGACATGGACCATAGAGGGATGTTGCTGACTATTCTTGAGAATGAAATGTCCTCTCCGTTGACTGTGACACCAGAAACATGTCCGTCTTGTTCGGTGATTCTCTCAACTGGAGCATTCAACACGATGTCGCCATCTATTGCTTCAGCAACACGTTCAATGAGTGTCTGCATTCCGCCGATTACCACGCCTTCGTCATACTCCCCCCCAGAACCAAAGAGGAGTTTCTTGAGAGACCCTAGCTTTGAAGATTCCTTGTCTGTATCCTTTAACGTGCGTAATGCCTCATACGCAGAAGCTTGGTCAATTGGTACTCCAGCAGCCATGTAGATTGCGCTCTGCATCACATCAAGCACCACTTGGTTCGTGGCGCCTCTGGATTGCATGAACTCCAGGAATGAAATGTCCTTGTACTTGCGCATTTCATCAAGTTTCATTGTTTTAATCTTAGCACCAATCTTGGCTAATCCAAGACGCCCACGCATTCCTGTGAGCGGCCACGTCAGGGTTTCGCCAACGCTAGCGGGAATTGTACCAACCTTGTCGAATACTCTAAAGAACCAACCCTCGTGGAGTACGAACTCAGGAGGCGGCTTGAGATAGGTCCGGAGAAAACGCGTGAACGCGCCATGGTGCACTCTTGTTATGACGTGGAGTCCGTTGTCAACGCGGTAGCCTTCAAAATCGTAGCCATAACAGACACCTCCAATACGGTCACTCTTCTCCAAAATGAGAGGTCTTCTACCCTCAGCAGTTAGCGCAAGAGCAGTCAATAGCCCACCTGCGCCAGCCCCTGCAATGACAACATCATAGTCAGAGGGCTTCACTTTGGCAATCGATATTTCGCGCATTGATGAACTCAGGCCGAGATAGAGGTTAAACCCACTTAAGGCTGTCCTCTTGGGCTCTACAGCAGATCAACACACTGGTTCTTGCTAGCTGAATCATAGGCTGCGTCCACGACCTTATGGGCCGTAACTGCATCTCTGAAGCTAGGAAACGGTTCAGTCCCAGATTGAATTGATTTGAGGAATGCATAGCTTAGAGCTGCGTATCTTTCAGCGCCCACGGAAGTCAGAGTTTCAACAGATTCCAATGACAGGTTCTTAGAATGCACACCTAGGGTTTCGAGAAGCGCCAGATTCGCGGTTTCCTCCCAAACTCGCACGGGACCTGCGCCCTGTAGTTGATAATCCAGTACACGCTTGTCAGACTCAAGCCGAATACTGATGAACCCTTTCTCAAAGAAGAGCTCTATCATCCTCTCGTTTGGCCGCTCAACACAATGCCAGATTGAATCCAATGTGCTAACAGCGCCCCCCTCATGTGTGAGAACTAGAGACGCCTGATCCTCGACTTTCTTTCCTGCGAAGTAATTGATTCTTGCATACACACTCTCAATAGTGCCGAAGAACCACCCCAAAACGTCGATATCATGGATGCTATGCTCGATGAGAGTTCCTCCACCAGCAATGGATCTGTCCCCTCGCCACTTGCTGTATTGCACATGATCCACAGGAAACCGCTGATCATCTCTTATGTGTGCCAGCATTGGCTGGCCAAAATCATTGGTTTCTATGAGTTTCTTCGCGTGTAATAGAAACTGATCGTAGCGGAGAACAAGACCCACACCGCTACTCACGCCGGCATCCTTTGTAACTCCCATGAGCTCGCTCGCCTGTGGCCAACTCCTGGCAAGTGGTTTCTCGCAGAAGAGCGGCTTCTTTGCTTTCGCAGCTGCCTTCACCATGCTTCCGTGCTTGTTTGTAGGAGCGCAGATATAGACGATATCAACGGTTTCGTCCACAACTAAGTCCTTGAAGTCTTTGTAGGTGACTGGCACATCGAAGAGCTCGGCTGCTTGTTGCATCGCATCTTCATCAATATCACAAATTGCAGAGATATCTACGTCAAGTAGACCAGAGTGGCGGAGCGATGCCAGACTTGTAAGATGCGTTCTCCCGATATTCCCAGTCCCAATCAACCCAATACGTGATGTGCTCATTTTGGGTTTCCACTACCAAGATTGGTTGGACCGCTCAGATATTTTAGTCTTCTGTGATGGTTGCGGTCATTGATACAGCGTTGATAATGGCAATTGTTATGAGGATAAGGCAACTGAAATAGAAGCTATAATCTAAGGCATACACAAGAAAGGTAGGATCGATTGAATTGACCTCTCAGAAAGACTTGCTAGAGCAGGCTGATGCTAGACTCAAAGCGGGCGACAAGGTCGCGGCGGCTGAAATTTTCACTCAGGCTGCCAAGTCATTTGAATCTGAGGGGATGTACAGAGAAGCTGGACAGACATATGAGAAAGCAGGCACTATCTATCGTGGTCTTCACAGGGGAGATGAGTCCCTCTCCGCGTTCGACCAAGCTACACTAATGCTGGTGCGTCAGGTGTCGAGTCCGGAGGTATATCGCGAGATAGTTCGCGTGAATATTCAAGCAGCCAAAGTAGCTGAGGATGCTATGGAATACAAGAAAGCGGCAGACTTCTACTTCAGGGCGGCTGATTTCGCGGAAATGGAGCCAGAGAAGCAAGGGTTCACAATCGCAGCAGCAGACGCGCTTGAAAACCTTGCAGACACATATGAAGAAGCGAAGGCCTTCGATAAGGCGATTACTCTTCTCAGGAAAGTTGGCAGCCTCTACCACGCATCTGGCGATGAAGAGCTTGGTTCGAGAATCAACGACCGAGCAATCAAGATGTCTATTGGATGGTCGGAAGAAGCAAAGAGGAGAAACGATTTTCTGTCAGCTGGCAATGCATTGGCTGAGGTTGCCCAGGTGATGCATTCTGAGGGCGACTCTCCTGAAGCCATTCGAATGATGATGGAAGCAGGAAAGCTGTACGAGAGGAGTAACCTGTTTGAGAAGGCAGGCAACATATACGATGCAGCCCAAGAAGCCTACAAGCTGCAGCGACTGACCTCAGCAAGAAAGCAGGCAATCATGAAAGCCGCCGAAGCTTACATGAAGATGGATGGAAAACCGGAGGTCGTCGCGCCGTTGCTGGTCAAGGCAGGGAATATGCTGAGTGAGATTGGAAGTGACATGAAGGCAAGATGGGCACTCAAACGGGCCAATGAGCTGTTTGGTCAATTGGCTGAGAGAGCAGCGGCAGAGAGGGATAGTCAGTCTGAGATGAGCTATTTGAGATATCAAGCCATGTGCTTGAAGAAGTGGGGAAAAACAGAACAAGCAGAAGAAATCTATGACACTGTGATTAGCTATTTCCTCAGTCAAGCAAAGGCAGATGAAGAGAGTGAAAACAAGGAGTTTCAGGCTCAATCCTTGGAAGAGGCTGCTGATGTGCTGGAAGAGGCTGAACGGAGCACTGAGGCGAAAAGACATCTTGAGCGTGCTTTGGAAATATATGTCCAGTTGGCTGACGAGTGTTCAACTCAAGGAGAGGCAGATGAAGGTTCGAAGTACTACAGCAAAGCGGCTGACTGTGCATTCAAACTGGGAGATGAAGAGAGGACTGCTTCGTTCCATTTGATAGCTAGCGATAAAGCTGTAGCAGCCGCGAAGTATTACGAGGAAATGGGCGTGCCAGAACTTACAGCAGTGTGGGTGAGGACAGCAGGAACTGAAGCCTTGAAGACCAACGAAATTGAGATGATTGAGAAGGCCATAGAGCTACTCAACAAGTCCGCGGCAAGCTTCAAGGGCATCAATGAACCGAAAGACGCCTTTGAAGATCTTCTTGTTGTCTTTGAAACACTCTATGATCGTTTTCCGAGGCGAACAGAGGATATCTCAAGGGTGATTAAGAAGATGGATGATCTCGCCATGACGACCCGCGATGATGTCTTGACATCGATTATGTCCATTCTACACGCTGTGGAAAGCGGCAGTCATATCGGAGCATTGCTCATCCTCCAAGAGAATGAAGAGGACCTCCTCTCGAAGCGAAAGCGTCTTCATGAACTTGTTGATACTGCAAAGTTCAGAAGTAGGTCGTAGAGTTCCAATGACAGTGTCACACACGGAAGTGTTGTAAGGTTTTTTTCAGATAAAAGGAGACGAGAAATAATGGGAACACACCATTCCACTTTAACTTTCCAGACTAGTGGCAACTGCGATATGGTCGATATAACATCAGAAGTTGAAGGTGTTGTCCAGGCCAGTGGCTTCAAGAACGGTATCTGTACAGTATTCTGTGTGGGGTCAACCGGCTCAATCGTAACCATAGAATACGAAGAGGGCCTGTTGAAGGACTTTCCAGAAGCCATGGAAAGGCTAGCACCAGTTGAAGCAGTTTACGAGCATCACTTGCGGTGGCAGGATGGCAACGGTCACTCTCACATCAGGGCATACAACAGCTGCCAAGAACTTGTGTAATTTTAGATATTTTATAGGTGTTTATAAGATACTGCTCAGGATTGAGTGGTGTGGACGTTCAATGCTGATTGCTAGAGCGTGCATGCAATTTGGTCGCCGCCAGTTGGACGGAGACAGAAAACGCCTGTGGAGAGGACGTGAGACTTGTCGCAGATTCAGTAGGATTTGCGGAGCAGACCTCAATGAATCAGGAACTGAACATCAGTCAAGGACATTGATGTCCATGATTGTACAAGTTTCAGGCAACGGCATCTATCGTGGGACCCAGTTTGACAGCTCCTTTTGTTGACAGTGAATTGACACTTGGAACTTGGCAGCAAATAGCCTTCGTTGACTTCGACAATCGGTCCAGAAGTAGGAAGGTTGAGGTAATGCTAGTAGGAGAATAATTAGGAGAGTTCAATACTGGGATCTAGTGTCCAGCTGAGTTCCCTCATCCCTGTCGGAGCGGGAGCTGCGTCTCTAATTCTCATTGCCAAGTAATGAATGCGCAGAGCCCTGCGAAGTCTATGAAGTTGGAATGGCATGGCCCAACCGGGAGGGCTGTTACGATAACTGTACAGGTTCATTAGATCCTTAATTGTTTCGAGTTCACGCTTGACCTGTGCTTTGACATCATCAAGATCCCGGTTGATAGTAAGAGTTGATTCGTCAATCATGTCGTGAAGCCTCTATTCAAGAACTTGCCAAAAGATAAGATAACAAGGAGTATTACCTGAATAACACTCGATTCAAACGATTCGTTTGCGTTTCTTGTGTCTTCTAGTCAGTTTCGTCCCGCATACAGGACATTCAGATTCCTTTGAGCCTTGCCGCTCATTGTGCCCACATGCAGGACATCTTAGAACCCAAGTTATCTGATGACGCATCTTGGATGTAAGATCGACGATTCCGAATCCTAGTGTTGTTGCAGTGTTCAACACAGAGAGATCCGAAGATACTACTGATACTGTCCTCCCTGCACTCTGAATACTCAGGGCAATGGCAAGCAACGATACATCGTTGTCTGAGAGTACTTGGAGGTCGCCCAGCTTGGAAGCGGCAAGACCTACAGCCCTTACAGAATCAGGATCAGAATCTGCAACACGCATACGTCCAATGAGAACAAGGCGCTCGGCCCTCTCACGACTAGGTCTATTGCGGAGTTCATTCAAAATGCCTTGAGTAGTGACAAACTCCGATTCAGGATTTCGCTGTGTCCAGTTGGAAAGCAGTGCAGCAGCATCCAGTACAAAGACCCCTTTCATTGAAGACACCTAGAGTGTTCTTGGCACAAGCCTCGTGTTCAGACGATCGTAGTAGTTGTCTTTTTGACGGATAAAGCGAGTGACTCCTTCAGCCTTCCTCGCCCAGACGGTTTCTTTGGACTCGACCTCCCATCTTGATTGCCCGTCTATAACCGCCAGACCAGGAGTTTCTCGCTTCACGAGCTCGATCTCTATTAGGCTATCATCGGGAATGACGAGAGACTTAAGCTCGAATCTTGGAGGACAAACTGGCACGAACATGAGTCCGTGTACACCAGGTGTAAGGATAGACCCTCCTGCAGCAAGTGCATACGCTGTTGATCCCGTGGGTGTGGCAACCATGGCTCCATCGGCCCTGCCAAAGTCCACACGAACACCGTCTAAATAGATTAGAAATGTAAGAAGCCTGCCGGGCGTGGCTGAAACCACATAGACTTCGTTCAGTGCGTCATCAAACGATCTATCTCCAACTCCAGAGGCTATGTTGAGATTCTGTTCAATTACACATTCATTATCGATTGCTTTCTGGAGATGACTCACAGCTGTTTCAGGGCTACTCTCTGTCAAGAAACCTACTATACCACGATTGATGCAGAAAAGTGGAGTATGTCGGTCCTTAAGCTGTGACAATGTGTAGAGTATTGTGCCATCACCCCCAATGGTGACAACAAAATCGACGTCCATCTCAGAGATTTCAGTCCGCTCTATCCCATTACTGACTCCCTGACAAGACCCTGTGTCCATACAGACGTTGATTTTTTTCGACAGAAGGAAGTCTACAACCTTTTTTGCTATGGGCTCAATTTCAGGTCGGTCCTTTCGGCATACAATACCCACCATTCTTCGGTCGGTCAGAACCTCTGGACTTTCCTCAATCATGAAAACACACTTCTCAGCTCGGCCTCGGAATGCTTGCCTTTTACTCTTGCTGTTGGGCAGACTCAATAGGTCCCACCAATCATCCCCCACAAAGTATTTGAATACAGCCCGGGGTCAATGGTCATACACGGTCTGCTAGACTGGATTGGTGAGATTAGTTGAGCATCAAGAAGACAATCGTGAAGAGCTTGAAACCGGGAGGCTACTTCCTAATTGACGGTGAGCCTTGCAGGGTAATATCAATTGAGAAGTCCAAGCCGGGGAAGCACGGATCTGCTAAGGCTAATATAGTTGCAGTGGGTTTCTTCGACAAAAGGAAACGCAATGTGATTACGCCCGCAGATCGGATGGTGGATGTTCCGCTGATTGACAAGAAGACTGCCACAGTTATCACAGACATGGGAGAAACCCTCAACCTCATGGATAGTGAAACCTATGAAACCTACGAGGTTTCTAGGCCTGCGGACGAGGAACTCGCCTCCAAAATTGCAAACAACGTCGAGGTCGAAGTTTGGGATTTGATGGGACGGCAAATAATCGTTAGAGTCAAGTCGTAATGAAATTCTTTGAAATTACGCCCGTTCCTCAGTAGACACACCAACGATTTATCATGTGGTTGTTGACACGCCATGAGCGCCGAAGGAGCGCTTCAAGTGGGTTCTGTAGACAGGATTGACGATCGAGACCGTGAAATAGTGGCCATTCTCACAAAGGATGCCAGAAGTTCCTTGAGAGAGATTGCCAAGGATGTCAATCTGAGCCCCAGCTCAATAAGGACCAGGATAGCACGTCTTGTTGAGAACGGCTTTATTGAGAGATTCACTGTTGACGTTGATAGGCGCAAGCTAGGCTTTGAGATTCAGGTGGTAGCGATGATTACCTGCAAGCCCGGATTCTCAGAGGGGCTCCGTGCAACTCTCAATCGCTATGAACAGGTATCGAGGGTGTACTGGACCGCAGGACCTGCACAGCTCATCTGCATCTGCCACTTCCGTGATATGCTGGAAGTCTCCGCGTTCATCACGGGCGAACTGGAGAAGCTTGATGGAATAGACAAGTTGGAAACAATGTTCTTGATGTCTAACACGGAATAGCTCAACAGCGAACATGCACCAACAAGATGGAATGGTGCGGAGGGCGAGATTAATGCAAAGCGCCCAAATCCCCCCAAATCTCTTAAAGATTCGACGAATTTTCAGCATCGAAGGTATTTCGTATGGATGCGGCTATTGAGCGTCACCGTGATTCTTTAGGTGTTGCTCGTTGGATTATAATCTGGTTGGCGCTCTCTCTGACCATTAATTTGGTTATTGCATTCTCTATAGCAGCGTTAACGAATTGGCTTGTTGCGGTATTCTTGGGGGGAACTGTTGATATATTGGCTGGTGCCTATATTGCGTTTCTGCTTCCGACTATGGTCTGGACACGGACCATATGTATGTTGATCCAAACTAACAATGCGCAGAATGACAAAGATAATCCGTATGCAGATGATATGTAGCAAGCAAAATGCAATAGAGAGTTAGCACAGCAAAGTCTTGATTCAAGCAGTGCCCCACGACACTAGTAGTGGAGTCAAGGTGAACAATGGTGCGGAGGGCGAGATTTGAACTCGCGAACTCCTACGAGACAGGGATCTGAGCCCTGCGCCTTTAACCTGGCTTGGCAACCTCCGCAAAGTTGCATGAACGGCCCCTTTGGAGCTTTTAACCATATCGCCCAAATAGTTAGAATTCCTCTTGTCCATTTGCAGGAAAGTCAATCTCTCGCGCCCAAGTTAGGAAGTCCGTCATTTTCTAAGCGAGTTGGTTTCAGCTGTCAAGATAGTCACCTACGCCCGTCCGAAGGAAACAAGGCAATCACATTCACTGATGTCGTTTTATCCACATGACGACCAATGCTAAGACCACTAATGCAGTCACAATGGCAGCTCCGGTAATGAGCAATGAATATTCATAGCATGTTTGACAGGGGATCTGCGAATATTGCGTATCGAGTATGAAACCAGAACTATCAAGAAGGAGAGCCCACCTCTCGCTCTCAACCATCAAGTGGAAAGTTAGCCTCCACACGTAGTCCATATCGAACCCCAACAAATGACCTGGCAACACCGCAATCTCCTCACAGAGACCCCAGTATCGGCCATCCTCCGCGAAGAAGTCGGTGGCTGCAACTACTATGGTTGAGAAGTTGGCACTAACTGAAGAGTTCAGAAAGGCAACCCATTCCAGTGTTTGATTGTCAGGACTGAGGCCGATGATGGTTTCGTAGAAACCTGTTTCGTTGATCTGGATTACAGCGAAGGAACTCACTGAGGAATTCGCAGAGAAGTTTCGGTCCGAGCCTCCTAGAGGTTCCCAAAATAGAGTGTCATTGTCCGAAAGAAGATCGGATAATGCATGATTGCCTGTGAATTGCGGACTGATAGTAGTGAGCGCAGTCAAGTCCTCGGGCACAAGGCGCAGCTCGCGGTAGTCGACTACAACAACAGGGTAATCAGAATCCTGAGAAGCCACTGGAACTGCGAGTAGTAAGACTAGTGCTGCTGTAATGATTGCCTGCCGCTTCATTCAGTCACCTTCGTTCTCGCGAACCGTTTCAAAGACCACTCTTCGAAACTCATAAGAGCTTGCATGAGCATCCCTTATCATAGTGTAGGAGTGAACGCAACTGTCATTCGAAATATCTCCACTCGTAATTCAGCTCTTTCCAGTTCTAATTATAGAATCAGCTGCTATTTCATTCATTATAGCACTGGGAATAAGAGGCAGATTACTTAGTCCAGAAGAGGGAGCTACAGGCTGGATCCTGAGGCATGTTAAGCCGCTTCTATACCTAGCCATAGGCGGTCCGTATCTTGGCATGATTCTAGGCTTAGTCCTTGGGATATTCGTCAATACATTGTGGTTCACCATGGTCTTCTATCCTCTCAAGTTGCTGTTCCACTTAGAAATCGTTGTCTTGGCGGGCGTTGTTGTAGGACTCATGCTTGCGGCAGCCTATGCATATCGTGGCGTTTCGGCATACGTCATTATGGGATCACTCCTGATGCTACTCCCCAACATTCTCATACCTTCCAGTAGCGCTGAATTCGCCATTGGCTTTGCACTTTATGGATTGGACGTTATGCTCATTTTCATCCTAGTAATCGAGAGTTTCGATATCCTCCGCCTCTTGAAGTGGCTATTTGGAGAAGAGAAAGTGAGTGAAGATGCAGAAGCGTCAATCATGAGGAGCATAGCTTGCACTTATGTCACCGATGTTCTCAGAAAGCTAGAAAGGAGAGTGGAAGACGACAATGATGAGATTGCGAAACAGACAATCTCAGAAATCATGCAATCAGATGGTCTGGCTGCTCAGATAGTAGCCGATGCTGCTACCAGTCCAGAGAGAGGCAATGGTCTAGGTCAAGATATAGCAAAGAGAGAACTATCTTGGGGAGGCGACTCAGGAGCACGGCGTGAACAGACAATATTCTCGCCCAAGATTCGGCCCCGTATGAAACCTTCGGGAACTTGGATTCTGACTAACTCTGAATTCAAGCGTAGAAGCCGGATGAACAGAGGGCTGTTTCTGTCTAGCCTAATTATAATATCTGTTCTGGGATTGATTGCTCTGTTGGACATCAATACTCAGACCAATCAATGGACCCTTTTGCTCTCTGTGGGTTTAATTATCACATCATTTCCACTCGCATTCTACGACAATTCCATCATGCAAAGAAGACTGAGCTCTGAAATGGTAACTCGAAACGCCATGGCTCCACTGCTTGGATTGGAGAAAATGATATCGAAGGATCAAACAACCGAGTTGATTGCTAGTTCGGACCCGCAGATTGAAGCGCGATATTCCGAAGTTCATAAGCCAGATCCGGCAACTGGCAGAGTGGAACTGATTACAACGCAACATTTCAAGGGAGCTCACGAAAGATCCAAGCCATTTCTAAAGAGAGTAATGGAAGGAAAAGGTGAGGTGTATGAGGAGTGTGCGCAACCACAATACATCATAGCTGCTGGAGCCATGATGTCAGTTCCGACTGGGGTGGTCTTCCTCGTCTTCCTCGTCACGGACAGTACCTATCTACCTGTATTTCATGACGTACTGATGATAATCATTGTTCTCGGT
>JABCTJ010000155.1 GCA_018238375.1 Candidatus Thorarchaeota archaeon
TTCGTTAGTCAAGTAATGACAATCTCTGCACGCCTTTAATTTTGCCACGCGATTTTCCTCTCAGCTATTTTTTCTTCTTCTTTTTCTTGTCTTTCTTCCCTGTTTCGCCTCTTGCAGCCCTAACATCGTCTTCGACCCACGAGAGCTGAGGCCCTACTTTACCGAGGAAGGGTTGACGCATGGTTAGACCCAGTTTACCTGACCGATTGCCAGACTCGAAGCTTATGGACGTTATTCGGGCACGAACTTGGTCGCCCTCCGAGAGGGTTCTGCCAGTTTCCTTGCCAAGCAGAGCACTTCCTTTCGTGTCCTGCGTAATGAAGTCATCACAAATTTGACTCACATGACAGAGGCCGTCAAGTGGTCCCATTCGGATGAACGCACCGAAGTCCATCAGCTCAACCACATTACCTTCCACAATCTCCTGTCTGATTGGCTTGAAGACTAGGACTTTGTACGCAACGCTGTGGTATGTCGCACCGTCACCGGGCATCAAGCGACCTTGACCAATATCGTCAATGTCTATGACTGCAATCACGAGACCTATGTCTCTGTCCAGTACGTTTTCGTGGTTCTTCCTCAGGTGGTTCATGGCCGCCGCTTTCATGGGCTGACCAAACTCTTTCGGGGGAATCCGTACGATGTCCCTCACCGTGACAATGCTGTACACTTACAAACGCACCTCATATAATGACAACTTCTCGTAGAACAATCAGACCTTAGTCGCAACCACCGAGGTCCGGACCCTACGGCTCAGCGATGCATCAATTCGGTACGAATAAAAACGTTGTGACATTGACTCAAAAAACTGTCCCTTCGAGGACCACTCTTTTCTTACCTCTGAGTAATAGCACTGGTATTCTGCGTTCTCGTGCTTTCCTTCTGAGCTCTCTATCGTTTGTGGCTAGTGCGCCCCTGACCAAACTTGCATACTCGAGGAGCTGGTCATCGACTGGCATTGCTGTTAGCGATTCTGGGACCTTGACCACCTTACATCTATGGATAAGATCCTTGGCAATTTTGAAAACATGCCTGTTTGTTTTCCCAGCGCCTAGTCCCCCTTTTAGATCAATTTCTTTGACAGTTGACTCCAGCAGCACGAACTCCACTCGCCTCTCTAGTACTCGCTCAATTTCAGAGAATATGTCTACTCCAAACTGCGCGGGCACTGCTAGGAAGTTTGTATCCAGTATGACTTGGAATGCCACTTTACTCACAGGACCAATCAGACGACTGCATGGCCTATTAGTCGCCACTTATTCTCGACTCTTCGACCGATTGCGATACGCTGTCCCTTCTCGACACACACTGGCCGTTTCAGTTCGAGCTCGATTTCATCTCCATGAAGCTTGGTAATGATTCCCACTGTGGGCGCGGTGCCAACAACGAGCATCAGAGATTCCTTTAGTCTTAGATTGTCAACCTCTTTCTTTGACTCCATTCCCACAACCCTTTGCATAAGCTCGGGCTTAATCATGAGTTTGTACACTGCCTTTGGCGTTTTTCCTGCTTTGCCAACAATGTTGCCTCTAAGCCTATCAGCGCGTGTGAAGGCTGGGTCCAAACCTGTACCGAGACCAATCAATCCCCCAGGGTACGCCTCTTCCAGCTGATTTCCACTGCCCGAGAGCAGACTTGTAATCTTAGCTTTGATGGGTTTGAATCCCTTCTCAGCCTTTGCGCCAGGAGAAATTTCTATTTCATCACCGATTTTTAGTTTTCCTTGGATAATCGAGCCGCCAACTACTCCTCCCTGCAAATCAGCTGGTAGTGTGCCCGGCTTGTTGATATCAAAGGATCTAGCAACATACATCTTCGAATCGGCTTCATCATCTCTCTCTGGAGTTAGAACGACCTCCTCTATGGTTTGGATGAGGAGATCTGCATTTGATCCGAAAACAGCTGATATCGGTATTACTGGAGCGTTTTCTGCGACTGTTCCCTTGACGAACTCCTTAATTTGCTGATAGTGTTTCAAGGCTTGCTCCTTGGAAACAAGCTCGATTTTATTCTGCACGATTATAATATTCCTGACTCCAGTGATATCTAGTGCGTGAAGATGCTCTGAGGTCTGTGGCATAGGGCATGGCTCGTCTGCAGCTATCACCAGAATAGCACCGTCCATCAGGCTAGCTCCGCTAAGGCAGGTAGCCATTAGTGACTCGTGACCAGGACTGTCCACAAATGATATCTCTCTAAGTGTTTCGAGCTTGCCGCCGCACTTCACACACTTCCCTTCCTTTGCCATGTGCGATGTCGTGTACGCGTCGGGATCAGGGCATTTTGTGCATTTCATTAAGGTGGTAGCAGCATAACCGAGTCGGATAGATATGCCACGTCTGACCTCATCCGAGTGACGATCAGTCCACTCACCTGTGAGGAGCTCCACCATCGTTGTCTTGCCGTGGTCGACATGGCCCAATGCGCCTATATTAACTTCTGACTGTCCTTCGTATTTCCTAGTCACCTAGTCTTCACTTCCGGCTGCGCCTTGTTCGTTATGGTCGTCAGACTCATCTGGACCTCTTATGAAGTCTATGGTTTAAACTGAGAAACATCGCGTCAAGGCCTGCTATAGTGGCTCTTCCATAATAGCACCTGGAAACTATGCAGCTTTCATAACCAGATCTTTTAGTGGAGCTGCACCTTTCTCTTCGACCCGCATATTCACTTGTGCAATATCAGGGCCAAGCTCTCCACCTCGCACTGTCTTGCGCTTGGCAATCCCTTTCCTCTGGGGTCGAAATCCAGGCGGTCCTCGTATCAACACCCTCTTCTTTCCGCTACCATGAACACCAGGTCGCATTGGAAAACCAGACGAGTCGCTGCCGCCAGTAATCTTAAGCTTGTATCCTGGCAGGCCAATTACATCCCCCTCGATTATTTCTCCCACCGTCTTGCCAACCAGAGCATTTGTCTTTGCATCATCTAGTTCGTACTGGATGGCCTTTCCCGTTTCGGGATCGCTGATTACTAATTTGAATGGCACTTATCGATTCGCCTACTTGAAACTATAGGATGTCCGAAAAGGACTCCAGCGGTAGCGAAAGTTGGTCACTTTATGAGGATTGCGGTGCGGCCGGATTGAAACACAGGGCTTGTCCTTGACGCAAGCATTATAACAATCACGGACTTTGCCCCGCAATCGGTACGTACTCCGCTAGAAGTGATATTTTATGGATCCAATGACTGTGCTGATAATTATCGCAGCTATCTACATTGTCCTCTACGTTGTTGGCCAAGCGATTGGAGTCAAAAAGCTGAGTGAGAGAGGCCTTGAGATAGGCACACCCTTCTTCTTGATGTTCAAGACGGAGCGACTGAACGCATTCCTTACGAGAATGGGCAAGAAGTTCCCAAAGGCATTCTTCAATGTGGGCATAATCGTTGCCTTTGGTGGGATGGCATTTGGCTTCTGGATGTTCGCAGAGAATCTGCTCAAATTTTTCATTCAGCCTGCTACCGCTGGTGGCGTGGTCCCGATAATCCCGGGAGTCACCATAACCGGCCTACCACTCTATTACATGGTGATTGCTCTCGCAGTCACTCTTCTAACTCATGAGTTTGCGCACGGGTTAGCTTCATCCCGAGATGACATTCCCATTAAGAGCTCAGGTCTCATCTCCTTTTTCGTACTCTTCGGTGCCTTTGTAGAACCCGACGAAGAATACTTCGAGAAGGAAGCAAGTCCAAGAGCGCGCATGCGTCTTCTTGCCGCTGGCTCATATGCCAACCTAATCTGGGGGCTCTTTTTCCTTCTCATCATCGCCAACTTCACTCCTATGATGTCTATTGCGTTCAATCCTCCCAGTGGGGCATACATCTACGATGTCTCTTCAGGAACACCTGCCTCCGCCGCAACCCTGCAAATTGGTGACGTCATTATTGGACTCAACGATACAATAATTGAAAGCTGGAGCGATGTCGGCGTGTATATGGCTGACACCGAGCCTGGAAACAATCTCACAATACATCGCTTGAATGGCGTCTCTCTCCCAGTAACGCTTGCAGAGCATGAAGCCAACGCATCTAGAGGCTACATGGGAGTGTATGGCGCTGATTACTGGGAACCAAAACCTGGTTGGGAATGGATTCCCGGAGGCCCGATGTACGCATTCCACATGCAGCAGATACTACAGTGGTGTTTCATAGTCCTGATCTCAGTTGCTCTGTTCAATCTCCTTCCAATACCAATGCTGGATGGTGACAAACTGCTGTCCAATGGATTGAGCCTATTCATTGATGATGAGAAGAAGATCAAACGAATCATGTGGCCTATGAGAATCCTATCGTTATCCATAGTGCTTCTTAGCATCGGCCTTTCTCTATGGTATGGAAAGGGTCTATTCTAGCTGCGCCATGGCTCAATTGGTAGCATTGGCTCGTATCGAACGTGTTGCTGAGGCTTTCAAGGGAATCCGGAGCGATGGAATTCTTACAGATCTCTAGTGATTTGGAATACAGAGATGTAAGAAACATGTAAGATTCTCACAACAAATAGGAGTCATCCTTCTTGTGCCTATAATCATAATTGCGTGGTCCTTATTATTACTGGAGAGCCACTACATTCTGTGATAGGACTAGGCAAGTGGGCTAATGCTGTTTCGCGCAGTATATGCTCGCTCCCGAAAGCCCAAGGGAAGGTTTCTTCTCGAAGGAGGTCTCTACTCTCCATGAAGAGTGGTGTATCGCACTCTGGGGAGTCCGCGGCTGTTCACCATGCTCAGACGAGCCTTCTCGGTTTCAGTGATGGATCTGGGATGGGTGATAATGACCCCGCCGTGGCAAGAACTGTGAAGACCCTCTCTGTCGCTGGAAGTGATACGCCAGTAACAAGACAGGAGAAGGAAGCCAGGTCTGTGGGAGGGATACCATCTCGATGATGACAGACAAAGCCCTTGCTAACTCCAGACTCCGATGGAGAATGAAGGATGGCAACATCTGGCAGGGGAAGGGTGGAACACAGGAGTTTCTTACAGTTGAGTATCACTCACATGAAATGTAGGAAATGGGTTATAGAACGGTAGATGATATTATTCAGGCTGCGAACTTCCGTACGTCGAAGGTTGCGGTTCAGGCTAGACAGGTCCAGCCGTTAGCCAAGGAGAAGGATCAATCACCTAGGGAACTGCGTTCCAAAAAGTAGCGCCTCGTTTCCTCCATCCTTTATCAGATGTAAACGAGCAGTTTTAACGAGAATGCAACAGAGGTCAGTCGGAGTGTCCGATGTCCCAGAAATGCTCGAAGTGTGATTCCCCTGCCGTGTACTTGCGGAGATACACGTCAGAAGCACTTTGCAAGTCATGTCTAATTAAGACAACACTAAACCGCGTTAGACGCACAATCAACCGCAAGAAGATGCTCCAAAGGGGTGATCGAGTAGCGGTGGCCATCTCCGGTGGGAAAGATAGCGCAGTCTTACTGGACGTGCTTCACCGGATTGAAAGCAACTTTCCCGATTCAGAGCTTATTCCCGTAACAATAGATGAGGGCATTAAGGGATACAGGGACGAGGCGTTGGAATCAGCAAAGGCACTTGTGCACTCATTGGGACTGAAGCTTGAGGTTCGATTGTTTGAAGATATGTTCGGACTTTCACTGGATGAGATAGTGCAACTTCGCAGTGACATCACTATCGGTGCTTGTTCGTATTGTGGTGTCTTGAGGCGGAGAGCGCTGAACATTGCAGCTTTCGATATCAGTGCTGATGTCATAGCCACCGGTCATAATCTCGATGACGAAGCACAGACAATCATGATGAACATGATGCGCGGTGATAGTCCGAGAATTGTGCGAACTAATCGCCCTCGGGACAAGCCGATTGAGGGGCTAGTTTCCCGTATCAAGCCCATACTGGAGTTATCTGAGCGTGACGTCGTTGCGTATTCCCATCATCTTGAACTGCCCTACCACGATGTGCCATGCCCCTACTACAGGGAAGCAATGCGCAACGATTTGAGGGATTTCTTGAATGAGATGGAGCACAAACGCCCGGGAACTCTTCTTGCGATTCTTCGTTCAGGCGAGGCAATAACTGCATCTTTAGAAGCGAATACGCATGCAATCCAATCCGGAAAGTGCGAGAAGTGTGGAGAGGTTACTTCTGGCCAGATTTGCAAGGTGTGCAGATTGATGGATGAATTGCCAAAAAGGGAGAGGATAGCTGATTAGCATGTCTAAGAAGCCCGAAACTCTTCATGACAGTCGCAAGGTCACCTATGATGATTCCCACTGGAAACTCCTGAACGAGCTAAGAGAGAGCGCACTTGAGGTGATGCAGGCACTACAGGACAATGGAGTCACTTCGTTTGTGTACGGCTCAGTCGCAAGAGGGGATGTCAGCAAATCATCTGATATTGATATCATCGTTCCCTATACGGTGTCCAGCTACAAGCTCGAGATTGCAATTGGCTCAGGCATTAGAAGAGAGCTCGTTCAAGCTACTCCTTCTATGGTCCTAAAGGGACACATCTATCTTGAGAATGACATTGTAGTCACTTTTCCCCTCTTCAAGTTCAAATCGCGTGAGGAAGAGTTCTACCGATGGGGTGGACAAACGAGCACCAGCCAACTCAGCGAAAGAATCCGTGTTCCTGGTGTTGACAAGAGATTGATTCTGATTGAGCCTAGCGAAACAGGACATGTGGAACGCGGCGTCATTGGCTACGAACATATCGCAGCGAAGAAGGTGGGCGTAAGCATTGATATCGCAAAGGATAGGGTACGAGTGCTCACTCGTCGTGATAGCGTTGGTCGCACAGGCGTCTACTTAACCAGAAACCTCTCTCCAGACGAGAGCTTCGAGGCTGTTGCTAAAGACCTAATGGACAGTGACCCAGCTCTGCGGCGCACAATCCAAAGACGTGCGAAGTAAGGAGTGTATGAGATGACCCGTTCAGTCCGTTCAATCAGTGGTGATTCGCTTCTCGTTGGTGAGCTACCTCGGGGGTGTTCGCTCTGTACTAAGGGCTCAAAGATGGTTCTCTTTGTTACTGGTCTGTGCGACAGCTCGTGTTACTACTGCCCGCTGTCAAAAGATAAGGCAGGCAAGGATGTTGTATTCGCTGATGAGATGCCGGTTTCTGATGATAGTGACATGTTGTACGAGATTGAGGCAATCGGTGGTGAGGGGGCTGGCATCAGTGGTGGCGACCCTCTCTGCAGCATCGAGAGAACCCTGTACTACATCTCCCTTCTAAAGACCCGTCAGGGTGATGATTTTCACATTCACCTCTATACGAGCAAGGCTGACGCTGATGAGGGTGTATTTCAGATGTTGCGAGATGCTGGCCTCGACGAGATCCGATTCCATCCCCAAAGTAAGGACTGGTCCGGGATTTCATCTGCACTCAGAATAGGGCTGGATGTGGGGATAGAGGTGCCAGCATTGCCAGGCAAGGCGGAACAACTGAAGAACGTGGCTCGTAGAGCAGAGGAGATGGGCGTATCGTTCATGAACATCAACGAACTGGAGGCCAGTGAAACCAACTTCCAGCGCCTTGTGGCCCTCGGGATGCGCCTCACAGACTTAGAGAGTGCAAGCATCGATGGCAGTGCAGACGTAGCAAGAGAGGTACTAGAGTGGGCATCCTCTAACCTGAAAACGCTCTCTGTTCACTATTGCTCCTCCCGATTCAAGGATTCCGTACAGATGCGCAACAGGCTTGAAAGGAGGCTGGTGCGTACAATGCGAGAGTTCGAGGAGCGTGACGAGGATGAGCCTCTGCTCATGTTGGGGATCATCCGGGGACGTCTTAGTGAGAAACTAGACCAAGAACATCTGACTATTATTCAGCGCATTCTGACGTCTGAGTTCGATGTTCCGGTCCGTCTGATGAATGTTGACACGGCTCGCATGCGAGTAGAGATTGCGCCATGGATCCTAGAACAGATTGCTGATGAGCTCAAGCGCCTACTGCCTCAAGATGTTGCAATGGAAATTGGCATTGCTTTCGAGTATCCATCATGGGATCGACTACAAACAATGTTCAGTCCGCTCTAATCACCGGTCCATCTTGAATCTCAGAATCGCAGCGATACCGCTTAGGTTATGCAATTGGTTTCCTGCTGGATGGTCTGTTGAAATGATGTGGAACTCCGCACGAATCTTCTCGACATCACGAATGAGCCGATCCATCTTGCGCCTTTGCTCGTCAGTGCCCTCTCTAAGCTTCTTATCAGTGATAAGCAGGGTTTCTACTGCCCCGAACTGCACAGCCTTCTTGACTTCATCATCGCCATACGCAACAAGACCATTATCTTTTGCAAGATGCTCTATCAGCTTCTCGACAAGCTGAGTTTCAGCTTCCAGCTTCAAGCCCTTAATCGCCTTGCCGATAATGCCACGAAATAGAATCTCTTTTGCCCCTGGAATCCCGATCGAGTTAGCACTCTCAGCGACAACTGAAGGAAGGTCTTTCACTCCTGCTGCTATCAGATGCTTTTTGAAATGATCTTTGACAAAACCAGGACCTGCAATGACAATCAATCCGATATCGTTCTGTTCAATCTGCGAACGCACAGCAAGAGTTACACTCGAAAAGAATTCTTTCACAGTCTTATCGTGTGATTTCTGATCTCCTCGTTTCCGAGATATGGTAGTCCTAACCCGGACGCCCTTACTCAGTCCGAAGTCAGCTGCTAGGAAGAGTTCAGCCATGCCATCCTCAATAGTCACAATCAGACAGACAGGGGTTCCCTGCGTCTTCTCAGCTTGCTTCAATCGCGTTAGTAGATATCCTGGCCAGTGTTCTTTGAGGATTGTCAGCGTCCTGCCTGGCTCCACGTTGATAGTGTGATGAGATCCTATGTTCACCAAGTCATCGGGCCCCTCAAGGACGGTACCGAGTATTCTCACTCTGTTGCTGAATGTATGAAATGACACGTCCTCCACGCTTATCTTGAGAGTCATGGGCTTTCGGACGCTCTCCTGCTTTCTACCACTCTCATCACCCACTCTCACTCGCCGCATGGTCCTAGAAATAACTTGGTCTCCAGGACCTACTACGTTGTAGAGGTGCCAGAGATCATCGAGGGTTTCAATCTTTAGCTTGATTTTACCCTCCTTCAGGATTCTTTTCAGGACCTTCAAAGCGACACCGCCAGTCTGCGAATGCTCTCTAGAAGAAATAGTCTCCGTAGCTCTCATGTGGTTTTTCTGTTCGCTTTACGTAAAGACCATGAATTGAATTAGCATCAAATCCTCTGGTTACTTCCTTTGCCCGCTCAACTTGCTCACTGTAGACTGCATCATGCCTTTCATGTACCGCAAGATCTCCTGCTACCCTGACAAGGCCACCCAATTCACGTAGCCGCAGTGTGAGAGCATCTCTTTGTCCATCAAGTTGGAACGCTATCTTCTCAGCAGTTTCCAGAACGGAATGGACTGCGTCGACTGTAAGGTGCGGGACTCTCCCGTCTTCCACAACGGTCTGTGCAATGAATCGCACTAGCGAGTCTAAGTTCTCAGTGTTTTTCTTCATCCATGAGGAGAGCATAATTTCATAGCCATAGCCGCGAATTCTTGACCTGAGGGGTGGTAAAATGCTGGGTAGGTCCTCTACATTGCATGCTGCGAAAAGAACGAAATCACATGGTACATCATCGACTCGCACAGCGGCCCCCGAGCTCTGTGGGTTATGTCCTGTAATTGGATACTTCTTATCTTGCATGGCGGTGAGAAGATGCTTCTGAAGTTGTCCTAATGTATTCAGCTCGTCAATGTATAAGATACCCTCGTGCGCTTCGTGAATGGCCCCTGGCACAACTCTAAGGTGAGCAGGCTTGCCCATTGGTTCTGCAGTTCCATAGGGGTCATGCTTGACATCTCCAAGGAGTTCAACAGGGCTGGCGCCACTTACTCGGATAAACCGTGTTGAGCTTCCGGGAATCAAGACTCGCCAATCACTGTCCTCCACATTGCTTCGTTGATGATGCTGAATGTTTTGCTGGAATCTAGTTACTCTGATAGTGTCCGAGCCTGTTCTTTCATAAACGATTTCATATCCGACTCCATTTACGGAGTCTTGATGAGAAACCTCGCTCAATGCAGGAGCTCTTACAACGTCCAGCATTCTAAAGAGCCCGTGGAACGACGCGCCACAGTTCATATCGGCTCTCTTTGCAGCTCCACATTCCATGCAGGTACTGTGACTAGGTAGTGAGAAGCTCCCACATTTGGAGCATCTGTACCCCATCTCTGCGGCAACTTCGAAGGGAATCTCATGCGGTCGCATATACACTATGTCACTGGGCTGCTCTCGAATATCCGAGGGGATGCACTTCTCGTTAGCTCTTACAACTATGACCTCAGGTCTGTCGACTTGGTTTGGGTTATGACGAAGCACAATCTCCTCTGCTGGTGGTGGAAGCAGAGAATGCGCGGCTTTGGCAAGCATCGATTTCCCCACGCCAGGTGCTCCACAGAGCAGAACGTGTCTGCGTTGGGTCACTGCGGAGCGAACTAGAGTGACAGCATGCTCCTGACCTACTATCATCTCAAACGGATCGTTACATACTGGTATTCCCGCTGTGGTTTCCAGTCCGTCGAGCAGAGATGTCACGTCATAAAGCCTCGGCATTCTATTGCCGATGGAACATGCTGTGATGTGTGAGATAATTCCTTGTAATACATCAGGGCTGAGTTGAGATGAGTGACATGTTTATGGGCTATTCATCTGATTCTGCCACTTTCACAGTTGGTATGAGACCCTTCCTCTTGAGTGGCGCCTCAATCCTTTTCCTCGCCTTTTCATTCTCTTCTTTGATCTTGTCAATCCCAATGTCTTCAAGCTGCTGAGACATATCCTTCATAGTGTTCGCAAATATGATGCCCTCTGCAGCAGAGATTTCTTTCCAGCGGAGTCTCTCAGGGCTAATCCCGGCTCCCTCCACCACTTTGGCATACCTCTCGATGCGCTCCTTTGCGTGAACGTTCCCCGCGATGTAATGACAGTCAGTGGGTAAGTGACAGGCACCGACTAACACCATCCCTGCACCCAGCCTGTAGGCCTCAGCCACGAAGTCCGTGTCCACACGTCCAGAGCACATCACGCGGATGATTCTGGAATTCGGCGGGTACTCGAAACGACTCGTTCCTGCTAGGTCTGAGCCGCTGTAGCAACACCAATTGCAGGCGAAAACCAAAATTTTCTCCTCTGCTTTGTCTTCAAGTGCCGCTCTGACCTGAGCCATTATTTGTTCATCTGTGAAGTGCATCTGCGTTATGGCGTCTTGTGGGCAAGATGCAACACAAGTTCCACAGCCGTGACAGTTGGCGACGTTCACTACTGCCGCCTTACCTTCAAGGGCGGTTATGGCTCCATATGGGCACTTGTCAACACAGATGCCACATTTCCTATCTGTGTTTACGCACGTTTCTGGGTCAATTACTGCAACAATGGGCTCGATTTCCACGGTTTTCTTAGACAGTACAGTCGCAGCCCTTGCCGCGGCCCCACTGCCCTGAGCAACTGAATATGGAATGTCCTTGAGACCCTGACATGCACCAGCTAGGTAAATTCCGTCAACAGGCGTGTCTAGGGGTTTGAGCTTTGGATGTGATTCCATGAAGAACCCATCTCCGCTTCGAGTGATGTGCAGTTTGCTGCCAAGTTCGTCGATTCCCTCGCTGGGCTCACCAGCTGTCGCGAGTATTAGCAGATCTACCTCAACTTCGATAGGTTCACCCAGAAGAGCATCCTCTGTCCTGATGAGGAGGTTCTTTGTGACCGGGTCTTCAGTGACATCGTAGGGCCTGCCCTTGATGAATGTGAATCCTGACTCTCTTCCTCGTCTGTAGAAGTCCTCGTAGCCCTTTCCGGAGGTCCGCATGTCAATATAGAAGATGTAAATCTCCGTATCTGGCTCATGCTCCTTAATCAGAACTGAGTTTTTGATTGTTGCCATGCAGCAATAATTCGAACAATACTCGTACTTGTTAACGTCCCTTGAGCCAACACACTGAATGAACCCGACCCTCTTCGGGTGCTTTCCATCTGACCTGCGGATTAGCTCCCCACCGGTTGGTCCACCTGCGCAGACAAGTCGCTCTACCTCAAGGTTGGAAAGCACGTTGTCAAACTTGCCATAACCATAGTATCCCTTTTCCGCTGGCTTACTCTCAGATCCAGGTGTTGGTTCATACATCGAGTGGAAACCAGTCGCTACGACTATGGTGCCAACCTCTACCTCGATCTCCTCAGGCTCTTGGGAGAAGTTTATGGCTTGCCTATCGCCGCAGGCGTCAATACACCTGAAGCACTCAATACAGTGGTCCATGTTTATCGTGAAGACGAGTGGAACTGCTTGGGCGAATGGAATTGATATCGCCTTTCGCGTTCCGAGGTTCTGCTCCCAGCTGTTTGGATATTCCACTGGACAACTCTCGACACACTCGCCACATCCTGTACATTCTGACTGTATAACGTATCTTGCTTTCTTCAGAATCTTGACCTTGAAATTGCCAATGTAGCCATCAACTTTGAGAATGTCTGCATACGAGATGATCTCGATATTCGGATTTCTGGAACATTCGACCATCTTCGGTCCTTCGATGCAAATCGAGCAGTCTAACGTTGGGAATGTCTTGTCGAGTTGAGCCATGTGGCCTCCAATGCTCTCATCGCGCTCCACAAGATAGGTCTTGAATCCCATGTTCGCTAGATCCAGAGCAGAATGGATTCCAGCAACTCCGCCACCTATTACCATGGCCTTCGGGGTGACTGGGACCTCGAACTTCTTGAGTGGCGCGAAGAGTCGGACCTTAGCCACTGCCATCTTTATGATTTCTTTTGCTTTCTCCTGTGTAGCCTCTCCCTTGGGGTGGCACCATGAACAGTGCTCCCTTATGTTTGCCATTTCAAAATAGAACTCGTTGAGACCCGCATCTTTGACAGTGGTCCTGAAGGTTGGTTCGTGCATTCTCGGAGAACAAGCTGCCACCACAACTCTAGTAAGGTCCTGTTCTACTATTGCCTTTCTAATCTCATCTTGTCCTGGGTCAGCACATGTGTACCGGTTCTGTTTTACAAAAACAACATCTGGCAATTTCTTGGAGTACTCTTCGAGGTCGTCCATGTCAAGAGTTCCAGCGATATTCAAGCCACAGTGGCAGAGAAACACACCTACGCGGGGCTCCTTGAGCTCTACTACCTTTGTATCGGTATCTGTCTTTGACTCTGTCATTGTTAGTCACCGCCAGCTCCAATCACTTGTCTCCTCACCATGGACTCGGCTATCTTGGAGGTTCTCTTTGTTTGCATCTCCTGTTCCAATGCTGTGCCTGTGGTCAACTTCTCCAATGTTTTGTTCCACGCCCCGGACTTCACCTGAGTGTGACGGATTGAGGTACGGGTCACTGTCAATGCTTCTGGTTCTGGACAGACCTTGACACACGCTTCACAATAGACGCAGAATTTGTCTATTGGGTAGACCTTTCCATCGTCCCTGAGCTCCAAGGCATCCACTGGGCACACATCGAAGCAGTTCTGGCAACCCTCAGGACACCGCTCCTGATCTATCTTGATTGACCCATGGAAAATTTTGCGGACTTTAATTGCACCATCTGTCTTGTCTTCGCAGACTCTGCAACACGGACAGGACTTCCCATCGATTGAAAGCTTACCACCTTCGACGGAGATGAGCCCTAGTGGGCAGAGTGCTTCTGCTCTTTCAATATAGGGCACAATCTTCGACTCGTCTATGACAATCTCACGGATATACTCAGGGAAGGCCTCGATTTGGTGTACACAGACTATAGGCTCCCCATTGATGGTGTGTGTTATCGCTGCGAAGGGACAGGTCGCCTCACATATACCACAATGATCGCACAAGTGTGGGTCAATGTCAATCTGGGCTCTCACAGCTCTCTCTTTGCCATCAATGACTTCCTTAGGTCGTTCGTGAAGAGATATTGCGCTTGTGTGGCAGACTCTCTCACAAATACCACACCCCCTGCACGTTTCTCTATCAACAATCAGAAGGAATCGCTTAGTATAGAGCCCACGCTCGATTGTCAGAGTGCGGTCGTCTTCAGTTCTGGTGAGTTTCAGCGGCACTGTTCTTCCTCCAAGGACGAACACTTAGTCCTAGTTCCGTCCAATACTCCTGTCCATCGGGCGATGCATGGCATGTACTATTCAAATCTGTTTTCCAGACTTAGACCTGCCAATGGGTTTACTTCGGTTTTGAACTCTCCTTCTTAAATACTAGGAAATGGCGCACTCCCAGATGACAATATGGTTCATTCATCTACCGAATAACCCTTCCCGATACCTATAATTATAGCAGTGCAGGGCTAGTTGAATCAGTCTTGTGGCACATGAAGAACTGAGAGAGTGTTTCGTATTGGAAGGATATGCAGGAAAGATACTCTATGTTGACTTGACGTCTGGTGTGTCCAGAACCGAGCCGCTTCCCGAGAAGATGGCTGAAGACTTTCTGGGAGGCGCCGGATTCGGAATCAAGATGATAACTGACCTTCAGCGGCCAGGAACTGATGCCTTTGACCCTGAGAACCCTATTGTCTTTTCGCTGGGTACCTTCTGTGGCGTGATGGTTCCGGCGGCAAGCAGCAAATGGGGGGTTGCGGCCAAGTCTCCTCAATCAAACGCCCTTGGAGAGGCCTACTCAACAGGATTCTTTGGATCTGAGATGAGGCGGGCAGGCTACGATATCGTAGTGATAACGGGCAAGGCGAAGAGCCCAGTTTACCTCTACATCGAGAACGAATCAGTACAGTTGATGGATGCCTCACATCTCTGGGGGAAGGACAACTGGGAAACTGAAGACATGATAAAGGAGGAGCTAGGCGACCCGGACGTTCGAGTGGCATCCATAGGGCCGGCCGGGGAAAAGCTAGTACGATTCGCATGCATCATCAATGATAGACTGCGCGCAGCAGGACGGACAGGAATGGGCGCAGTCATGGGATCGAAGCTGCTCAAGGCAGTCGCTGTGAGAGGCACCGCAGATATCACTGTGGCTGACGTTGAGAAGTTCAAGGAGCTGTCCTTTGAGATGTACAATCGTGCTAAAGGGCCTGCGACTGAGAAGTATCGAGGGCTTGGCACAGCAGGCAACGTGCTAGTGCTCAATAAGGCCGCAGCCATGCCGACAAGGAACTGGCAGGACGCAGTCTTTGAGGGCGCCGAAACAATAAGTGGGGAGTATATGAATGAGCATTATGTCACAAAGATTCAGGGATGCGATGGCTGTGGAAGCAGATGCGAGCACGTGGCCACTGTAAACGAGGGCCCATACAAAGGAGCCATTGCGCGAGTCGAATACGAACCAATCTACTCTCTTGGTTCCTGCACAGGCGTTGACCGAGCGGATGCCATTATCAGGTCAGTACAGCTATGTGATCTCTACGGGCTGGATGCATTGTCTGCAGGGGTTGCCGTTGCTTTCGGTATGGAGCTTTTTGAGAAGGGGTTGATCACTGAAAAAGACACTGGCGGAATTGACCTTCGCTTTGGGAACGCAGAAGCGCAGACTGAGATGCTTCGGAAGATTGCCTTCAGAGAGGACATAGGAGATATCCTGGCTGAAGGCGTGAAGAGGGCGTCAGAGAAGATTGGTAAAGGCTCAAAGGCTTTTGCTATGCACATCAAGGGTGTCGAGATGACTGGTTATGATGTCCGGGGTCTCAAGACAGCTGCTCTGGGCTACGCTGTTTCCCGAAGGGGTGCTGACCATCAGCGTCATGGAGCATACGGTCCAGACCTAAAGGGTACAGTAGACCGTTTCAAGGCTGACAAGGATCGTGGACCCCTTGTTGTAGATGGAGAAGATTTGTACAGTGTGATGGACTCACTCATCCTTTGTAAGTTCAACAGAGGGATCTGGAATTATGATGAAATGGCCCAGATGTACACTTACGTCACCGGCCTTTCAATGACTGGGAAAAAGATACGCCAAGCTGGAGAGAGAATCAGCAACCTAGCTAGGATATACAATATCCGTGAGGGTCTTGGCAGAGCCGATGATAACTTGCCCATACGGTGCATGAAGGACCCCATCAAGTCTGGGGTAGCAAAAGGCAGTCTTGTGACACAAAAGGATCTGGATATTCTACTCGATGGCTACTATGAAGCACGTGGTTGGACCAACAAAGGCGTCCCGACAAAGGCGAAAATTGACGAACTGGATCTGAGTGAATACTACCAATACCTCAAGGGATTGGCCAAGACACCGAAAGCCGAAAAGGCCGAGAAGGAGGGTTAGATGATGTCACCGAGAGAACACAAGTTTGTGTCTGCAGACCCCAATCTGTGTACTGGGTGTAATGTTTGTGTGTATGCTTGTGCCCTTGAGAAGGATGGTGTGTTCAATCCATTGAGATCAAGGATTCGGGCGGTCAGGCTCTATCCAAGCGGCAATATCGCAATTACTTGCAGGCTCTGTGAGAGTGCACCCTGTGTCATTGCATGTCCAAGAGACGCGCTTACACAATCAGAAGAGAATGGTACAATCCTAGTAGATGATGACAAGTGTGACGGCTGTGGATGGTGCCTTGAAGCCTGCGACTTCGGTGCAATCACTATCCATCCTGTGACAAAGAAGGCAATAGTGTGCGATCTATGCGGTGGAGAACCCAAGTGTATCGAGATATGTCCCGTGGAGGCTCTTTCCCTCGCCAGTCGGGACACTCATGCCACAATAGCTCGGATAGAAGCCTCAAGGAAGCTCCTGAAGGCCCAAGAAGAATCAGAGATCTAGAGTTGGCCGAACTCACGTTCGGTCCGTCTCTTTTCTTTTTCTCTCAGCTATTTCACGAATCAGCTGTTTCACTGCACTCTGTTCTCCATGAATCACCGCAAGAATCGGTGACTCTTCCTTCAAAGCGAGTCCTTGATTGGTCGCTGCTTCTCTCAGCTCGTCAATGGTCACTGTATCGCCAATCTCAACTCGAATCCAATAATCGCCCCTAGGTACTCCCGCTGGAAACCCTCTCTTTGTACCCACCGGCTCTGGTCTACTGTGCCGAGCTTTGCCTATCTTCTCAAGCCAGTCATTGGAATACTCCTTGCCAATCTCCTTCTCAGCCAAGTTGAGTAGTTCTGACTCCAAATCAACGAGATACGCTTCGAGTACCGCAGTTGTTTCCTCATAAGTCGGATCGGCTTCGTGAATTGCAATGGTCGCTCGCGTTGTACGAAGTTTCTTTGCTATGTGGTCTGGAATGCTTACCCCCTTGGCCTTTAGCGTAGGCACAAGCGCTTCAAGGACTTTCCAGGCAGCAGAATAATTCTCCATCTTTCTTCAGCTCCATGCTTTCCTCACAGAGTGATCAACTCACGCTGTCTGTTCCATTGCAATCAGGAACCCTTCGGGTTTCACCTTTAGCTCATCTAAAGCCAGCTCTTCAGCTGGTATTCCCATTGCCAGGCCTAGTAGTTGAGTGAAATGTAGTACTGGCATGTTGTAAGTTTCGTCAAACATCTTCTCAGCGGAGGACTGGTGTTGGTCATACATCAAGTGACAACTGGGACATATGGTGGTCATTGCATCAGCTTGGGCATTTTTGACGTTACGGAATTTGTCCGCAATTAGATTCAAAGGCAGATCAAGATTGACGCCTGCTATCACTGCACCACAACATTCCTTCTCGTCTGCATACCTCACAGGTTCAGCACCCAGCAATGCAATGAACTCCCGAAGGAATTCGGGGTCCTCAAAGTCGTCGAATTCTAGATACTTGGAGGGCATCAAGAGGTGACAACCATAATGGGCAGCTATTCTCATACCGCTGAGAGGGCGCTTGATGTAGGTCTTGAGTTTCTCGAATCCAATGTCTTCAACAAAGACTCTAAGTAGATGCTTAACTTCTATGGTTCCCTGAAACTCTGTACGAATGGTCTTGAGGTATCTGTTGACGCGCTCCCTACTCTTTCTGTTTCCCTTCAGATGCTTATTCGTCTTCATGAGCTGTCCTGTACAACCAGAACAGAGTGTGAGTATATCTAGACCCTTCTTCTCTGCGATGGCTAGGTTTCGCGCAGACAGGGCAAGAGTCATCTCGTGGTTGACTGCATCAATCGGAAGGCCGCAGCAATTGGCTCCTTTCATCTCCACAAGTTTTACTCCAAGCTTCTTCAGGACTCTCCTTGCAGATATCTCGTAGGCGCGCTCACGTAAGGGGGTCGCGCAGCCTAGATAGAATGCATATTTCAACACAGCGTCCTTCTTCGACTCTGAATTTCCTGCACTCTTTGGCTTGCCACTCATTCTTTGTCCTCCTTCTCGGCTATTGTATCATGAAAGCCTGTGGCTTTAGCCAGCTTTTCCATGTGTGCTGGCGGTGTTTCAGAAAGTGGCGGGAGTCCTATCGCTATTCTCTTTTTCATCTTGAATTTGGAGGTTTTGTACGCATAGCCTGCGCTTAGGATGTTCTTCCCGACTTCTCTATAGACTCTCGGTATGTACCCCTTTTTCACTGCCAGATTCTGGAACACACGAAGCACATCCTTGACTTCTACACCTTGGGGGCAATGATCAGTACATGTGTAGCAGGCGGCACACAACCATATTGTATCGCTGGAGAGAAGCCTCTCCTCGAGTCCCAGTTGAGCTAGTCGTATTGCTGTACGAGGGCGGTACGAGTCTGTGATATCAGCTATCGGGCAGCAGGAAGTACATGTCCCACATTGGAAGCAGTACTTGAGGGTCTCCCCTCCTGGCATGCTCAACACTTCATGCTTGAACGCTGGGTCGACCCTTGAGGGCGTCTGCAACTTTACTCCTTCAGATTCTACGACATTATCGGTCATGTCATCCACTTGCTCCCATTTCGTGAGTCAGAGAATGCGTTGCTCTCGGTTCCAAAATGCGAGTATTAACGTTTGCGAAGTGTGAGCTTCATGTCTGGGATAAAAATAGTGCCACATGGAGCCCCGAATGGAGCTCCCATCTGCCTGTGATGCAACCAGCGGCGGTCTACTTGTGAATGATATCTAGATTCTCAACTAGTTTTACACAGCTGCCTACAAGACACTGCCCAATCGGGCACGAGTTGACCGCGATATCGAAGAGTCTCTGGACCTTCTTATCAGCAACGCCTTTCGGCACGGCCACTTTCGTGTTGATGTAGATGGCAGTGAAGGCGCTTAGCTGAGTTTCCTCGTCGGTCTCATAATCGCCTGTGATCTCAGACGTCAGGTCTAGGACCTCAATTCGACCCTTGCCACACGCAATCTCGAAAATGATGTTGACACAGGAACCGATTGAAGCAAGGAACAACTGGTGTGGGGTTGTTGTTCCGGGGTGGCTCGTCAATTCCGGTGGTGCACACACAGCGGCGCTTTGGTACCCGCCAAGCGTGATGTGATGAACCTCAGGAACAGTGGTTCTCTTCAGTGTAGCTTTGAACTGTTTTGCCATTGCATTTCCACTCTGTTAGATAAAATGGGCGACAAGTGGTGTCACATTGACGCCTTAATTCCTGTTGGCCCAATCCATTCGCCACTTAAACCTTACAGTTTCCACCCAAATACCCAACGAACGGCCATGTTCTGTAACCAATCTGTTCCATTGAGATTCTATTTACTGCTCCACGTCATCAAAGGTAGCAACCCGCATGGTTGCAGGTTTCTTCTCGATGTCAGTTTTCGCAGCTCCAATCAGCAGTTTCACCTTCTTGCTGTTCGCTACGTCAACTAGGCGTTGCGTAACAACACCATCGAAAATCACCGCATCAACGGAATCCTGTAACTCCAATGTCTTGGCCAAATCAGCAACCCCGCATTCAACTAGGACTTTCTGATTGTTGCCAAACAGAACTGCTTTGAACGATTCCTTGACATCGGTCACCGCCTTGATGTAAGCTGCATCTACATTCTCAGTCGACAGTTTGGGTGTTCTGCTTCTTCTCGGTGTTTCAGCACGTCTAGTCGTAGTTCCAGCTCTCTTAGGCGCTCGAGATTGCGTAGTCCGAGTTTTGCTCGGCGTTCTAGTGCGAGTGGTTCTAGTCTTCTCAGTCTTTCGAAACGCATCCTCTCTCCTAGGCTGGCGTCTTGTCTTTGCAGGTGCTTTTGTCTTTCGACCGCTGACGAGAGCCAAAGCTTGGTCTGCTGGTATCCTAGTCTGCAAAGCCTTAGTCACTTGACGGCGTGAGAGTTCTTCAACCTCCTTTCCCTCAGGAGCCCTTGCGATATAGTCTACATTGGCTACTTGCATCAGCTCACGAAGGATTAGGTCTCCACCACGATCCCCATCGAGGAACGCGATTGTTGTCATTCCTCTCTTCTTTGTCAAATTGATGACTGTTTTGGGCACACGTGTGCCCTCAACGGCGATTGTGTTGTTGATTCCCATCTTCATCAGGTTGATTATATCCGCTCTGCCCTCAACAATGATAATCTCTTTGCTGCCAGCCAATTCTGGACCTGCTGGAAGCTTATCCAGCCCATACTTGGCGACGTTCCTCTTGCTGGCCTTCGTGACAGCAGACGTTATCTCATCCGACCCGGGGGCAATGTCCTCTTCCCATCCTTTGAGTATGCTAATTGCTCGGCTTACAACCTTTCTACGCTTAGCACCTCGGATATCCTCAAGCTTCAACAATGTAACCTTGGCCATGCAAGGGCCTACCCGGTCGACGGTTTCTAGGGACGCAGCTAAGATTGCTGTGGCAGTTTTATTGAGTGATACTGGAATCACTACTTCGCCTTTGCTCTTGCCGCCTTGGGATCTGATTACAATCTGAATTCTTCCAATTCTACCCGTTCGCTGAAGTTCTCTTAGGTCAAGGTCCTCTCCAAGAAGACCTTCTGTCTGTCCGAATACTGCTCCAACGACATCTGGCTTGTCGACTACCCCATCTATTTCGATCTTTGCTCTAATGACATATTTTGCCGTTGAGCTATCGAAGTCTGTACCCATCTATTTTCTACTCCTATTGTCTTCTCATATGATACTGCCATGTGTACGCCTCCGACTGACCGAGTCTCCGCCTCGATGGCTCGTCACAGCCTATGCTATCTCTTCACATTCCGTTTGGAATGAACTACCAACTACCGCGGTAATGTTTCATGACCTTTGTGAAATGATGATTGTGATGTGATAATCCCATGAATGATGATGGTCCTCAGACCAGCGTAATGGTTTCTTACGGCTCGCTCTTGAGCCAGAGGAACCACATGACATTTGTAATATGATGATTTTATGATATGCAAAGTTTCACTGGAACATATCCAGCAGTACTCTACACACAAAAAACGGGAATGTATCTATTTGAAGCTGTCGCTGTTAACATATGGTTTTACAATTCAAAAGATTCTGCTTCGTCAATCAATTGCAGTTCGCGCCAATTAGCAATGCTAATAACAATCCATGTTTAAGTTCTCAAGTCCGGATTCAACATGCCCGGCCGCGAGGGCGCACTGAGATTTGCTCGATGATGTGTTGCGCAAAGGCTGGGAAACAGTCTGGATTCAGCCTGTTGAATACCATTTGGACGAGCCACAACGGACTCGTATGATAGGGATGCAAATCCTCAGATGAATCATGGGTCACCCTGGTTTCGTACATTGACAGGCCGGTCAGTGCCATAATGTCCCGGCACGAGACAGCTCAGTGGAGCCGGAGGTAACCTCTGACGCTGTGATACTGGGAGTTAGTGTGATGGGACACAGGCATTGACCACCATCGTAGCTAAACTTCTACAGACTCACCGGGCTTGATAATCTCAACCTTAACTTCTGGAATTTGCTTGTTCACAAGACGCTTGAACTCTGCAGGGTCTGCTTGGATGACCGGGAAGGTATCGTAGTGCATGGGAATCACAACGCGTGGCTTGATTAGCTCAGTAGCCACGGCAGCCTGGCGGACATCCATAACATAGTAGGATCCAATCGGAAGAAATGCAACATCGGGTTTGTAGAGCTGTCCAAACAGCTTCATACTGGCGAACACACCCGTATCCCCTGGATGATAGAAAGTGCCACTGGAAAATCTGACGATGAAACCAGTAGGCGCTCCCACTCCACACGAATGAAACGCTTGCACCAGTGTCACGATTACGCCATCAATATCCACACTACCACCAATATTCAGAGTGTGAATGTTCTTGACACCCTGTTCTCGCGCTTGGATTGCCAGCTCGTTTATTGCCACGAAGTAGGCTCCGGTCTTCTTGCAGATCTCGAGTGCTTCTGAATAGCCATGGTCCCCGTGGTCATGTGTGACAAGTACAATGTCTGCTTTGCCCACATCTTTGACCTTTATCGGTGAGGTTGGACCGTTCAACCAAGGGTCAACATATACAGTCTTGCCATCTGCTTCAACCTTGAATGAAGCGTGACCGAGATATGTAATTTTCATCATATCATTTCCTGAACTATTCTAGGTTCATACTTGAGCAGTTTCTTACTTCAATGCTTTGGCTTATTCAACACGTTGCGCAAGTGTTGATGACGTTCGTCATTTGCGGCCATCAAGTAACTTTAAGACCGCGCCTGAGGCCAGCTGCATGATTACTCACATGACAATTCGTCCGACTCCAGATTTCATTAAGGCTGGAGCTATTGCCGCAAGGGTTCTGAGAGAAGTCACTAAAGAAGTCCGACCGGGTGTGAAGGTCATTAGGATTTGCCAGCTGGCTGAACATAAGATAGCAGAGTATGGGGGCAAACCAGCTTTTCCCTGCAACGTTTCGATAGATGATGAGGCTGCCCATTACACCAGTCCCCATGGTGACAAGAAGGTGTTTCCGGACAAAGGGCTCGTCAAGGTGGACCTAGGGGCGCACGTGAATGGTCATCTATCTGATACAGCAGTAACAGTAGACCTAGATGGATCTTATGAGAAATTTGTCACAGCGGCCAAAATTGCTCTTGAGAGGGCAATCGAGGTGATTGAACCTGGTGTGAAGCTTGGAGAGGTAGGCGCAGTCATCGAGAGAGAGATAAAGAAACATGGTCTACGTCCGGTCCACCAACTCTCTGGACATCAGCTGAAGCCTTGGACACTTCATGCAGGAAAAACTGTGCCAAATGTTGGCATGCGAAGAAGCGAGAGGATGAACCTTGGTGAAACCTTCGCAATCGAACCTTTCTCCACCGACGGCAATGGAACAGTCAAGGGCAGCAATGATGCCTACATCTTTTCGAATGTCATGTCCAGCAAGAAGAAGATGGACCGCCTGTCTGCACAGATTCGTAACATAGCTCGACGGAGATTTGGAACACTACCATGGGCAGGAAGATGGCTAAACGACAAGAAGATAGACGTTACAGCTGCTCTTCACTCCCTCTTAAGGGCTGGTGCCATCAGAGCCTATCCTGTCCTGCTTGAAGGTAAGGGCGGCATGGTTGCCCAGTTCGAGCACACGGTTTTTGTCGCGGAGGAAGGGGCGATTGTTACAACCCGGCCCAACTGATAGTAGATAGCGTGTTCAAAGAACTTCTTAAGAACACTGCATGAACTATTCTTGCGTGCACATCAATGAACGCAAAACCTAATCCTGCTCAAGTGAAGGCGGGCAAAATCGCAGCAAGGGTCCTTCAAAAAACCTGTAATGAGGTGAAACCAAGGGCCTTGGTCCGCACAATCTGCAGGAATGCTGAGAAAAAGACAATCAAATATGGAGGCAGTCCTGCCTTCCCATGCAATATTTGCATAGACCAGATTGCTGCACACTACACATCACCCAAAGATGATCGAGCCAAGATTCCCGATTCCGGTCTAGTGAAGGTTGACATCGGCGTGCACATCGATGGATACATCGCCGATACTGCAAGAACTATTGATGTGGACAGCACGTTAGAGGGTTTCGTGGCATCAACAGAGGACGCATTGGAAGAGGCAATCAATCTACTCAAACCCGGACTACCCCTTGGAGATGTGGGCAAGCTGATTGAAAAAATAATCAAAGCATATGGCCTCCGTCCTATCAAGAACCTCTCTGGCCACAGTTTGAAGCAGTACAGACTACATGCAGGGAAGGTAATACCAAATGTCAAACGGCGAGGAACTGAGAAAGTAGAGATTGGCGACTGCTATGCCATTGAGCCTTTCGCCACAAATGGGACTGGTACTGTGATAGACAGTGATTATGTCTACATATTTTCAAATACGGGCATTGACAAACCCCTTGAGGGGTTGACAGAGAAGCTTAGGCTGCATCTCCGAGAGCGGTACGGTCCGTTTCCTTTCGCATCACGTTGGATAGGAACTGCTGGCACACAGCTTAACATAGGTGATGGGCTCAAGGAGCTGCTGAAAGCCAAAGCAATCCGGGGCTATCCTGTGCAGGTTGAGAAGAAGGGGCGCCTAGTAGCCCAGTCTGAACACACAGTCTTCATTTCAAGTGAAGGTCCGATGATACTGACCAAACCGGATTAGAACCTGTCCTTCTCCGGCTCTTCTCTGACGACATAAACGCCCTCTATAGCCATCTTTCCACTACACTTGGGGCAGTTCGCCTCCAAGGGCTTGAGAATATAATCGCCTTTCTCGTAGTCACGTATCTCCTTGAAGTCGCACCCGTTACACCTGATTTCGGTGACTGTCGGAAGTGATGTTTTTACTTCCTTCTTCTTTCGACCTGCAGTTAACAGGCTGAATCCCATTGACATCATTACCAGACCGACGATAAATAGAACAAACGATAAGCTTCCCGTATTAGGATCCATCCCATAGGCTAGAGTCAAACCCCCACCGATTGTCAAGACCGCGCCAAGTATCTTAGAAATAATTCCCATGCAAACACCTCAGAGACCTATGCCAATTGTATTCCCAATGCCTGCAAGGATAATCTTATCGCCTGACTTGGTTCTCTTTGTAATCGCAATTTTGATTCGCTCGATGACCTCAGGCACCGAATCAAGTACTCGTTTGTCCATTACTCCAACAGCTGCGGCTTCATCTTCCTTTATCACTATTGCCTCGATACCAATTCCGTACTCGGTTGCAGCCTGTTCAATTGCATATTTCTCCGGTCCTGGGTCACCGATTGCCGCTCCAGTTCCCTCTGAAACACGACCCATCTCCTCACCCTCAAGCTTGAGAGCCGCGTCCACTGTGATTATTTGAGCTATCTTTCCCTTGTTATCCTCAACAATCTTCTTCACTGCAAAGCCGGGTTTGCCCACCGTTCCGCCCGGACCAGTTGCTCTCAAAGCATAGACGGTGCGTCCCTCAACTTCAATCGGGTAGTAGCCCACCTCTTTGCTTATCTCGTGGACATAGGTTTCAGGAGTTGCATCATATTCCCTCGCCAGCTTGGTGACGACAAGTGGACCGATACCGTCCCCAATTGGTTTTCCTTGAGCGAATGCTTCCATTGCGTCAGAGTATGCTTTTGCAAGACGTAGTAGCTCCGGCATTATCATCTGAACCTGCATTACCATGATTGTACTGCCAGTCTTCTTGCCAAGCAGGTAGAAGTGACGCACAATCCGGAAAATTAGGCTTAGTACCTGGGTTACTTCCAGAGTGTTCTCGAGATTCATTCTTTCACTGTTACTGGCATCCGGAGTTAGATCAGTAACGAACTCTTGGAAGCGGTCTCTGCGTTGGTCAAGAAGGTGGTCTAGACGCTTCAAGATTCCTGCTGGATCCAAATCCACTGGCATGATTGTGAAATAGTCCAGCCATCGGTCAATTTCCTTGGCAACTTCTTCCTCATCTGTGCCATGCTCTTTGAATGCGTCAATGGCAGATTGCCTAGACTCAATTGCCATGCGCTTTAGCTCTATCAGACCAGCTTCAATCTGCTTGAGCCATTGCCACATCTGTATCTTCTGTCCATAAAGGCTCATAGTAATGATGAAGGCAAAGAATACGAGGTTGAGTATCCAACTATAATCGCCTTCCGGCAGACTGATTTGCATACCCCGTCAGACCAAGAGTTGTCCTTTAATCCTTGTGAACGATGCAAGAAAACGGAATGTTGTGCAGGACCAGACAGATTTTTCCCTTGATGATATTGAACTCTGGATGAAGGAATTATTGAATTAATCCGAAAAGGGAAAAATGTGCCAGCTCAAGGGCTTGTCACGGGCTCGCGCACCGCACATTTCCCTTGACGGACATCGGGCTTAACTTCTGAGATCGGAACGAGATCAGGTGAACCCCGACGCCTTTGGCCGGCATCACTATCATTTCACCAGTATTTCGTTTTAAAGGTTACTCTGGAACCAAGATTCAATCATTAGCCAATCCACCATTTCTCTGCTTCGATGCCACTACGAACAAGCCCAGCCTGTACTCTCTTTGCATCTTCCGGGATACTTCTCAACCAATCTTTTAATATTCCCCCCTTCTTCACATCGTTTGGTGGGAAGCCGCCAAACGATCCGGGGGCGCGACCTGAAGTGACAGCTCGAGAAGACACAACAAGACCGTTCGGGATTCTTGTCCTTTGGCTACTCAGTTTTATCCGCATTGCTTGCCTCTTTGCCCTTATGATTGCAGCCCACCTTGCTTTCTTGGAATGTATCAAAGGTCCCGGTCCCCCGCCGTCCTGTCCCTACTATACGCATTACCTTGCAGCAGTTGGTTTCTTCGACATTGCAGTCCTCGCCTTGCTGCGCAGACCGGGTCACCGCAGGTTGTTACTTGCGTCTGCCTTTGACGTCTTTCTGTGTGCTATTGGAACATTGGTTGTAGTGGGAGGTCTATGGCACTTCTCATCTCTGCTGCATTTCTACGCCAGTGCTATATGGTTGATATCCATAGCGCATGCCGCGATGTTCCATGTTCCAGTGGTACGAGAGTACTACAGAACGCGAACTGATCTCACATTGGCAAACCAGAAATGACCGGACAGCTTGAGGCCTAGATAAATATAGGTGGAAAGAAACGCATCTCTGAGTCTAGAAGAGATACTTCAAGTGCCCTCGTGGTCGGGAGAACACCTCAGCAGCAACTCTGGATACTGCACGAACCACGCTTTTGATCTGTACACTTTGGGCACTATCAGGAAACAATGCCTAGAAAAGACTCAGAACTAGGGGGCAATACTGGCTCTAGGTTTGGTGGTTTTAATGAGGAGTGATCGTCCAGTGTATTTCTCATGCTCGAAACCGTCTTGGCACTTGCTTCGAACTTGTGGGCACTCCTCATCCTCATATCTATCTTAAACAAGGACTCATACGATGAGTCGCTTGTCGATAAGCTTTGCAGCACGCCTGTAAAGGCGAAAGCTTCTTATCCGCCCACAAGTTTGCTCGCACACCCATTGCGGCATTGGGGACGTGGCCTAGTCAACGATATGGCGTGTCCATATGCGTCTAGAACGGTATGGCGACGGGCTCCAGATCTTATGAAACTAAGGGGTCATAACGAAGAGTCACTCGTCGATCCCGAGTTCGAATCTCGGCGTCCCCACCATCTCCTAACCTTTCGCCAACAATAGCTGTGCAGACAGATTTGATAATAAGCGGGAGTTATTCTTGAATTGTTATGAGTCCCAGCGATAGTGAACTTCGCGGCGTTGCCGGGATTGATGAGGCCGGCCGCGGTCCATTAATCGGCCCTCTTGTTGTTTGTGGAACACTTTTCGAGCAAGAAACGATTCATGATTTGAATGGTTTGAGAGTGAAGGACTCCAAGATGTTGACTCCAAGGCGCCGAACGCAGCTATTGGAACCAATCAAAAGACTAGCCAGCAAGATTGAATTGCGGTCCATATCGGCGTCTGAAATCGACAGACTGAGAGAGCAAAAAGTGAATCTGAATGAGATTGAAATCCGTGCGTTTGTTTCCATAGCCCAAGCTCTGAAACCCTCCTTGCTATATTTGGATGCCGTAGATGTAAAGGCGCAAAGATTCGGAACAGCGGTTTCCGAGCGAAGCGGTCTGTCGACATTGGGGTGCAAAGTCGTGTCAGAACACAAAGCCGACTCGAAGTACCCTGTTGTTTCTGCAGCTTCTATTGTGGCCAAGGTAGAGCGCGATAAAGCCATCAAGCTTCTTCATGAGGAGTTTGGGGATTTCGGCTCTGGTTATCCGTCAGATCCAAAGACTATCGAGTTCGTCCGGGGTTTCCTATCCGATACAGGGGAACTACCAAGCATAGTCCGGCATAGTTGGGAATCAGTCAACAGAATACGAGATGAATTAAGAGCCAAGCAGTTGAAACTTGGCTAACCTCAGTCTATGCGCTTGATCTCTCATCTAGTATCTTCTTGAGATCTCGTGGCTTTTCAATGTCATCTAGTTCATGTTGTCTAATCACTGGCAAATCCGACACGCTCTCCTGTGCGCGGCCTTCTTCCACAATGATGAGTGCATCAGACTCCGTGATGCTGGAAACGCTCTTCAGAATCCCAACGCGTTTCTGCAATCCCCCGCTCTTCAGTGAGCCGACTCCGGATATCAGGGGAGGACCTTTCTCCTTTGCTGCCACGTTGAACGGAGCGCGATCAGTCCAAAGCACCTTCATACCTAATCGGTCAAAGAATTCATTCACCTTTATCTCAAGATTCGGTATTTGCATTGGCTTTTCTAGCTCGGTGAGATGCTCTCGTGTCCAGGGCTCATTAAAGACATCGATGGGTATCACAAGATCAGTTTCAAGCACTTTTTCCAAACGATCAGCAATGTTGGTGCTAATATCCATCTCATCCTTCTCATATGCCAAGATAGCTCGGGTTGAAACTTCAACACATTCAGCTAGTTCCTCTTTGGTCATCTTCTGGGAGAGCCGCACCTCTCGTAGCTTTGCACCATCGATTGCCACAAATCGTCCACCCCGTTGGATGAACTCGCGAGGCATCTTCCTTTCTGCGATTATGCCATGTAGACTAGTCGGTGCGATGGTGGAAACACCATATCTCTTGTACACAACGCCAGAGCTGAGCGCGGATCTCCGAGTTCTTAATCCTATTATGATCGGAGTAGCGTTGAAGAAATGAGCAACAAGCTGAAGTGCAATTGCGTCCTCACTGGTCAAGGAGTCGATATTAGCAAGGACCTTTACAAGTATGAGTTGGTCTTCCCTCCGCGCTACCAAGTCGAAACAACTCGGACGCACATCACACTGTGATGACGGACTAAACCCAGCCTCCTCTAACTGAGTAGTCACATCGCGAATGAGCTTGGTTCTAGCCTTGGTCAAAGCAAACGTCTCTCATTCAACTTACGAATGTAACCTTTTCAGGATTCCTGCTTGCACATGCAAAGGCATGAATCGCTCACTCTGGCTTTTCACGACTCGTTTCAACAGCCATTGTGAATCCTATGCAAGTGGTGGATGGCAATTCACGACGTAGTACCTGCACATGAGGTCTTGCCAGCTGATCATTCATTTTCCATTCTGGGAGTTTATCCCATTCTAGGTCAACATCTCCTACGATAAGATGCTGAATAAGAAACAACTCCACTTTGTTGCCTGCCACGGTGTGTATTCCTAGTCCATAGTCGATACGTCTTAGAATCACTATTGGCAACCATATCTCGCCATGGAATTTCCGTGGAACTATCTCTTCGAGTTTCGCGATTTCCTCCTTGCAAAAAGCTGAGGTTTCGCCATTGCGAGTAACGTATTGGGGCGATTCTGCAGCGATCAACGCATTGAGAGAAATTCTCTCTCTGGGCAAGTCATCATTGATAGAGGCTATGTCATGTTCCAGCAATTTGTCGATGTTCGAATCCACTTAATGCCCCCCATCATCCTGTTACTCGGACAACTACCATCATGTGATCCTTCTCCAGCGGTTCAAGATCTACAGTTTCCACAATCTCAAGATCGTAGTTGTTGAGAGTGGATATCTCCCTTTTGTAAACTGTCCTAACATCAGCTGTTGAATCAATGCTGCGCGCCTCGATAGCAATCATACCCCATGCCCCGTCTGAGCAGAATGTACTAAGATTCTCAAAGAGAATTCTCGCTTGATCCGTTTGAGCGACATCTTGGTAGACGACATCAATAGGGCCTGCCACTATAGGAGAATATCTGGTTGGGTGTCTGGCATCGCTAACGATCGGGAACACGTTGGTCCTAGTTTCGCTTAGCTGAAGCAATTTTCTTGCAACTCGTGGTGAGAATTCCACAGCGTAGATAATGCCACTCGGGCCTACAATATCAGACACATGACTCACTGTGGTTCCCGAGGCAGCTCCCAGGTAGAGCACTCTGGAACCTGGTTGTATTGGCATCTCCTTTAGACCTTTCAGAATGGATGCTGCCAACTTTGATCGTCTTGGCATCCAGAGTCGAAATTCGCCATCTTCTGCTTTAATCAGCTTCTCTCCATAAACACTTTCACCCGGAACCAATGAGAGAGTAGCGAGCGATGACCTCTCTCCAGTTTTGATTGTGAAGACCCCAGGTAGCCGGTGCTTCTCAACCTTCGTTATCACCTAGTTTCCCCACTTTCTTCTCTTTCCGGGTCTGTAATCCCTTCTTCCTCGTTTCTTCTGTGGGCGTCTATCAGGTTTCTTAGGTGGCTTGGGTGGAGGTGCATCCGGATACAATCGTTGAATCTCTTCAACTCTTTTGTTGAATCGAGCCCTAAGGTCTTCACCAACATCTCTCTCAGAATATGCATCAATGCGTGCTGCAATGGATAGCTTACCTGCCAGTGCTCTAGCAATCTTTCCTCTCTGCCAGTATGGTGCAGTATGTATATCTGCCACCTGGAAAATTACGCCATGTTTCGGGGGACTAGCCCCGGTTTTCAGACTTCGGAAGAGTGCCTTCTCGGCGCCAAAAATTTGTACGGCACTCGATGGTTTGCGTGCTAACTCCATGAGAGAGCCTGCAAGACTGATGAGTCGAGCTCCAACAAGAGGGCCGACGAGTGCAGTGACATTCGGTGCAAGAGTGTCCATGAGATCCGATAAATACTCCTCCAGTTCATGCCTCATTTCATGGAGGTTTACAATTCTCTCTGCCAATTTCCGGAGGATAACAATGTCTGTATCCCGAAACTCAGCGCCAGTGTCCCTATCCAAACTCTCCATAATCGACTTGATCAACGAGTCCGATAGACCTAAGGCGGCAAGAGCCCCCTCATTGATTTGTGATTTTCCACCACAATCTTTCACAATTTGGACGAACTGCTTGCTATCTTCAACCAACCTGCTGAGCGACGGATGATGGAGTGAGTATATTTCCCGAAGCCGCATTGTGAGTACATTGATTGACTTGTCAATCTCGCCAATGGTGTCCACCGCATGTTTCACGAGAATATCCTTCTCTTCGCTGGCCTCAACCACTGCGGCTTTTGCTACGATCAGTGCCACATCTCGTCTGAAAGAAGAAACTTCTTCTGCGGAGCCGACCTTTCCACTCTCAACAAGGTACGTATCCTCACCGTTTCTGAATCCAGTCACTACATCAGGCTTCTTGTCAACTCTCACCGGAATCTTCGTTGCTTGTGAAAGCGATCGTGCTAGCGTTAATCCATCAACAAGAATCTCGTCAATTTTGAGTTTTTCCAAACTCTTCAAGACTGCTTTCAAAGAATCTGATGAGCTTCCATCATTGACTGCCATGATGTTCGAGGAGGCGAGCTTAGCGTCGGGGTAAGCAATCTGTTCAATAACGACTTTGCTCTCTGAGTCTAGCACGAAGATCCCGAACGATGTGAGAGTGAGATAGACTGTCACCATTAATCATCTCTAAGGATGACTCTCCATGCAATACTCGGATAAGTGTGACGCTGCATCAGCGGAGCTCCTGAATGTCTGCCATTGAGCTTATTACACAACATAGAGCATTATTCTGACAGGTGACCGCTTGAAGATACAAGGCTATTGGTTGGCTTCCGGGATTCTAGGCGTCACAGGCGCAATCATGAAGCGCGTTAGCGCTTCAGGCGCAGACGCGATTGTTACGAAGTCTATCGGTCCCGTTCCAAGAAGAGGGCATTCTGGCCCAATTTTGGCCACATCGCATGGCGGGCTTCTCAATGCCGTGGGATTGACAAACCCCGGGATTGAGGGTTTCAGGGACGAGATTTCAACCCTGAGAGACTCCGGGATCCCTGTTGTATTGAGCATCTTTGGGAGCACCATAGACGAAATCACTGAAGTTGCCACGAAAGGTCTCGAACTGAAACCTGATGCCTTCGAGCTTAATCTGTCGTGTCCTCATGCGGAGATTGGACAGATAGCCCACGATCCTGACCTAACATTCAGATACGTCAAGTCTGTAAAAGATGTAGTTGATCGTCCAGTCTTTGCTAAGATTACCCCGAATGCCTCCGATGTTGTTTCTGTAGGAGCGGCCGCAGAACGCGCAGGAGCGGATGCTGTAGTTGCTATCAACACTGTGCGTGGAATAAAGATCGATATCTATCAGAAGCGCCCGATGCTTGGCAACAAAGTGGGCGGGCTCTCCGGACCACCAGTATTCCCAATCGCAGTGAGATGCGTATATGACCTCTACAGAGAGCTCTCAATACCAATAATTGGAGTTGGCGGTGTCACATCATGGGAGGACGCAGTTGAGATGCATTTAGCCGGTGCAAGCGCAATCCAAGTGGGTACAGCCGTACTCGACGGTGTCGATGTTTTTAATCACATCAAGCAGGGTGTTGCGAAGTATCTCCATGATGAGGGGATCTCAAAAATCTCCGAGATTGTCGGGGCAGCTACGAGGTCGTAGTAATGGATATCGAAAAACTGATGGGAACCCCCGCGACAGTCCAGGTCTCTAAGACAATCAGTGAGAACAAAAAAGCACGTACTCTAGTCTTCGAGCTACCTGAGGCTAATCATCAATTCAAGCCCGGCCAGTTTCTCATGTGTTGGATTCCAGGAATCGATGAGATTCCAATGAGCATATCGCTATGGAATCCTCCAGAAGTTGGTGTGACAGTGCTTCCAGTTGGCGAAGCAACCAGTGTGTTCTCAGCTCTCTCCACAGGTCAGAGGTTTGGTGTTAGGGGTCCATTTGGTTCTGGGTTTTCCCTTGAATGTGAGCGGGCTCTAATCATTGGTGGTGGAATAGGAATGGCGCCTTTGAGACCGCTGGCGTATCAGTTGCGTGAGCATGGAATTGATGTGACTGCACTCATAGCAGCTAAGACTAAGAATGAACTCCTATACGTTGATGAACTTGAAGGATTGGTAGGTGATGGCTTCGATGTCCAAGTGGCCACCGATGATGGCTCAGCAGGTTTCAAGGGCATTGCAACAGATGTTGTTCGTGAGATATTTCAGAATGCACGCTACGACACCATTTACACCTGTGGACCCGAACCGATGATGGCTAAGCTCCACATGTTTTCCAAAGAGATGGGTATCACGATTCAAGCATCCTTGGAGCGGTTCATGAAGTGCGGATGCGGAATATGCGGCACATGCGCTCTGGACCCGACTGGTGACTTGGTCTGCGTGGAAGGTCCTGTGTTCACTGGAAACAGACTGAATGCTATAGAAGAATTTGGAAAATATCATCGTGACTCTACTGGAGTAAAAATACGATTCTAGCAGAGTCGAAGATACTGCTCAAGAAGGATGCGCTATCTTTTACTTGCGGACTCCGATAACCTGTCCCTTGATGACACGCTTGATGTAGTTCCTCTTGTGGCGGATGCGTGGAATGGGTGTGTGACGCTCACGACCCTTTACCTTTGGGGTTGACTCTCTGACTTTACCCGCTTTTGTTAGGGATCCGTGTGAACCTGGCATCTGTACTACCTCTTTTCAGTGCTATAGGTGAACCCACAAAGTACTCATAAAAAGCTATCCAATGGGCGCAACCCAACCACAACATCATTATCACGAATCGGTGATTAACTGTACGCCATGCCTATTCATGACGATGACTATGCGTTCCACAGGGAAATTATTGAAGCGCTTCTCAGCTCTGATCATCCCTTAGACCGTCGTGTAGTCAATCGTATCAAGAATAGAATTTGTGGCAAGTACCGACGTGCAAGAGTCCCATCAAACCCAGACATACTTCAGGCAGCAATTCCTGAAGAAATCGAGATCCTGAGGCCTTTTCTCCAGAAACGACCTGTACGCACAGTTTCTGGTGTGGCTGTCGTAGCCACAATGACTGAGCCATATGCCTGCCCGCACGGCAAATGCGCATACTGTCCGGGTGGTCCTGAGGCTGGCGTTCCACAGAGCTATACAGGCCATGAGCCGGCAACGATGAGGGGTCTACAGCACGAGTTTGATCCCTATCGGCAGACCGAAAGCAGATTGAATCAGTTACGCACAATTGGCCACTCAATTGAGAAAGTAGAGCTCATAGTGATGGGTGGTGATTGGTGCTCTAAACCCTCAGAATATCGTGAATTCTTCGTCAAGGGATGCCTCGATGCAATGAATGGCATGCCGAGCAAGAACTTGGGTGAAGCGAAGGCGTTGAACGAGTCTTCAGAAGTTCGCAACGTGGGCATGACCTTTGAAACACGCCCCGACTGGGTTACTGAGGAAAATCTTGACGATATGCTGGAAATGGGTGCAACAAGAGTCGAAATCGGAGTACAAACACTCTCCGATGATGTTCTAGAGCTTGTAGAGCGCGGCCATGATGTTGAGGCTACGATACAGGCAACCAAGTTGCTTCGCGACAGTGGGCTGAAAGTTGCATATCACATGATGCCAGGACTGCCCACAAGCTCCCCCGCAGATGACCTTGTGATGTTTGAAACACTCTTCAAAGATTCATATTTCTGTCCAGATATGCTGAAAATTTACCCTACAATCGTCACAAAGAACACGAAATTGCATGAATGGTGGGTCAATGGCGATTACACGCCCTATGCCACTGAACAGACGGTTTCCCTGATTGCTAAGGCAGTGAGTAGAATGCCCGAGTATGTTAGAATTCAGCGGATGCAGCGCGACATTCCACTTCATCAGATTGAGGCCGGACTAGATGTTGGTAATCTTCGGGAATTAGTGAATCAGAGAATGAAATCCTTGAATTTGAG
>JABCTJ010000157.1 GCA_018238375.1 Candidatus Thorarchaeota archaeon
AGGGGGTTGCAAGACCTCTGATGTTTGAGAGCTCGATAGAGTTGCTCTTTATTGTGGAGAAAATGCGCAGTGACCATGGAGACATGTCAACAAGTACGAGGATTGGCACACCATTATCCGCTAAGCGTCTGATCCATGCTCTCATATTCCGCCCTGGCTGCCCAAATAGTGAACCTACCCCAATCTTTAGAGTTTCAGGCAGTTTGAGTTCGATAAGGTTTCTTGCCATGGCCTCCTTCTCAACGAAGATTGCAGCATCAATGTTAATGTCATGGATTTTTACATCAAAAGGCTTCGAGGAGATGAACCATCCGTATTCTCCAGCGCCTGAACAGTTGAGTTGCTTGCCCGAGAGGTCTGATAGCGTAACATCACCATAGAAAGTGCCCTTGGGAGAACTAACAACCCCGAACTCCTCTCTTGGCACGGAAGTGCCCCGAATCTTCAATATCCTCTCGCACAGATTGATCGACCTATTCGTTTCATTCTGACCACTAATCTCTAGGACCTCCTGTACACGCTTTACCTTGTGCATGTAGTAGAAGTCTCGAAGACTCATCGACATCTTTTGCTCAAGATGTTCTTTGAAACAAGTTAGACCATAGACAAGCCCTGCAATCGTCTTAGCACTCTCAACCTTGCGGCCATCGACGAACGATGGAACCGCATTCACCGGCTCGTAGCCGTTTTCTGACCATTCGACGTTCTTCTTCGAAGACCCGTAGTAACCTATCTCTGGGAATTCGCCGTTGTTTATCGTGTCAGCGAGTGTGCTTAGCACATCATCAATCAGTGACATTACTTCTGGTGTGGTTGCTGAATTGCTTCCATTTTTTATCATTTGAAGACCCTCCTAGTTTCCAAGAAGATTGACCAGAGAAACCTCTTGGTCTGTCGCCTTGCCCAGCGTTTCCGCTATGAATTCATAGTAACCAACTAGTCTGCTCTCTCGCCTTTCTTGCTGATGCACCCTTCGTTTCCGCCTGACGCCTTCGCCAAGTCTTCTCAAACAATCCTTGAGTCCAAGGTCAATCTCCCGACGAATCACGTCGATGTCTCCGATGAACTCCTTACCCACCGTCTTGTACGGGATCTTGGTGGAGCAAATGTGCACAAAGAAGGCGAGAGGGTCATTCTGACGAAGCCCATAATTCTTGAGATTAAGATCCCTAATGACTTGGCTAGATACATCGGTGCGTTCGTCGTACAACAATGGAATGCGATTTGCAAATCTGTACAGTCTTATGGCTGGTGTGAGTTCACCACCGTAGGCAGCGCCGATTTCTACAATGAATGGATGTCCTTCATAGACACTGGGCGGTCTCTGTCGTACTACGACGAACTCCGGTCTAAGCCTTCTAATACCCGCTTCTAGTACATCGAGGCCTGCAGGTGAAAGCGACTTACTGGAGGGAGCTAGAAAGCCGCTGTATGCCTCGAGTTTTTTCATCATGTGAACAAGATTCTCATTGCTTAATGCCTTGGGCGCAGCTGCTGGGTCTAAACCAGCTGAAGCTAAGAATTTCTCGGCTGTTGATTCGCCCACTCTCTGGAAAGAGCCCCTTAGGAATGACTTGAGGGTGCTTCTGCGCGACTCCTTTATCATTCTCTTGAGCATCTCAACGTCTATCCCTTTTGGATGCGGCTTCGCCTCCTTTGGCTGCTGTGGCAGCGTTTCTATGATTCGAGTCAGTTGAAGTGACTCTCCGTCGGGGTTGTCGAAGCGCATGGATGCGTATGGAACTATCATGCTTGTTTGCAGGAAGTACTCCGTAATGCGCCGTTTGCTACGGAACCAATCCCCTTGCAGATAATATTCGATGGTAGTACCATGTTCTCTTGGATCCTTTGGCAGTTGCTCTTCATGAACCAATATTGGCTCGTTGTGCTCAATGTCTAGCCTCATCACGATTTTGTGCTTGCTTTCTTCTCCGATGCGTCCGGTGGTTATCTCGATTGGTCTTTGAGTTGTGATTTGACCATAGAGAAGTGCAAGGCTACCACCGAGACCGAAGGTACCTCGACTCTGCTTTAGAGCGAACCTGGTTGAAGTGAGCATCCTGCCCAGGAGCCGAGGAGCGTCTTCTCTCCTGATTCCTGAACCGTTATCTTGGATACGGAGTCTAAAAACCTGCGGACCTCTTAGCATACCCTCTGCTTCTGAGGAATCCGTTTTCAGATGCTGCAAGGACACGTGCACTTCGGGTAGCACTCCCGCGCCTTCGCAGGCATCTAGACTATTTTCAACGAGCTCTCTAACAGAAACATAGAGTGATCTTGCGGGGTTGTCGAATCCAGCTATCGTTCGATTCCTGTAGAACCATGCTGATACTGATAATTCTACGACGTCCGAATCTGAGTGGTGCAATGACTGCAATATGGAGGCTCCTGTATTTTCTACAGGATGTCTTCGGTGAAATCGGGCTATGAAGCGTGGTATTATCCATTCGACATTCAACTAGAATTGTGGGACAATTAAGAAGCCAAACAGTAGAAGTGCTGCAAGTGCTACTATTAATGCGGCCCACACCGCTGTATTCCACATCTTGACTGTAGCCCCGTCGAATGGTTGTATGGGGATCATGTTGAAGGCACCAAGCATCGCGTTGAGGATGAGTCCGTAGCGAAGCACGGATAGCATGAGATTCGTTACAGGATCTACTACTGGAACCCCAACTGCTGCCACTAGCAGCAGCATTCCGATTGCAATTCCTGCGGCGATGATGAAATTCGTTAGTGGACCCGCTAGGTTTACCTTTCCATCTTCCTCCAAGCTCTTGGCCCTACTAGTTGCTACAACTCCTGTTCCAAAGATTGGGAATGACCAGAGGATTGCCAACGCTGATAGGAGGTATCCCTGCTGAGTCATGCGGAATTCACTCCACTGGCCATAGTGCTGAGCGACAAATTTGTGGGCCATCTCGTGTGCCATGAAGGACACCAAGAAGATGCAAACTGTGATTGCAGGGTACCACCATAAACCAACACTGATGAAGTAGATCAATTGCGGTATGGCATTGAAAATGCCGCTTGGATATCCCATCATTGAAATGCCAACTAACACAACTAGGAATGAAGCAATCGCCAAGTCCCTCTTCTCAGTGGAGGAGAACCTCGCACGACCGGTTGGTCGTCTTATTGTGCGTCTTCGACTGGGACGTGCATGCACAGGCCGCAGCACTTCCTCCTCAGTGTACTGTCCACTGAACGAATCAGCAACCTTCTGCCTTGCGTGGTCACAGGCCTTTTCCAAAGCGGGACAACCGTGGCTCTCCGGTAATCTATGGTCTGCACAATAGACGCAATTGCAATACGGACATGTGAAAGCGAGGTCGTCCTTCCCGCAGAGTGAGCAGTTCACCATTCTAGATACACCATGAATCTGTCGAGTTTCGTTGTACTCGCGATGAGGCAAGTTATTTGTGTTAATATCCGTATTCCTAGTGGACATTGGAAGCTGTTCGCTTGACTACCTGTCACAGTCGGAACGCCTTCTACACTTCGCAACGCTTATATACCAAATGGTCCCTAGTAACTACAGTACTAGTTGGTCCCTAGCGGACCTGCTGGCATACATGCGCAGAATGGAGCCCCAAAGGTGACTCTTAGGGCGGCAAAGCGCCGCCCGGGGCTTCAAAATGAGAGGCTTGTAACCATGATTGAAGATGATTTTGATAAGATAGTACGCCATATGTTCGAGAGCTTTTTCTCCCGCTCAAGGGGTTTGAGTGAAGAGGGAAGCACAACCACGAGGTTTCAATTCGAATCAATAGGTGTACCTAGCATTGGCACCAACTCGGGAACTGCCGAAGCGGAGCCCAAGGTTGAAACGATCGATCTCGGTGACACCTGCATATTCGTTGTTGAAAACGCATCCGCTAGCCAAGCCCCACTGGTACGAGTTGAAGGTAGAGAGTTGCTAGTGGAGTTCGGAACTGAACAAGGGGAACAGCTGAATCTCGAGCTTCCTTATGCTGTCGATGTTGAGAAATCGAGCTTCTCTCACCGCAACGGAATCACTGAGATTAGCCTTGTCCGTGCGGTAGATGAGAGTAGTAGTTCTGATACAAATGAACGATACCTGAGAAGTTTGTAGGAATGGAGTGTAGCTAAGTTGACAAAAGAAGTAATTAAACTCAAAGTGGCCGCTGCAATGCCGAAAGATCAAGGCCGCAGCATAGTCCGACTGAATTCAGATGTACGGAATCGGTTGGGCGTCAGGTCAGGCGACTTTGTCTTACTGAAGGGCGAGAAGGAAACTGTCGCTGTATGTTGGCCTGGATTAAAAGAAGATGAAGTGCTTAACATGGTCAGAATGGACGGACTGATCAGAAGCAACGCTGGTGTTAAGCTGGGTGAAGCCATCGAAGTTAGCCCCATCAATGTACCAGAGGCTAATCGCGTCGTACTAGCCCCAAGCCAGCCGGTACGATTTCAGAAAGGCTTCGAGCAATACGTGAAACAGCAAATCACAAACAAGCCAATCACAAGGGGCGACATACTGGTGGTTGCATCAATCGGACAAGGGCTGCAATTTGTAGCAACTGCAGTTTCTCCGAACAAGCATGTGCGCGTCACTTCCACAACCACTGTGGAGGTTCTCACGAAGCCAGCCAAGCCGGAGGATGTTACTGTGCCCGCCGTGAATTACGAGGACATTGGCGGTCTGGGTAAGGAGCTTCAGAAGATTCGAGAGATGATTGAGCTCCCGATGAAGTCGCCCGAGCTCTTCAAGCGTCTCGGAATTACACCACCGAAGGGAGTGCTTCTCCACGGTCCTCCAGGGACTGGCAAGACGTTGATAGCTCAAGCTGTCGCGAATGAATCGGGTGCGAACTTCAAGGTCATCAACGGCCCCGAGATTATGTCCAAGTTCTATGGTGAGTCGGAACAGAAGATGCGCGATCTCTTTGAGGAAGCTGAAAAGAATGCGCCAAGCATAATCTTCATCGATGAACTGGATAGCATTGCCCCCAAGCGCGC
>JABCTJ010000162.1 GCA_018238375.1 Candidatus Thorarchaeota archaeon
ACTCCTGAGACAGAGATAAAACACTGGCTCAGACTGATGGACTCCCTCGTCACGGCAAAGACAAGGGAAAGATATCATGACTATCTGAGGGTTCCTCTCAATCCCTCTTCCTATCATCTGAATAGGATCAACGAGGGCAAGGTGACGTCACTTCGACTTCTGAAAGATGCCAGAAAGAAGTGGTGGGTGGTATTCGCTGTACGCGTGGATGTCCCCACGGTTGACAACAGCTCGAAGCCACCAGCAGTAATTGGCATAGACCTAGGGATCAACAAAGCAGTCTGTTCGGTTGTCCTGACTCAGACTAGGGTCAGGTACGTGAGATACTTCACGCAGCCTGAGAAGGTCAAGAGAATCAAGCGCTACGATGAGATGGTCGACTCTCTTCAGAGAGAGATGAACACCAGACTCAACAACGGGCAGTCAGCAGATGGAGTCATCCAAAGACTTCGCGAGCTAAGCGGGCGACGCAACCGAATCAGTATCGACCACGACAGGGTGCTTGTCAGGCGACTCACTGACCACATTCTAGAGTTATCTGAGAAATATGACCTGTACGTGTCGATTGGCAAACTGACCGGAATTCGGAAGAGTGCTAACAGGGACAGCAAGAAACCCAAGCGATTTCGGGCGATGGTTGCCAGATGGTCCTTCGCAAGAGTCACCAATGCGCTAAGGCAGAAACTGTCCGAAAGCGGCTGGAAGGTCAGTGGTCGTGATTCCCGATTCATTCCGGTTCGCGAGTTCTGGACCAGTCGAGTCTGCTCCAAGTGTGGACACATTGGAATCCGCCCGAAGCAGGCTGTCTTCATCTGTCACACCTGCGGTCATAAGACCAATGCCGACAAGAACGGCGCCATCAACATCGCAAGGCGCCTCATTATGCTCATTCCTTCTCTGAAGGATGAGAAAGGACTAGGGAGTTGGCTTCATCCTCACGAAAGGGAGGGGTGGCTTACCCCGAAAGCCCGGAGGAACGCTCGTCGTTCTAAACGGAAGTCCTCACGACCCCAGAGCTTGTTAGGCTCGAACGGGTCGTCCGTGGCTGAGTACAGTGAACAAGCGACTCTCAAGTCGTTTGCGAGTGCTACCGATCCCGCCATGGCAACAACCGCGAAAACACCGTCTGCCGCTATCGACGCCCGAAAGGCATCTGACAGTCATGGCAATGTAGTGCAGCGGACTGAAGCTCTGTCTGGAAAGAGGGACAACGTCCCATTGAAGTCCAGCGAAGCCCGTGTCATAACGTCGGCGTGGAACCCGATGTATGCTGGCGACAGTCGTCACGGGAAGGGTGGAACGCGTGAGTTGAAGGTTAACGAGGGTGTTCACTCACCTTCTAGGATTTGAAACAGGTCGGTGCATGCATCCAATGGTTTCCAATAATGCAGGCGAATGACCTTATCCCTACCTGAAACGGGTCGGTGCATACATCCGAGTACATCTACTGGGTTAATCCAGTGGACTTGCATCTGAAAGATTATATGCCGGAGTGAATCCTGCACGGCCTACAACCATCACCGGGTCACTGATTCAAAATGCCTCCTAAGGACATGAACGTCATCATTTTCGGCTGCATGCAGTGCTGTTACGCCGCAGCAGATCTAGCAGGTACGATGAAGTTACAGTACGATGTCACGAGTCGGCTAATTCGTATGCCCTGCACCGCGCGCCTGGACATCAACTTCATTCTCAAGGCGTTGCAGGAGGGGGCGGACGGAGTGCTGATTGTCGGTTGCCATCCGGGAGACTGCGCGTACAAGACGGGGAACCTGGGGGCAGAGCGACGGGTGAGGTTCGCAAGGAAGCTGATTGGTCAACTTGGCCTAAACGAGGGCCGAGTGAAGATGGTGTTCGTGAGTGCGGCGGAGGGCGACCTGTTCGTCAAACACGTCAACACTTTCGCTGACGAGATCAGGGCAATAGGGCCGAACCCGATTAGACTCTGAAAGGTCAACTATGGGGTTCAGTTCTTGGTTCTTCTGAACCAATCTTCTGTTCTGGCATCTTTTCGTCATTGCTCTTTGGAGGAATCCGCATCTGTCCTCTTACTTCACAAAGAAACATGAACAGGAGTCCAAGCAAAAACAGTAGGGGGACTGGACCAAACAAGGGCAGCACACCGGTGATATGGATTGGAAAGGCGAGGGCTGCTGGAACTAGGCTCACGAGCCCGATTACTACAGTTCTTCGTCTATTCCCTGCCCCCCGAGAGCAGTTCCACACTCCATTGGCATACACAATCCCCAATGCTTGTGAGATGAAGTACAATGGCACGAAAAATGACGGAAGCACCTCGAAGGAAATGCTCACGCTCCCAAACGAAATGGTGTAGAACATCCCCCCCAGAATCAGGCTTGGTAGCCCCCCGAAGCTCTCATAGACAAAAGGACCTATGACCGCCGAATAGAACATAGCTTTACCTACGAACGACGGGCAGCAGGGGCTCTGAGAAACTGACACTGCACGACTTGTTTCAGGAATGTGCGCTGCAGTTTCATCATTCGTCAGGCAGCGTTTCACTTCCCATCTTATGGTCGGAACTACGATGAGGAAGACCAACACAAGGGAGCTGAACTGAGTCAGATTGGACCACTCCCTGTAGGAAATGTACGGCATGAACAGAACGAATTGTGATAAAGACACTAGTCCTACATTGATCAACACTACGAATACTCCCAATACTACTCCCTGGGTGAGAATCGAATCCGTTTCGGCGGCTGAGTATCTTCTCCAAGCAAACAGGAGGCTAGGAGTGGAGATAGCAAGGGTTGCCAGAAGTATTACTGGACGGAGTGCTATTCCTAACCCCTCATCAACTGGCCAGCTAATGTATTGCCAGAACGGACTGATTGCATTCAGAGCTAGGTGAGTTGGGAACACCCTCACAAAGATAGAGCTCGGAACCATGGCAAGAATTAGAACTATGAGTGTGTAACCAAGCCAGTATTTGACAGGACTAGGCCTCACCATTTCCATCGCTTCCGGTCGTTACACCTAACTTGCCGTATCTAATAAAGCTCTCAATGTCCAGTTAATCAACTAGGCCTGAATGAGAACCGTGTGAAGATGGTGTTCGTGAGTGCAGCGGAAGGCGACCTGTTCGCGAGGGAGGTCAACGACTTCGCTGACGAGATCAGAGAGATAGGCCCGAATCCGATAAGGCTCTGATTGCAGACGGTCATAGACGATCATCGATGAAACTCTTTTTCTGCATCATTTATTCTATCAAGGGTCCACCCCGCCTTGATACGTTCTGCAATGACAACACCGCGCTTAGAAAGAGAGAATGCTTCAAAACGACCCTGCTTCCGTAGGAAGTATCCCCGAACTGCTAGCTGCCGCAACCGCTTCTTCAGCTTCCCCATGGGATAGCGATTGCGATACTCTTTCGGAGTGCAAAAACGAAGTATCCTCTCAACATTGCCATGATGTTTGCCTATTCTGTCCTCATCGTACATACATTCGATGAGTGCAATGTCGACTAAGGCAAACATATTACCTTGATATCACAACCTCCTTATAAGGCCCTTGTCATTGTTGTGTAGTTGGCGCCAATAATAACGCATATAGGGTACAAACAATGTATACATATATGACTGTTACACTCATATAGTCACCAACAAGCATCACGCTTTGCTAAATATGCTTTGCAACGAAACGTACGCATATAGCAGAATCACACCTTCCGGAGAGAAAGAGAATGAACCCGACCCAGAGGACGACATTTGAGCAGGCTATCCGCCAAACATTGAGCATAGTGAAACGAGAGTCACCAATAACGGTCAGTGCAATAGCGGATCTATGTGGAATTGACCCAAGGGCCGTATCAAGGGTGATTGACTTCTTAGTCAATTTGCAGGATGAGTTCGCAAAGACCACAGTCAAAATCCTAGAGGGAAAATGGGGGAAAGTGGTCTGGACCGCGGACAGAATAGATAAGACCCTATTGCCCAAAGAAATACGTGCATGGTATATCAATAAACGATTCTTCGAGAAGCTGGATAAAGCAACCCCCTCCTTTGAAGAGATTCAGAGCATGTTTGAGGAGAGGAAACGGACACCTGTCGAGCAGGTTGTCAGGAGAGTCTTTGGAGTGCTTGAAGTTGAAGACGACATGACAATCGCAGAGCTGTCACGGAGAGTAAGAGCAAATCGGAAGACAGTAGATAGAGCACTAAATATAATCTTGGAATTTCAGGACGAGATAGCCGCAGGACGTTTGACCAGAAAGGAGCTAGTCATATGGAGAAGACGCACTCCAATCTACGAACTAGATGATACGACTATTATGTATCAACTGAAGCGCTGGCATTTCCCCGATGAAGTTGATAAGATATCAGACGATCAGGAGAGGGAACTCCTGCAGATTGCCTAGTGAAGAATATGACAATATCAACACAAATCTACTAACGATATAATTCCCTGCAATTTGCCAAAATAACTGCTTACAAAATAGACCGAAGTGTGGCTCTAAAATGTCTAGAAGAAAAAGAACTTCTGTTGAAGATGCACTTGACATTGCTATTCAACATCTCCATGAGAATACTCCTGTAACGATCGGAAAACTTGCATCCGAAATCGGATTCAGTTGGGTAGTGATAGATCGTGCTATTGATCTTGCCATGATGATTCAAGACTACTTTCGCGCACACGGGATAGAGGTCTTTGGAGGTAAGGGAAAGAAAATCATCATTGTTGAATTGAGAGTCAATCTTGTCAAACTCCCTAACAAAGTTCGGGAATGGTTCATCGAAGAGAAATTCTTCAAAGGTGAGGAAAAGAACCATTATACCACAGAAGAGACAAGGGAGATTCTCGGTACAAACAGTAGAAGTACTAATCGGACCAAGCTGGAAGATTCCATTAACTGTGTTCTTGAGGCCCTGAAGCTTGAGGATGAACTCTCTCTCCTCGAACTCTCGAAACGCACCGAACTCAACAGAAGGACCATTGAGAGAGTTTTGGACATCTTCATTAGGTTTCAAGATAGGTTTGCGGAATCTTTCATTTCTAAGCGTGGGAATAATATCATTCTTAGAAGACATCCTGATCTCTATAATCTTGATGAAACAAGAATGCTTTACCTCCTCAAGAAACTCTTTCTCCCACATCTTGTTGAAGAACTATCTGAGAGCAAGGAGAGAGCTCTGTTTCAAACAGCATGACTTGGCAGCGATGTGGATATAGTACATTCCCAACCGAAGCATATAGAGAAGCCGCCAAAGAAGCACAGTTGAATGCCCAGGCTTGGATAGAAGATACCAAAATCTTGGAAACTAAGAAGAGATCAGAGCGATATGGCCGAATCCAATCAGGCTTTAGACATCACAATCGTTTCTCCATAGCATAAGCACGGATCTCGAATCCAACTCTCTCATACAGATG
>JABCTJ010000196.1 GCA_018238375.1 Candidatus Thorarchaeota archaeon
ATGATTTCTGGTGCAGGAGCAGACCGTGTTCAGGACGGCATGCGAAAGGCTTGGGGCAAGGTGATAGGCAGCGCCGCAAGGGTCAGACCCAACCAGCCACTCATTACTATCCGCACTAACAGGGATCACATCAAGAATGCGATGAAGGCGCTAAAGAAGGCGGCACCCAAGTTCCCGACTCCGTGCAAGATTCGTTTCGATGAGATTGATCCTGAGCTGAAGCGTAAGTTGGGTTATGGTGGCCAATAGGTATTGGCTTAACCTGATACGGTTTCTTGGAATTTCAGGCAACTGCTAGATACTCGCATTTCTTCCCTTTTCAGTGAGTTCTCTAATCTTACGAATGGTCCCAGTGAGTGTTGCTATCTCACGTCCGGTCATGTATGACCGCCCGAGTAGATTCCGAAACACCTGCTTGGCGATGGGTTTCCTGAAGTCCTTGATTCTTGTGTTATCGACAAGATCGTTAAAGAAAACGCAGACTTGTTCTCTCTCTTTCCAAGTGGCCGCACGGGCATCAGTTGGCACTCGTGGTTCTTTAGGAGCGTATCTCACGAAGAGCGAGTAGAGTACGACTGCCACTGCGTGGCTCAGATTCAAGCTATTGTATGATTTTGATGCCGGAATCGTAAAGATAAGGTCGCACATGGAAGCTTCTTCATTTTTCAGTCCAATGGACTCCCTGCCAAACACGAGGGCCACTTGCCCATCCCGAGATATGGGGTCGGGGAGTTCAGGGAGAGGCACCGCCGCCCTGGTCACACTGTGATTGTGGCCTGTTCTTGCTGTTGCTGCCCAAGCTGCATCTATGTCACTCAATGCTGATTTAAGGTCTGGAAAGACCTCTGCGGCCTCAAGAATATCTACAGCGTGAACCGAGAACATCTGCGCATATTGGTTTTGTTTCGGGTCCGTACCGACTATTCTCAGGTTCGATACTCCGAAATTGGCCATGACTCTGGAAACAAAGCCTACGTTTCCAGGGTTCTCTGGTTCAACGAGAACAATGTGAAGGTTTGGAAACTTGGTCAAAACAAGGGCTCCCTTCGGTTGCTCATCTATGCATCAGCTGAAGGACATCTCCATCCTTCAACGGATAGTTAATGCCCACCTGTCTTCGCTTAATCTTATCATTATCTCGGATTATGATAGCAGTACGAAATCGCTCCACGAAGAGTTCCTTGTGGACCTTCATCGCTGCATCCTCAACTATTGACCCCTCCGGAAGAACAATGGGCTTCATTTCACGTTTCTTGCCTGGTATCTTGGTATATACTCGCAGTATGTCTAGATGTTCGTAGAGCGCCCAGCTCATTCCATCAAGGTTCTCTCCTTTCTCTGCAGAGATTGGGACTATGTCAAATCTGTCACCATACTTTTCCTGCAGCTCTTCGAACCTTTCCTCAGAGCCCGGAGTGTCTCCCTTTGTTGCAATCACAAGGGCGCGAACGTATGCGACGCTTGAGTCCATTGCATCCACGAACTGCTGGAACGTAGCCGGCTTCTGCAAACGCACAATGATGTTGGTTACTCTTCGTGCTTCGAGGTATTCATACAGTTCTTCTTTGTTACCTTGGTAGTTTTGCACTCCATATATCATAAGCCCTCCTAATCCGACCCTCTCCACTCGTACCGCAGTCTTCTCTTTGTTAAGTCGAATTCTAGCACGATTCAGCTCTTCAAGTATAGTTTCCATTTGGGTATCTATATCTCTTGAGAGGTCTATTACAAGAGCAATACAGTCGGTGTTTCTCGCCACGCCAAGGGCTTGTCTGCCGATGCCTGCTTCATGACTTCCTTTGAAAACGCCTGGTAGCTCAATTAGCTGGATGTTGATATCTTCAAGTGTGAGCATCGCAGGTGTTGGGATGGCTGTGGTGAAGGGATAATCCCCCACATCAAACTCAGCGTTCGTGACCGCGTTTATCAATGTAGACTTTCCACAGTTTGTCATGCCGATTAGACAGACCTGACCTGCGCCCTCTTTTCTGATGACTCCCTCTTCCGCTCCTGCACTGCTTTTGCGGGTGCGTTCTTGATCCTTCTTCTTTTCGACCTCAGCCCTCAGCTTGGCAAGCTTCTTCCGATAGTCCCCTCTCATCCGCTCTGCGCCTTTATGCCTAGGTGCGAGACTGATGAGCTTCTGAAGTTCTATTATCCTCTGTTCCAGACTCTCGGCATCTTCATAGATCTGCCTTTGCCTATCGAATTCGGGAGTAACATTGGTCGGCAGCAGAATCACGCTCGGTTTAATGCTCACATATCAATCGGATGGTCGTTTTATGAAGATTTCTTCAAGACCACATTACAGTTGGTCACAATACATGTTGATATCTAAAATAAAGCGTTCGGGATGAGGGGGGCGGGGAAGTAGATTTTCCGGGATTTTTTTGATCAAGTCTGTCAGTGCTGTACTAGTCAGCTCATAGAGGAATAATCCTTGTGGGCGAACATCCACTTGCTTCGGTTGAATGCTTGGGTCAAGAAATGACACATAGATTCGAGATGGTTCCCATCCCTGAAGTAGATCTTTGACATTTGTTCTTTGCACTACTATGCCATTGTCCAATTTCTTCTTACCACCTAGCGGCAACTCTCGAAACACATTCATAGCTTTCAGAAGGAAGAAGGAAATTGACCGTTCATCTGGCGAAACGCGCTTCAGAGCGGAACCGGGGAATGTCACAACTCCTAGGTTATCTGGTTTACCGACTGCAAGACTGACCTCTACATTCCTCCTCAGGTTACCTGAAACAAAGAGTCCCACGTTGACACATCTGCATGCGGTTACAACCTCCGGGCCATTCTGACCGGATTTAACAGACACAACGTCTATGGGCAGTTCTTCAAAGAGAATCAGAAAACGACGCATTGTTTCATCAGGCCCTCATTATTCCAGGAGCTACTGCATCCCATCCAGTCCTGGTAGACCAGGAATTCCGCCGCCTCTTCTTCCTCTGCGCTGCTTCCCCATCGTTTTCATCATCTTCTTCATCTGATTATATTGCTTCAACAGGGCCCTCACATCTCTGGTATCTGTACCAGATCCCATCGCGATGCGCTTGAGCCGTGAGGATTTGAGAAGTTTGGGGTTATCGAGCTCTTCTTTTGTCATGGAGTTCATTATGACTTCGAAGCGCTCCAAGTTTTCCTCCTGAATCTCTGCGACATCATCAGGCAGCTTGTACTGCAGACCCAGCATCTCCATGACTTTTCCAATCGGTCCCATCTTCTTCAATTGCTTGAGTTGGGCCATCATGTCAGTCAAGGTGAACTGCCCCTTCATCAGGCGCATGGCAGCGTCTTCATCGACCTCAATCTGCGCTTCTTGCACCTTCTCAATAAGCCCCTTGATGTCAGACATACCCAGCAGTCTACCTGCAAACTTGGTCGGATTGAAGGGCTCTATGGCGTCCATCCCTTCACCCGTACCGATGAATTTGATTGGCGCTTGTGTGGCTGCCGCTGCCGATAGTGCTCCACCACCTTTTGCGCTGCCATCGAGCTTGGTTATTATAATTGAGCCAATATCGGTCGCTTTCTTGAACGCTGCAGCTTGTGAGCCTGCTTGTTGCCCAAGTGTCCCATCTATGACGAGGATTATCTCCTGAGGCTTTACTGCTTTAGAGATGCTTTTCATCTCTTTGATGAGACTGATTTCCTCTCGATGCCGTCCTGAAGTGTCTAGAAGAATGAGTTCGATGCCCCTTTTCTTCATCTCGCCAAAGCCTTTCTTTGCGAGCTTGACAGCATCCTTTCCATTTTCATCGCCCCAGAATGGAATGTTGGCCATCTCAGCCAGCTGCTTGAGTTGACTGTAAGCACCTGGACGGAAATTATCAGCACAGATGACTCCGGTCTTTATGCCCCTTTTCTGGTAGTATCGTGCAAGCTTGCCAATTGTCGTTGTCTTACCAGAACCCTGAATTCCAACTAGCATTACCAAGTTCGGCTTTCCTGGATTGATGGTCAGTGGTACTGCTTTTTCGCCAAGGAAGTAGGCAAGGGTATCCCACACGACCTTAATGATATGCTCACGACGGGACACACCTCTGGGAAGATTCTCGTCCAGTGCCTGCTTCTCCACCCTCTTTGTGATGCCCATCACCAGATTCACATCTACATCTGCCACCAATAGGGCTCGTTGAATATCCTTCACAAGCTCCTTGACAAGATCCTCGTCTATGACGCCAGCGCCAAAGAGGCGCTTAAGAGCCGAATTCAAAGACTTTCCAAGACCATCTAGGACCAAATCTCTTCACCAAACCAACTTGGTGCGGTCTGGACAGTTTCCATATCAACTTTCTCCTACATGGAATATGCCTTGGTTGGAACTCCCGCGAAGCACTATATGGAAGCATAATGCCTAAAACTACATGACCTAAATCTAGAATACAAGCAGGTGGTCTTGTGGCAGGGAAAAAGAAGAATGAGAAGATTAGAATCGTCAAGATAACAGACGGGACAGTAATTGATCACATAAGCGCTGGTCATGCTCTCGAGGTCTTGGAGATATTAGGAATTACCGGGAAGGAGGGCAGCGTTGTTACACTCGCTATGAACATCAGTAGCTCCAAAGTTGGAAGAAAGGATATAGTCAAGCTAGAGAAACGTATCCTAGAGCAATCTGAGCTGGCCAAGATTGCGTTGGTAGCTCCTGACGCAACAATCAATATCATACAAGACGGAGAAGTTGTCAAGAAGACAAGAGTGGAACTCCCCGATAGCATAACGAACGTCGTTGCGTGTCCCAACAAGAGGTGTGTCACCAACAAGGAGCGAGAGCCCATACAGGCCAAGTATCAAGTAGTATCCAAGCGTCCGACAGTGCTCAAATGCCACTATTGCTGGACCTTGATTGAAGAGGACGACATAATAGCTCAGTTCATGGACCACTGAAGGTGCAAGTAACATATTCCACAGCATTTTCCCTTACGCACTAGAACAGATACTTTGCAAACGCTTTTTAGCGAAATTTCAGCAGACAGCTCGAACCACGACTGCTGAGTGAATTTCATGGTTAGCGATAAAATTGCTGTAATAGGTGATAGGGACACTGTCACCGGTCTTCGAATGGTAGGGGCCACCCAACACTTCATGCCCAAGTCTCCCGAGGAAACTCGCAGTAAGCTGCTTGAGTACTTCAGAGACCCAAAGATGGGGCTGATTATCATAACTGAGCCCCTTGCCAAAATGGTTGAAGACACGATCCTTGAACTCTCAGAAGCTCCTGTACCAGTGATTCTATTGATACCGGATAGATACGGGTCAACTGGTGAGTATGAAACGATATTGAAGGAGCTTATACGCAGAGCGGTTGGCATTGAGATTAGAATATAGCACAGTAATTCCAGAGGATCTAGCAATGAAGCCTGACATCGGATATATCGAGAACATCGCAGGGCCTGTCATCAAGGCGGGTGGGCTCCCCTCGGTTCGCATGTATGAAGTAGTTCGAGTGGGCAAAGAGCAGCTCATCGGCGAAGTGATTGAAGTAGGAGAACATTTCTGCATTATACAGTGTTATGAAGAAACATCAGGCATAGCTCCTGGGGAACCAGTTGCTGCAACTGGGGATACACTATCAGTGGAACTCGGCCCCGGCTTGCTTGGGGCCATTTATGATGGCATACAAAGACCCCTGCCAGAGTTGAAAGAGATTTCAGGCGATTTCATCTCAAGGGGACTCACAGTCGAGGGTCTTGACAAGGAGAAGAAGTGGAAATTCACTCCTACTGTTAAGGTTGGCGCGAATGTTATTTCCGGGGATATAATCGGCGAGGTTCCAGAAACTGGAATAATCACTTCCAAGATCATGATCCCCCTAGGCATAGAGGGGGAAATAGTCGAGATTGTTGCGAAGGGAGAGTATACAGTAGTTGAAACAATCTGCAAAGTCAAAGACAAGAATGATACAGTTCGTGAAGTCATGATGATGCAGAAGACTCCCGTACGTGTAGGACGCGCCTTCAAAGAACGAGTTGCGTTCGATACCCCCCTTCTTACTGGGCAGCGAGTAATCGATACTTTCATGCCTCAAGCAAAAGGCGGCACAGGAGGGATCCCCGGGGGATTCGGGACTGGCAAGACTGTCACTCTGCATCAATTTGCGAAATGGGCTGATGCCCAAGTCGTTGTCTATGTTGGTTGCGGTGAGCGCGGCAATGAGATGACCGAGGCTCTTGAGGAATGGCCTCAATTGAACGACCCTCAGAGTGGAAAGCCTTTGATGGATCGCACAGTCCTTATCGCGAATACGTCCAACATGCCTGTTGCTGCTCGCGAGGCGTCAATTTACATTGGCGTGACCATTGCTGAGTATTTCAGAGACCAAGGTTTCGATGTTGCACTCATGGCTGACTCCACTTCACGGTGGGCGGAAGCACTCCGCGAGATATCCAGTCGCCTAGGCCAGCTACCATCAGAAGAAGGCTATCCTGCCTATCTTGGGTCGAGGCTTGCACAGTTCTACGAGCGTGGTGGTAGAGTCAAGCCCTTAGGTTCCGATGATCGGTTTGGGTCAATCACGATCTGTGGTGCTGTGTCACCACCTGGTGGCGACTTCTCAGAACCGGTTACTCAGGCCACACTCAGAATTGTCAAAGTATTCTGGGCTTTGGACAAAGACCTCGCTGCTCGGCGCTTCTTCCCAGCAATCAACGTACTGACTAGCTATTCTCTCTATCATATTACACTCGAGCAATGGCACAAGGAAAACTTGGGTCCTGATTGGCCAGAGCTAGTGAGGGATTCCTTGGCACTACTCCAAAAGGACCAAGAGCTGAGGGAGATTGTGCAACTTGTGGGGCCTGATGCACTACCAGAATCCGAACGAGCGGTTCTTGAAGCGGCTCGGATAATTAAGGATGACTTCCTAACCCAAAGCGCCCTACATGAGATAGACACCTATTGCCCAATAGGGAAAACCTATCGGATGCTGCGTACAATCATCAAGTTCTCCAGACAAATGGCGGCTGCAGTAAAGCTGGGTGTGAGTGTAAGGCGGATTCTGGAGTTCAGTGTTCTCGATAGTATCGCCCGAATGAAGATTATACCTTGGGACTCCTACGAAGAAACAATTGACGCGATAGACGACCGGATTGATCGAGAGTTCCAGTCGCTATTCACAGAACCTGATGGTTCCGGAGTGTTAATGCCCGGTGTCGTAGAGTGAAACCGGTTTTCATGAGTTTACCAGCAAGTGCAGTAGCGTTTATCGACAGGGCGCACATCGAAATTATGAAACTAATTGGGTAGCGATGTTGAGAGAGCTGTCTTTAGTGGTGCATATATTCCAATATTGCGACGCACACCCGTGAGGTCCATGGATCCATCCAATACAGCTTTCCAGATGCTCCAACAACCCGTGTTTGACGGGCCATTCACATCTTGGTCGGACTTCATCAGCTTTGCATTGAATATCACGTTTGCCCTCTCGATTCGTGGATACTTGATTTTCGTGCTTATCGGACTCATAATCTACATGACCGGACTCAGCGATGGTCTGAGTAAAACACTGGTTGTCATAGGAATCGCATTGTATCTACTCAGCCCTTTCATCTTGGGTATCCTTGTGGAGGTGGCTGGTGTGATCCCAATCACTCTGGAGAGCGCGACTTACGCTTGGATCAGCCTGGTCGGCATAGCTGACAACGAGCTGATTGCAATCCTTGTTTTCTTGGGGGATGCGTTAATGGCCCTCTGCATATTGATTGGAGCCATCTTGTACTTCACCCCCACATCAAACGACCTTACAGCAAGAGGGCAGTCACTGATAGTTCGAGCCTTGATATTGGCTCCAGTCCTTGTGTTCTTTCATTTGTCGCCATGGCTCTGAAGAAATGTGACTTGTAGTACGTAAGTCT
>JABCTJ010000264.1 GCA_018238375.1 Candidatus Thorarchaeota archaeon
GAAATCAGCTGGTCATCTTTGCTAATACTTGGCAGCGGAATCGCGTTAGGAGGTGCAATGATTGACACTGGTCTTTCAGCCTATCTGGCTCAGCAAATGAATGGCCTAGGCATATTTCCGGCTTTTCTTATTGTGGTGATATTGGGAGTTGTCGCAATACTGGTAACGATGGTTGCCTCGAACACTGGGGCTGCCGTAATACTCATTCCAGTTGCTATCCCATTGGCTATAGGACTCGGAATAGATCCTCTGTTGGTGACGATGGTCATCGCGATTGCGGTTTCCATGGACTTTGCGCTACCCGCCGGAACCCCTCCCTCCACGATTGCCTACTCCACCGGAAAAGTGACGATGAAAGAGATGGTTACAACAGGACTTATGATCGACTTGATCGCAGTCCTAGTTGTGACAATCGTTGTCGTTTGGCTATGGGGATTGATGGGCCTTGTTGTACTGTAATCGTTTTCGCATTCTGATTTCACGGCAAGTTTAAAACTCCCAGCTAACCGGAATCCAAAGAGGTCCATAGGGATGAATTGGCTGGCCAAAGTTGTACGAAACGAACCCGACGAATTTGTGCATGCGAAATTGGTAAAGTATGGCATCGGATCCCATCATGGTCCGAGAGCGCACTTAGCCTTCAGCAAGAAGCGAATTGCTTTCAAGGTTGACCTTGGTTTTGAGGAAACATTCATTCAAGGCTATGTTGATGGAGCACCGGAAGGAACGCACAGAATTTCCGGATTGATGGTTACCTACTCAGATCGAGCGAATGAGTTCGCCCACTTGAATATGCCACTCCTATGGAAGAAGTCTGGGGGGAAAGGGCCACCAACGTATAAGGCTAAACTAAAGGAGATTGCTCCACTTCAGGACATCAAGCAACTAGTGTATAACGAAGCACCTACGACTTTCTTCTTGCTCAGTATGAGTCCAAGCGACGCTGGGACTCCATGGAAAATCACAACCAAGACATCTTTCCCCAAGGCGCCCAAGGGTGCTGAGGAAGGCCAAACAAAAGTGAAAGCCCCCGTCTTCTGCAAGGGCGCATTGGCTAACACTCCAGATGCAATGAAGTTCATTCTTCAGGAAACCCTTCCTGATTTGTGGAAAGAAGTAGGTCCGAAAACCAAGAAAGTGCAGATACTACACACAATAGTCATTGACTCCATCGAGATTCCCGAAGATCCGAGCCTGTCGTTTGCGGAGAAAAGGAAATTAGCCAAGCGGAGTGCAAGGCTCCTGAGGAAAGTAGTGATTGATGACAAGGAATATACGAGTGAATACAATTTTGTGGCATGAACCTTTTACTACCGTGACCTTTAAAACCACAATGGAGTCCGCGGTCAAGATAGCCCAGAAATGAGGTTGGTGAATGATGCAACTGTTCGAGTTACCCACTTTTGAAATTATTGTCGAATCACTCAACATCTACTTTGCTGTCATCTTCATCGCCTTTGGGTTCATGTCTTTTGGTTGGCTCGTAATACATGTTGAACATGGCCGCCACTTCTCAAAGGTGAAGGCAGCATTTGCTCTAATACTCGGAGCGCTTTTCTTAGGTTTTGGTATTCATTTCCTGCTTCTATCCGGCGGTGCGTGACTGAGTCGAGCGCGCAAACAGCAATGTGGTTCCACACGCGCAATACATATTTGAGGACTAACAAGAACCTACTCCAACTGTGTTTATGACATTTAGATAGACTTCACGAGTATAGAGGTGTTTTTGGTTGCTGCGCGATCCCGATCTTGAAAAGCTAGCTGTAGCGAGTCGACAAAGGCTCACACAGGAGTTTGCGGACAAGTATGTAAACCTAAGAGAGCGGGTTCAAAGGGTTCCTATTGAGGAATCTCGAAGGATTGCTGAGGAGTTCTCATGTCCCCTTGAGGTAGCAATGATGGCTTATCTTATCAACATGGATGGGATTCAGAGCCTAAAGCAGTCGGTTGCCCTTCTGAGTGTTGAGCTCCAAAGGCGAGCATCTGTCGGTGAAGATGTTCCAAACATTCCTGGAAACATCATGGAGTTTGCCATAACTGAGGGTCGTTGGATTGAATACGTCTATGGCACATTCGCTCGTGACCTAGAGTTGAAAGTTAGGGACCTGGCTAACCTAGAGAGCACATTGGATGAAGAATCGTCCTCTGTTGAAAAAGCGATTTCCGTTATCACCGCTCGCACCAAACTGGCTGAAGGGTTCATTGTGCCAGTACTTCAGGCTTGGTTGAAAGAGCATCTGAAATCCACTTCGGAAGAAGCGTTGCTGTATTTCGGTCCCCCTGTGACCAAGTGGAAGCCCGAAACACTCAAAGGAAAATTCCATCATTTACGACGAAGGAACCAAGCACTCTTTCGAAGACTCCGGGAAACCCTTTCGACATCTTCGGAATCTGCAACGGTTGACATGTCCATCACGCGGCTCGACGTCGTGATTGAGGACATGAACGAACCGCTTAGTAATATGACTGTCAAATCCATAGCTCATCTCATTCTTCATATGGCCCCGCGTCCTACGGGTCGTGGCGACAGATCGCGCTATGTGCAAGTTGGAGCGGCATCTACAAGAGGCAGCAAAACCGAGCCGGATATGGCGTCACCTTTTGATTTCCTTGAGCGAGATGTTCGTCTAGCCCGACGGAGAGTCGGTGAGGAGCAATCCACGTTTCTCATAGAGCGGATTGACAGAGTGATTCGTGTCTTGAAATTCCAGGGCGACCCAATTCATGACATCGTGAAAACATGTTTGAGTGAACTAGTAGACAGATTACGACTTGAGAATATCTCATTGGACGAGCAGTACGAGTCTGCTGAGCAAGCTCTGGTTGATGTAGGAATCCCGGAGCGTGACACAGTCGCCGTTAAACTAGTCTTCAATTTTGTAAACACCTACTACCTTTCGGAGTGATTATGTTGGAGGACCAAGGCGCATTATTCTGGCTTCTTGATGTGAAGGCACATGGCTTCGACGTGGGCATTCTTCGGGATACAGACTTGTCCGGACGGGCACTAATCGTTTCACGACAGCTTTGGTCTCTAATTAGAGGGAATAAGGTTGTTTCAATCTTGGTGGGACCAGGCATCTTCAAAGGTGTGGCTGAAAGCGGACCGCGCAGAGTTGATGTTTTGGAATACATCTCGGCACTGATTTTTGACCCAACCCAGATGAGATACGACGAACCTTTGCCATTCGTGGACATTGTGAATCCTGAAGTTATTGATCCGCTTTCTGCGGCCCGCCCTGAAGACATCTACAGCATAATCCGTAAGCTTATCCTTGAGAAGGGCAATGTCTTGGCTGCAAACCCGCTCGCACGTATCAAGTATGGAACGAGTGTGCCTGAAATAGCTCATTACGATGAGAGAATGGAGAAGATTAGAATTACACATGTATCGGGTGTGCAACGCGCCAAATTTATCCTTGCAGGCACTAATAGTCCATTGTATCGACCATTCGTTCAGCGATTTGAAAAGGGGAAGTATAATTGGGCAAAGAATTCCAAGGTCTTGGCAACCCCGTTCGATAAATTCAGTACTTTTGATGAAGAAGATGTGCTGGGTGAGTGGATGATCGTGGAAAAAGCCGGTCGGACTAATAAGGTTGGCATCGCCGCAATTGACGAAGAGTATGCGGCTACATTGTCAATAGTAGAACAGGAAAAAGATGCATTCATCTATGAACTCTGATTCTTCCGGAAGAGTCTTTGGTGTTTAGGTTTGGGACATGTTGAGGTCCATTAGTTGGAAGTCGCGGAAGCAGATATCGAACGGCAGTTGGTTAAACCCTACACGATTGTCTTCCGGGCAGGCCGCCAAGACCTAACGACCAGAGTTGATGTTTTCTCTGACGTTCTACTTGACCGACAGCGTGCACGTCTCTCGGGAATGGTTGAGTATGGGCATCGAACGTCTAACCTATTGGAAATCAAGCGTGCTTGGTTTGTGAAATACAACAAGCCTGTCTACTATCAACCTAAAGAGTTTCATCAGTTTCTCCGGAAAGCTAAGAACATAATCATCCCCCGGAAGCAAAAACCGGCATTTACTGATGAATTGAAGGACCTGCTCCAGCGCCTTCAAACCGTTGAGCCTCGTGTAGTGCAAGTATGTGAGGGGTGCCTGCGCAAAGAGCAACTCACCATACTGACTAGACGAAACGCAATCAAAGTGACAGAAGATCAGGTAGCATGCGTTACTTGTGCCCGAATAGATTTCAGAACTGATATGAAGAGCCTTGGTATCCACCTTTCAAAGGGAATGATCAACCACCTAGAGAAGCAACTCGCATCCGTTAAATCAGTACCCCGCATGATGGGACTCCTTACTCCTGGTTTTGATCCTGTGAGAGAGCCTGAACTTACACTGATTGATACTATTGATGTTGGGGACACTATAGAGGGTAGAGAAGTAAATGAGCTTGCACTTCCCGCTAAACTGAAGGATCTCCTAATCTCTGATGGATTTACGAAACTTCTACCTGTACAGGAGATGGTTGTGGATGCAGGTTTGCTTGATGGAGTTAGCATGCTCATTGTATCGTCCACATCATCAGGGAAAACGCTCCTTGCGGAGATGGCTGGAGTACCTAAAGCCATGAACGGCGCGAAAATGCTATACCTCTCGCCGCTCGTTGCCCTCACCAATGAGAAATATGAGGTGTTCAAGAAACGTTACAAATCTCTTGGACTCCGTGTTGGCATTCGCGTTGGCATGTCGCGCCTTGCTGTTAGTAAAGAACATCCTGTAATCGTCGATACTAGCGTTTCCAAGTCCGATATCATCTGTGCAACCTACGAAGCGCTAGACGTGCTCCTTAGAACAGGATCATCCAAGGAACTAGGAACGATTGGCACAATCATAGTGGATGAGGTTCAGAACCTTGCCGACCCGGACCGGGGTCCAGAACTGGATGGCCTGCTTGCAAGACTACGCTTCTATGCCCCTGATGCCCAAGTCATAGCGCTCTCTGCCACAGTGGGGTCTCCTGATCGTCTGGCCAAGGATATGAAGCTAAAACTCGTTAACTACGTCGGTCGTCCAGTTCCTCTCGAGCGTCACTTGATCTTCGCTCGAAGTGATGTGGATAAGCGGTCCATAATCCGAAGGTTGGTTTCAAACGAGTTCCGACACGTAAGCAGTTCTGGTGCCAAAGGACAATCAATTATTTTCACATTCTCTCGTCGACGAGCTCAAGGTTTAGCTGATTGGCTTAGAGAGCATCACGTTTCAAGTGTTGTATATCATGGAGGTCTCTCGTACTCGCGGAGAAGGAGCGTTGAGCGGTCCTTCGTTAAACAACGGTATGCATGCGTGGTCACGACTGCAGCTCTCGGGGCTGGAGTTGACCTCCCAGCCTCTCAGGTCATTTTTGAATCTCTAGCAATGGGTGCTGAATGGCTCACTACAGCGGCGTTTGAGCAGATGCTAGGGAGAGCAGGACGGCTCGGCAAGCATGATCGAGGAAAAGTGTACATCATTGTTGAGCCCGAGCGGAAGTACCATGGAGGACAAAGCAAGACTGAAGATGAGATAGCATCGGAGTTGCTTGCAGGTATCATTGAGGACGTTGAACCATTCGCGGATACCGAAGCCTGCGCAGAGCAAATTCTAGCAACAATATGCTCAACTGGACTGGTGGAGTTGAAAGCAGTCGCTCGAGCCTACAACAAGATGCTTTCAAGAAGTATTCCCCCCTCTGATGCCTTGAAGCATCTTGTAAGGAAACACATGATTCGTGTTCGCGAAGGTGGTGCACATCCGACTCCGCTAGGACGGGCAACGTCAGTGTCATTCCTAACACCTACATCTGGATTTGAGGTTCAGAAGCAAGTGACCTCAATGGATGTGCTCGATATCGCCATCTTGCTTGACCCCTTCGAAAATGTCTATCTCAGTCCAAAGCTTCAGAGCGAAGTTAATTCAGCATTTCGGACCCATATGCCTACGCGCCTTTTCTCGGGCGTGTTTGCAGACCTAACTGATATGAGGCAACCACGTGGAGGTGCCACTAGGCTTCCGAAGTGGGTGTTTGAGTTGTTCGGACGATGGACATTGGATTTCTTTGGATGCGGTTGTCGAGATTTCCCAGAGTGCAGCCACGGTCGCATCAAGCTGGGTCGATTGATTGTGGACGCCAGAAAGAAGGGCCTTAACCCGTCAGGCATTGCCCAAGAATTACATGAGAAATACGAGCTGTGGGCGTACCCTGGAGACCTCTTTTCATGGTTGGACACTTTAATTCACAATCTTAAAGCAGTCCAGAGAATCGCTGCCGTTGCTGGCGAGACCGATATTAATGAAGAGATAGAGGGGCAAATCTCCCGAATAGAACGCCCCCTGAAATCGAAAACGCCAGAATAGTAGAACTCACGCATTCAAGTCATCTTTGGATTCTCGCACTCGAAAGCGACTCGGATACTTCCGATGTCACTTGACCCCATAGAATCTAGGTTGAGGTCTACCCAGAGATGTAGGTCTCTTCGTATCTGCTCTTTCTGTGAAATCTCCTTGGATACTCCGGGTAAGTCTTCAGAAGCCAACTGGAAGTGGGTACATCCACAATGGCATGTGCCATCGAGTACCATATCGATGTCAGCTGATGTGTCACCGCAGTTTCTGCATTTGAATATCATGAGAGTTTGTCTCCAATAGACAGAGTTATTCTGTATCTATGAGGCTTCGTACTCCATAGGTAATACCCACATTCGACGATATAATGTCCAAGAATACGCCATATTGACTAACCACGGAACACGAACCACGCAAGGACGAGTATTATCCCCATGATGATTGCTATGGCCCACCCCTTTTTCCCGTATCCCCAGACGATTGGTATTGGCCCCAATAGGATTATGCCCTTGCTTTCTCTCCGGACCTCTGTGTTTCCTTGATCTGACTGACGCATCATTAAGATCACGCCCAGAAGAATGGCTAGGACGCCCAGAGCGACCAATGACAGCCCTATGATACCGAGCAAGTCGCTAAATTGCATCAAGCGACACCTCCGGCAGCACGAACTCCATGCGTTCATAACCTCCGACATCTTGTCCTTCAGTAGCCCATAGCGTCACTATATCGTCGTAGATATCGTATTCAAGTAACGTATCAATCTCGACAATGCGTGTCCCCAAAGGAAAACGCCATTGAATCTCAAAGTCATAAGGTGCGGTTTCCGCCTCGAGCCAAGTGACAATCTTGTTTGTGTTTGGCTTGAACTTGCCTGTAAAATCTATGAGAAAAATAACTGCGACTACCTCTGTTGCACCCTTGGGAAAGATGTCACACATGTTTACCTTGGATTTAACTTTCTCATCGTTAATCTCGACACGCTCCTTATCGAGATAGAATTGCATGTTCGAAGCCAGTTTCTCAACTTCCTTTGTTAGGAGATTCTGATCGCGAATTACTTTTCGATAGTATCCTTCAGCGTCAGCATACTCGTAGGAGAGTCTCTCGTGTATCTCTCCTGTCCTGGATACCGAGAAGAATGATTCAGCATGAACAGGTTCAACCAATTCAGAGAGTTCGTTTAACAAATTATTCACCTACTCCAGTGGCACTGCATTCAACCCCACCGTTGCAAGATGCCCTGAGAACTCACGCGCGTTTTCTGTGAAACAGTAGACGACCTTGGGATCAACTCCCTTGGCGAATTCCAACAGTCCTAGATAGTCAGAATGTGCGCTTAAAGGGAAACCGCGTTGTCTGAATTTTCCAAGCGTCCAACCTGAAAGAGAGTAAGGTCTCATTCTGTCCATAATTGCTCTGCTCTCCATCTTCCCAAGCGTCCTGCGAATATGCTGTTCAGTATGTCGAGGTGATGAAGTCACGATTGCGCAGCCCCTTTCAATCAGATGGCCGAGGTCTTTTGAAGTGATGGGAACCTGTTTTAGGTCGAAGCCGTGGCGGTTGTATACTTTGCATACTTGGTCAATGCTACGATTTCCTGAAACCACACGTATCCCCCGACCTTGGAGAAGAGCGATTACTTCTTGGGCTTTTCCCAACGAGTATGCGTTAAATATCGGGTTGACCCCTTCAGCAAGGCAGTTGGCGGCGGCCTTCAGGATGTTTTCATGTGTTTCGATTCTGTCTGGAAAAATCCAAGACGGTGAACCATATGTTGCTTCAGTAATCAGTACATCCGCCTTAACGGGACGAGCATGTTCGTGCACAATGCTATCAACAACATTGAAGTCTCCTGTAAACAACGCTCTCAGGCCGTCGTCAAACTCGATCAGGAACATCGTTGAGCCTAGCACATGTCCTGCATTGATAGCCGTGATGTTGACTCCATTAAGAACTGTCATCTGCTGATATTCAACAATGATTCGGTTAGCAGGTAGTTTTCCTCCTCGCGCAGAATAGGTATCAAAGGTTCCTTTGGTTCCAATGACTTGATTCGCTCGGTTAAGTCTGCCAATATGATCTGTGTGTGAATGAGAAAGAAGAGTTGTTACACCCTGCACTCCGGTGTCAAGTGCCAGCTTTACTTTACCATACTCTAGGGCTATGCCGGTCCCGTGCTTTTTTAGGCTAAGAGTGGGCATGTCTTGACCATCCGACTTCGTGATTTCGCTCACAAAAGGGTTTCCTTCCCCTATGAGTTGCCAAGCTAGTTGAGTATGAACTAGTATCACAGAGTTACATTGCCTTGAAGTGTGGGATGATATCACGTCCAATCTGTTGTATGGCTTCTGACTTATCTGGCCCTATGGGCGAGCCTATTACCATTTGAGTCATCCCAGCCTTCAATAGGCTCTCCATGCGACTGATACATTGCTTACTATCTCCAACTATCGAGAATGCCTCTAGCATTCCTTCAGAGATTGCTTTGGGCAACTCCTTGAAGTTACCCTCCCCAAGGAGTTTCCTGATACGCTTGCAGGAATCTGCATCAATTCCATGTCTATCTAATACCACTTCTGGGGAACTAGCAACTATGAATGCAACGACAGTCTTCAAGTCCCCCTTCAATGCTTCGTCATACGTTTCTCCGATGCTGCACGCTGAATACACCCCGATATCGATATCGAATAGATCGCGACCTGCTTCTTCGACTCCCTCTCTTATCTTCTCCACAGCGATCTTGATGTCCTTCGGATGACTAGCATTGATGAGAATTCCATCAGCGACCATAGCAGTACGCTTTAGCATCTGGGCCCCTTGCGCTCCTGCATAGATAGGTATCTTCGGTCCACGCTTGATAGGCTTCCCATCTTTCAGCACCGGGTTACCCTTGTCATCTAGTACATCCTTGCGTTTCACGATACTCAGTTTTGCTCCACTAATCTTGAAGGCGTTCCCGTCTAGTGTGAACCTTCGTCCTTCCGTTAGTGCTCTGACACATTCTATGCACTCAACAACATTTGAAACCGGCTTAACCCAATCGATGCCGATGCTGTTGAGTGTAGTCCTATCTCCAGCACCGAAACCTATTGCCGCCCGTCCGTTACTTATCTCATTGAGAGTGACTGCTGCTGACGCCGAAAGAGCTGGGCTCATATGATATGGATTCGAAACCCCCGGACCAATGATGACTCTATTCGTGTTTAAAGCAATGACTGTCAATGTTGACCATACATTGCGATTGTTATAGTGATCTGTGAGCCAGACGAAATCAAAACCGTTCTTCTCAGCGAGCTTGGCCCAATGAACTATCTTGTCTATTGGCTTGTCAGGCACCAACTCAATTCCAAAGCGAACCACTAACCTTGGCCTCCTTTTTCACAGAATCTACTAATATCGGCACCAGATAAGTGAAACTCCCTGCAAGCACTCACGCAGCAGTCTCAGATTCAACATAATCGAAGGGTTTATTGTGCAGGTGGGGAATCACTTTCCTTGGTGAGGGTACAACTATGCAATCTCTTGTCTTAACGCGTGATGGTCTCCAAGTGGCTGACACACCTATCACGCCACTTATGCCCGGAGATGTGAGAATAGAGGTCAGATCAGTGGGGATTTGTGGTACTGACCTTGCTATTTGGAAAGGCGACTTTAGCACACCACTGCCAATAATCCTTGGACACGAAATTGCTGGAGTTGTCCACGAAAGCTCCGTGCCCGAGTTCACACCGGGAGCAATGGTAACCACTGAAGTAGATCTGGCTTGCGGTCGTTGCTGGTACTGCGAGAATCACCTCAAGCATCTCTGTATCACGAAGCAGACTCTTGGAATCACGACAGACGGCGGGTTGAGAGAATACCTTAGTGTACCTGCCGACCTGGTCCATCTACTCCCTGAAGGTGTAAATATGGTAGCTGGCACTTTTGTCGAGCCCTTGGCTTCTGCCATTCAGACTCAAGTAGACTCTCCGGTTGGGTCTGGGGAAGTTGTCCTAGTCTTGGGAAGTGGCAAGCTAGGATTACTCATCTCTCAGATATATGACGCAACCGGTGCCAATGTGCTCTTGTTGGATCGCAATCGTTACCAACTAGGCCTCGGAAGACAGCTTGGCTTAACAAACACGATTAACACGACAGAAACGGATTGGAAAAAGGCAGTTCTGGAAGCCACTTCCGGAGTGGGCCCGGCCTTAGTAGTTGAAGCTACAGGCACTCCTGACGGATTCATAATGGCACTCGAAATCGTGAGGAACCGCGGGACAATCGCACTCAAAAGCATGCACGGTAACGGTGTTCAGATTAATACCACTGAGATTGTGAACCGCGAAATCAGAATCGTTGGTACCAGTAGAGGTCCTTACGACAGAGCATTAGATATGCTATCAAAAGGCAGAATCGAGGTAAATCGATTGGTCAGCAAACAATTCACTCTCGAGGAAGGTGCCATGGCTTTTGAGCATGCTAATCAACCAAATGTGACGAAGGTCCTCGTGAACATCTGAGGAGACAGATGTGGCGCATGGAAGAATACGACGTTGACCTGCACATACACTCGCTTCACTCAATAGGCGTAAGCAAACACATGACTATACCCGCGCTTACACAGGGTGCAATCGAGAAGGGTCTTGCAGTTCTAGGCACTGGAGATGCAACTCAGCCCGATTGGCTTGACCATCTTAGGACTCATCTAAAGGAGAAGAATGGGATCTTGACGACAGGTTCAGTTGCGTTCATTCTAACGGTGGAAATTGAGGACGAAGAGGCGATTCATCATGTTGTCATTCTGCCTGACTTTGAGTCTGTGGAAAACCTACGGAGCGCCTTGCATCCACATTCCCCAAATCTTGATGCTAAATGGGGTGGGCGTCCTCGGGTCAATGTGAGCGGAGAAAAGCTAGCCGGAATGGTGAGAGACGTTGGTGGTCTCATCGGACCTGCACACGCGTTCACCCCTTTTAGGTCAATCTTCAGAGAGGGGAAACATGACAGCCTAAAAGATTGCTACGGAGATGAAACGCCGAATATCCACTTCCTAGAGCTCGGACTCTCTGCGGATACGGAGATTGCTGACTGCATTCCTGAGCTGAGGCGACTGACATACATCACTTCCAGCGATGCACATTCGCCAACTCCCGACAAGATTGGCAGGGAATTTGTTCGATTCCTGATGAAAGCACCAACCTTTGAAGAACTGAGGCTTGCTATTCTAAGGAAGAAGGGCCGCAAACCAACTCTAAATGTTGGTTTCAACCCGCGCCTCGGTAAGTACTACCTATCATTCTGTTCATCCTGTAGAAGGACTTTGGTCCTTGAGACCGGGTCCGACCATCCGGAATTCGATGATATCAACATCTACATCCACTGCAGGACGAGTGGTGAGAAGATGCGGTTGCTCCAGGACATACACAAGAGGAATGTGCGCTGTCCTGCTGATGGCAAACGTTTGAGGCTTGGCGTAAGAGACCGCGCGCTCATGCTAGGCGATGGCCAAAGCTATTCGCCACTTCATCGGCCGCCCTACCTTCACATCCCTCCATTGCTAGAGGTAATCTCTGTTGGACTTGGTGTACGCTCGACAAAGTCTAAGACAGTCATGAGCGCCTACAAAAGCATGAGAGAGGCCTTCGGTCCTGAAACTGTAATCTTGACTGAAACTCCTATCGAGTCGTTGAGGGCATTCAACTCGCGGATTGCTCACGTGATAGAATCATATAGGGATGGTTCAGTAGGCTATGTGGCTGGGGGTGGAGGTCGGTACGGGTCGATTATCGCTCCCTGGGATGTGAGTTAGCCGTGACTGTTGTAAGGGGAATCATACGGGAGATTGGCCGCAGCACTACAACAAGAATCAGTGCGCAAAGATGGTATGGGTCCACGACAATCGTCGTTCAGGACGAATCTACCACACAGACGTATAGCATCAGGCTCTCCGCTAAGGTCATGGATCGAAAACAGTTCTTACCTCGGGTTGGCATGAAGGTCATTCTTCATGGTTATGTTGAGGAGGCAGAGTATGGGTTGTCAGATTTCGTAGTGACTAGGGTTTCCGACATCAAGCATGAAGGGGCTGGCATTCAGAAAGTACATCGGTTTGAGGACTGATTAGCGCTTGGAACGGATGAGATAACCCGGTAGCAATATCCACTGAGAACGACACTTGGGGCACTTCGAAGGCCTGCTTGCCACCTTGCGACTTGAGAAGACATATCCACACTTTCCGCAGCTTGCAGGTCGAATTAGTACCTCTTTTCCGGAGTTCTTCACAGATTTTGCGATATGCCCAATGTCTTCGTACACAATCGATCGGCTTTCTATGTCGAGAATACTGCAGATGTCCTGCGCAGTCATTGGATGCTCAGATTTCTCCAGCAGCTCAGCAATAGACATTCTTCTCGTTGTCATCTCTTCACCTGTAGCAAGCACTTCAGTCATATAGTTTCGGTGTG